>NZ_JBHXFL010000056.1:1911-42864 GCF_042724095.1 Streptomyces sp. NPDC127100
GGGGCCCCGGTTTTTTCTTCGCCCCCGCCCCCCCCCCGCTGTGTTCGCGGGGGGCCGGCCGGGGGGGGGCGGGCGGGCCCCCGCCCCCCCCCCCCGCCCCGGCTCTCAGCCGGCGGCCGAGGAGGCCCGCGTCGTACCGGGACCCGGATGGCCCTGGTGGATGAACGCGGCCCAGGCCGCCGGGCGGTCCAGCACCGGGCCCTTGCGCAGCTCGGCGAGCAGGTCGCCGCCGAGCGACGCCGGGGCGGTGCGCCTCGGGTCCAGCATCCACATCTGCGCGGCCCGGAGCGCGTCGACCGGACTGCGGCCCTCGACCGCCAGGTGGTGGTGGAACACGGCCATCATCAGCGCCGAGGCCGAGTCCCGGGTGGCCCAGCGCGAGCCCACCACGTCCCGCGCACCGCCGGCCACGAACGCGGTCGTCAGGGTGAGCGCCTCGTCATGGTCGCGCCGGCTCAGGTCCGTCTCGCAGGCACTGAGCACGACCAGCGGGCCGTCCGGGGCGTCCCGTACCCCCGCCCGGCGGCCGAGCAGCCGGGACACCGTCAGCAGGCCGGGGTTCGGCGACGCCGGTGACCCGTCCCCGTCCGGCGCCGGCTCGGCGCGGCCCTCCGGGTACGCCAGTTGCAGCGCGGACGCCGTCGGGCTCGGGCCGGCCGAGCCGTGGCAGGCGACGTGGAGCAGCGACGGTGTGCCGGCGAGCAGCGCCAGGACCTCGTCGGGCGTGCCGGCGGCCAGGCGCTCCGGGGGCTCGTCGAAGATCTCCCCGCACAGCCGTGCCCGGGGGTAGAAGACGTCCCGCAGCGCCCTGACCTCGACGTCGGCGTGGACGAGGTCCATGGTCGGGTCGGCCACCAGGACGGGATCGTCCCCCGGGACCCGCCGGGCGCGGCGGACCGCGTCCAGGAACTGCCGGCCGGACGCCGCGTAGCTGAACACGATCGCCTGGCAGGCGTACGCGTGCGGTGCCCCGGCCGGGAGCCGTGCCGCGTGCCAGGGGACGATGCCGAGGCGCCCGCACGGCACCAGGACGATCCTGGGCGGGCCGGGGCGGTCCCGGCGCCGGTTCTCGTTGGCGGCGAGACGTTCCGCCAGGCCGGTCATGACGGGCACCACCACCGCTCCGGTCGCCCAGTCGCACAGCTCGGACAGGGCCTCCTCCCACGCGGCGGTGGCCGCGGGATCCCGGGGCTCCGCCTGGTGCCGGGCGGCCGCGTCCAGGTACCGCTCCAGCGGGCCGCTGTGCTCGCCGGAGAGCAGGGGCAGCGCGCGTACGCCCGTGCCGGTGTCCGGCCCGACCACGATCGCCATGCCCGGCACGGTGCCCTCGCCGGCCAGCAGGTAGACCAGCGCGTCCGCGTCGCCCTCCGCGACACCGGCCTTGAGGTCCTCGACCGTCGGCGTGCGGAACAGCGCGCCGCCCGGCTCGCGGTGGCCGAGGGCCTCCAGCGCGCGGCGCCGCAGCGAGCTGGGCAGCTCGCGGGGAAGCACGCCGGACCGCCCGGCGGACGCGGTGTCCGCCTCCCGCCACTCCCGGGCGAGGTCGTGGTGCCCGCGGGACTCCAGCAGGTCGGGCACGGCCCGCGAGGTGGACGCCGCCTGCAGCACCAGGGCCCGGCCCAGCTCCAGCGCGGCCACGGCCTCCTCGACCCGGCCCTGCGACGCGGCCCAGATCGCGGCCCGGATGCCGCGGTCGGCGCCGGACCGGGCGGTGAGCAGACCGTGGTCGGGGCCGTCCTGCAGGACGACGTCGCCGGCCAGTGCCTGGAGGGACTCCAGCGCCGCGTCCGTGGCGGCGTCCCGGTCCGCGGGATCCTGGGTGCGTTCCAGACGGAGTCGGTGGTTCTCCGCGAGCTGCCACAGGGCGGGGGCGGCGATCTGCGGCGACCGGCCCTGCCGGACGCGGTCGCGGACCCGCCCCAGTTCGTCGATGGCGGCGTCCAGGTCGGCCGGATCCCCGGTCGCGGAGTGCCGCATCGTCGCCGCCAGGGCGGAGAGGAAACGGGTCTCCGTGGAGGCGTCCGCGGCGGGAGGGACGTACGCGGGCATCTCGTCCGGCGTACCGCTCACGACGGCCCGGGCCGTGCGCAGCGTGTCCCGGAACGTCGAGGCCAGCGCGTCCGGGAGCCCGAGGGACGTGGTGGGCACGCTCGCCAGGATCTCCTCCTGGTGGGCGAACCCGCGCATGAGTGCCCCGGTGTCGTGGGTGAGCGAACCGAGGCTGGTCAGCGCGGCGCCGAGTGCCAGCCGCACCACCGGGCGGAACGGGTGACCGTCCGGGGCGGACCGCTCGAGGTCCTCGAGTTCGGCCACCAGCGCCGTGAGGTCCGCCGCGGACTCCGCCTCCTCCGCCTCACGCACCCGGGTGAGCAGGTTCATCGCCCGGTTGCCGATCAGGAGTCCGGCGGCGGCGGGGTCGGACGCCGCCTGCCGTTCGAAGTGCTCGGTGACCCGGCTCGCGTGCTCGCGGGCGACGTCCGTGTCCTGGTGGCCGCCGCCCAGCGGCTGCCCGGCCTGGAGCACCAGGCGCATCAGGTTCTCGATCTCGGGGGCCCGGTCGTGGCCCTCCGGCAGCCGGTCCAGGTCCGTGCCCAGCCGCCGGAGCAGCCGGCTGACCTGTTCCGGGTCGCCCGTGCGCAGGGCGTCCGTGGTGCCGAAGATCGCGGCCAGCCAGGAGCCGGCGATCGTGCTTCCGGCATCGTCGTCGGCCTCGGGGTCCGTGGGCGTGGCGGCGTCCGGGGGAGGCTCGGGCAGGTCCTTCGCCAGGTCCACGAGCATCCGGAGCTGATCGGCGAACGGGAAGCCGTCGGGCAGCATGGCCAGCAGCCCCTCCGGGTCGGAGAAGTCGTTCATCGCCGGATGGCCCAGCAGGTTCCGCATCAGCGTGAGCTGCTCCAGCAGTTCCGGCGGCAACGGCAGCTGCCCGGCGTCCGCGGCCTCGCCGGCCAGCGCGGCGAGCCTCGCCGCTTCCTCGGCCGCCGCCCCCGGCCCGAACTGCTGGGCCCGGTCGAAGACGTGCCAGAAGTCCGGAGCGGCCCCCGGCGTGCCGACCGGCATGGAGGACTCGGAGACGGTCATCAGGAGCAGCGCCGCCATCTGCCTGTCCTGCGCCGTCACCGCCTCGCCCGCGGGCGTCGAGGGGTCCCGTGCCTCGGTCAGCAGGTGCCGCGCGCGCTCGCGGTCCTCCGGCGTGCCGTTCCCGGTGGCGTACCGGACGGCCAGCAGCCAGCCGAGCCGTACCGTGACCAGGCCGAGGAGCGGCCGGTCGTGGTCCAGGAGGTCGCGCAGACCCGACAGTTCGGCCACCGGCCCGTCGAAGTCGCCCGGGGACACCGTCCCCTCGCCCGTCCGGACGGCCAGCCGGGCCGCCCGTCCGACCGCGTCCTGCGCCCAGAGCCGCAGCCCCCGGACGCCCCCGTCCGCCTCGTCGTTCACCATGCTCGCGTGCCCCCTGTCCGCCGCGGGACCGTACCCGCCGGCTCACCGGCCCCCGTGGCCCCATGATGGCTCCGCCGGGGTTCCCGCGGAACGGCGATCGCCCCAACTCCCGCGAGACGCCCGGAAATCGGCCAGGAGGCGCCCTGCCCCGCCCGTCGGCGGCCGCGGTGGTCGGCGGCGGGGCGAACACCGGTCGTCGTCCGGGCCGGGGCTTCCCGACGCCGGTGACCTGCTGCTTCGCTGGTCCCGGCGGAACAGCGGAGCGAGTACGGGGGAGGCGGCGGCGTGGATCTCGGGGGAGCGGCCGCACCGGTCGCCGCGGTCGTCGGAGTCGTCGGGACGCTGCTGTCCGCGCTGCTGACCCAGCGCGCGGCGGACCGCGGCCGGCAGCGCGAGCAGGAGCGGGCCGAGGCGCTGCGGGAACGGCGCGGCGAGGAGCGGGAGCGGCGGGCCTGCTACGTGGCGCTCAACACCGCCGGCCGGCAGTATCTCGCCGCGCTCACGGACCAGTTGCACGCCCTGGACCGCGCCGAGGAGCTGCCCTCCGCGCGGCAGCGGCTGACCGGGGCCCGCGACCAGTACCGGGACGTGTACGCGGAGGCGCAGATGCGGCTGCCGCAGCGGGTGCTCGGGCACGCGGCGGAGGTCAGCCGTCACCTGGGCATCGTGTACGGCATGGTCCGGCGGCTGGACGACGGCGTACCGCGGCCGGGGGAGTCGTCCGCCGCCGCGCAGGCGGGCATCGACGCGCTGTGGGAGCGGCTGCGGGAGATGCGGCGCGAGATGCGCGCCGATCTGGGCGCTTCCCGGGCGGATCCCGGGCGCCGTACCCGGGAATCGGGCGGAACGGACCACCGGGCGCCCGGCGGGTCGGCATAGTACGGACCGGCACGCTGGAGCCGGACCCGGCCGGGACCGGGGCGGCCCGACGAGGCGGACGGCCGGGAGGCGCGTCGACGCCCCGGCACGCCCAGGGGCGGCGCCCGGACACGGAGGGAAGCGAGGACGCGGACATGAGGGACGGCACGGCACACGGCACGACGGAGAGGGGGAGCGCGTGAACGGCGACGACACCGGCGGGAACCGCGGCGGCGCGGCGGACCGGCTGCTCGCCCTGATCGGCGAACACCGGGACACCGTCCGGGACGGACTCGACGACGAGCAGTACGCGCTGCTGCTGACCAGGCTGGCCGCGCTCGCCGACGCGCCGTCCGACGACATCCGGGCGGTCCGCAGGGCTTTCCAGGGCGTGCGCCTGGCGCTGCTGCCGCTGCCGCTGGACCATCCGGTGCGCGCCGCGCTGGACCCCGTGCGCCTGGTCACGGCGCCGCCCGGGCCGTCCACGGTGACCGGAGCGCGGGAGCTGATGGCCCGGCTGGTGATCCCGGCACCCTCCACCGGTACGGAGCCCGGCGGCGGTGGCGCGGCCGGCGACCCCGCGCAGGACGAGCTGCTGAGGACGCCGGCCCTGTCCGCCGACGAGGCGCGGGCCCGGTGCGGCGGCACGGCACCGCCGCCCGAGCTGATCAGACTGACGGACGCCCGGGGCGGTGACCGCTACCCGGAGTTCCAGTTCGGCGCGGGCGACGGCAGCCCGTACGAGGTGGTCCTCGAGGTCAACCGCGTGCTCCTCGCCGACGTCGACCCCTGGGGCGCCGCCGCCTGGTGGCTCAGCGGGAACAGCTGGCTGGGCGGGACACCCGCGTCGCTCCTCGGCCGGCTGCCCGACGGCGAGCTGGTCGGCGCGGCCACGGCACTGGCGGAGGGGGACTGATGAGCGGCTTCTTCCCCACCACGCCGTTGGAGCTGCGCCCCAACCGGCAGGTGGTCCCGGCCGGCACGGAGCTGTGGCGGGTGCACAAGTCCCGCTACGCGCCGGACCAGTTCAACCCCAACCTCGCGGACGTCCACGACCACATGGTGGGCAGCCGCTTCGACGGCACGGTGCTGGACCCGTACCACTCCCTGTACCTGGCGGCCGACCCGACGACGGCCCTGGCCGAGAGCGTGCTGCGCTCGCGGCCCTACGACCCGCGGTTCAGCATGCGGTACATCCCCTGGATCACCGTCCGGGGACGGTCGTTGAGCGCCCTGCGCACCAGGTGCGACCTGTGCCTCGTCTCGCTGGTCGGGGAACGGGACCTGGCCGCCGTCTGCCAGGACTCCACGCTGCTCGAGGACGAGCGGAACTATCCGCAGGCCAGGCGCTGGGCGAGCGAGATCCGCGCGCAGGCCCCCGACATCGTCGGTCTGGTCTGGCAGTCGCGGCGCAACCGGCCCGAGCAGGCGCTGGTGCTCTTCCACGACCGGGTCGGGGGCTGCGCGGGCTGCGACGGCAAGCCGCTGGAGGTGCTGCCGGACGCCGGCATCGCGGACCTCGGCTCCGACGCGGGCATCGACCGGGCGAACGAGCTGCTCGCACAGCTCCGTTCGGAGATCTCCCGGCCGGAGCGCCGCTAACGACCGGGGCGGCGCGGCCCCGCCCCCGGGGCCGGTCGTCCCGCTTGTCCGGGTGTGAAACCCGGTGCCATCGTGAGCGCATGGTTTCGACTCCTCCTGACCACGCGTCACTTCACAGCGACCTCAGGGAGGTCAGACGCGCGGGCCTGGTCCGGCTGCGCGGGCGTGCGCTGCCCGCGCTGGAGCCGGCCGCCGAGGCGGTCGGCGCGGGCGCCGCCCGCACCCCGGGTGCCGCCGTCGAGGCGCTGCTGCGGCTCGCCGTGTCGCGCCTGGACGCGGGCACCCTGCGCACCGCCGCCGAGTACACCCTCGGCCTGGCGCAGGGCACCAGGGACTGGCCCGCGTCCTCCCGCCGCGCCAGGGCGGCCGCGGTGTACGGGGTGAGCGTCGAGCGGTTCCGCAAGGACCACGAGGTGATGGTGCTCGGACAGATCGCCGAGCACATCGTGCTGCTGATGGCGGAGGCGGCCGGGGCCCCCGCCGCCGCGCCCGCCGCCGACGGCGGCACCGGCACCCACCGTTCCGTGGCGGCCAGGGTCGCCGGCCGGGACGTGCGGCTCACCCTCCACGTGCACCCCGCGGACCTGCTGCGCGACGTGGACGTGATCGTCTCCCCGGCCAACGTCTACTTCGCGCTGCCCGAGTCGTACAAGTCGTCGGTCGCCGCGTCGCTGCGCCGGGCGGCCGCCGTGCGCGGCGTGACCGGCGAGGTCCTGGACGACCCGGTGCGCGACGAGTTGCGGGCCTGGGCGGACCGGCAGGGCACGTCGGGCCGCGCGGTGCTGCCCGGCACGGTGGTCGCCACCGGCCCGGGCGCCCTGGCGGAACAGGGCGTGCGGCGGATCTACCACGCCGCCGTCGCCGTACCGCGGGCCGGCACCAACGACTACGACGTGCTGCCGGCCGACGTCACCCGGGCCGCGTCCCGGGCGCTCGCCGTGCTGGCCCGGGAGCACGACCGCCACGACCCCCCGCTGCGCTCGGTGTGCTTCCCGCTGCTCGGATCGGGGCGCGGCGGACTGCCGTACCACGTCAGTCTCGCCGCCGTGTGGGCGGCGCTCGAGGCGGAACTGGCGCGCGGGGCGCGGTGGGACGTCCACTTCCTGGTGCGCACCGCGGAGGCGGCGGCGGTGGTGGAACGGATCCAGGCCAGGATCCGCCCGGCCCGCGACCAGCGGCCGACCGGGTGACCCGGTGCAATGGAAGGGTGCCCCGGTCCGCACGGGAAGGTGTGGGAGGCGCCGGCGAGGGCGCGTGAGCGCACAGGGGAGTGCACGGGGATCTTCGGGGGCGCACGGGGAGCACTGGGAGGTGTCGGAGGATGTCAGCACCACTTATTTCCGTCGTGCCAGGGACAGTTGACGGTCCGACACCTAACGTGGGCGCATGAGCGGCGGGATGCGGGAGTGGGCTCTCGGGGCGCCGGGCCGGATCGTCACCTGGCCGATGCCCGACACGTACGTACTGGTCGAAGGTGTGCTGCTGTGCATGCGCCCGGACCCCCCGGGAATGCCGCCGGGAACGGAGGTCGTCGTGGGCACCGACACCGCGGGGCACCGCCTCGTCGCCCGAGGGGCCGCGCCGGGGACCGGGGACGGGCGGCCCGCGCATGAGTGAGTACGGCTTCGGGTTCGCGGAGGGCTTGGACGAACGGCAGCCCGTCGTCCTGCTCCTCGACACGTCCGCCTCCATGGGGCGGCCGGCCGGCAGCCCCCGCATCGACGAACTCAACGACGCGCTGACCCGCTGGTTCGCCGAGGTCAGGAGGGAGCCGAGACTGCGCACCCGGGTGGAGGTCTGCCTGATCGCGTTCGACTCGCGGGTGCGGGTCTTCGATCCGGTCCGCGGCACGATGGCGCCGGCCGGGGAGACCACGGCGGACCGGCTCTTCGTGCCGGTGGACCGGATGCGTCCGCCCCGGCTGGAGGCGTCCGGGCTCACCCGCATGACGGAGGCAGTCGAGACGGCGCTCGACCTCGCCCGGGAGCGCTACCGGTCGCTCCAGGCACAGTGCGTCCAGGTGCGGCGCCCCATCCTGTGGGTGCTGACGGACGGCGCGCCGAGCGACGCCGAGGGGCGGCGGATGGACCCCGCCGCCCTGGCCGGCACGGCGGAGAAGGTGCGCCGCGGCGAGGAGCGGGGCGAGTGCGTGTTCCAGGCCGTCGGAGTGAGCGGCGCCGACCTGGAACTCCTCGAGGTCCTCGCACCCGAGGGCACGCTGATGCTGGACGGCCTGAGCCTCGAGCGGATCCTCGAGCTGATGTTCCTGAGCTCGGACCGCAGCACCCCCCACCAGACCCCCGACGACATGCGCAGGGAAGCGGCCAGGCTGGCGGAACGGCAGCGGCGTATGCAACTGCTCGAGGAGCGGTTCCAGTGATCGTCGCCGGGGCCGTCGTCCAGGGCACCGGACACCTGGCCGCGGGACGGGGATGCCAGGACGCCTTCAAGGCGGTCGACCTGGGGGACGCGGCGGTCCTCGCCGTCGCGGACGGCGCCGGCGGCCGTGAACGCAGCGCGCTCGGCGCCCACATCGCCGCGGACACGGCCTGCCGGGTGCTGGCCGAGGACGCCCCCGGCCCGGCGGACTCCCCGGAGACCTGGACCCGGTGGACCGCCGCGGCCGGCGCCCGGGTGGTCGCGGAGTACGTGCGGTCGGTGACGGCCGTCCTGCGGGCGACGGCTCCGGCGCACCGGCCGGACCCGCCGGACCCGCCGGACGCCGGCACGGTGGACACCGGCGCCCTCGCCGCCACCCTGGCCGCCGCCCTCGTCCGGCCGCCGTGGGCGGCGTTCGTCTCGGTCGGCGACTGCTTCGGCACGCTCCTCACCCGGGAGGCCGCCACCGCCGCGGAGCCGGAACCGGCCGAGCGCTGCCACCTCGTCCTGCCGCCGCCCGGACCCGGCGCACCGGAGCCGGTCTTCCTCTCCTCGCCCGGGGCCGCGCTGCGGGCACGGACGTTCGTGGTCTGGGAGCCGGACCTCAGCGGCGTCGTCCTCGCCACGGACGGCTGCGCCGCGCTGACCCTCGACCACCCCTCCGTACGCGGACTGCCGCCGGAGGCCGGGCCGTTGCCGTCGGAGCGGTTCTTCTGCGGGCTCGCCGCCACCCTCCGCGCCAACGGCGGGGACGCCGAGCCCCTGCGGGCCCTGCTCTCCGGGCCGGGGGCGGCCCGAACCGGCGACGACCTGACCGTGCTGTGCGCCCTGGCCGGCGGGAGGTGACGATGCCCCTCACGGTGGTGTCCGGCACCGGACACGAATGGCGCCTCACCGAGCGGATCGGCAGCGGCTCGGAAGGAGTCGTGTACGGCGTCGACGACGCGCGGCCGCTGGTGGCCAAGCTCGTCCCCGACCCGCCCGACCCGGCCGCCTACCGCCGCCGCATAGCCCGGCTGGTGCGCCAGCGCCGCGAGCCCCGCACGGTCCGGCTGCTCTCCGCGACGCCGGCCCGGCTCGCCTGGCCCATGGTGGGGGTGCGCACCGGAGGTCCGGGCGCCGACGGCGTCGACGGCTACGTGATGGCCGACATGCGCCACGCCCACCGGCCGTTCACGCACCTGCTGACCCCGGCCGCCCGCCGCGCTCTGCTGCCCCGGGCCACCTGGGCGACCGCGCTGACCGCCGCGCACTCGCTGGCCCGCCTGCTGGCCGACCTGCACGCCGAGGGCTATGTGGTCGGCGACCTCAAGCCCGACAACCTGTGGGTCGACGACCGGGGCGGGGTCGGGATGGCCGACGTGGACTCCTGGCAGTTCACGGACGGCGGCGAACTCTTCCCCGGGCGGATGGGCACCACCGGCTACCTCGCGCCCGAACGGATCGGCGCGCCCGCCGGCACTCCGCCGCAGCGGGCCTCGGACGACTTCGTGCTCGCCGTCCTGGTCCACCAGCTGCTGATGGACGGACTGCACCCCTTCGCCGGGTATCCCGCGGACGGCGGCGAATACCGCTCCTACGACGACAACGTCCTGCACGGCCGGTGCCGCCTCCTCGACCGCACGTCGGTGCTGCTGCCCCGTTCCGCGCCGCCCGCCGACCTGCTGCCCCGGCGGCTCGCGGACCTGCTGCGGGCCGCGTTCGGCGGCGTACGGCCCCCCGCGTCGGCCTGGGCCGAGGCGCTGGCCGCCGAGTCGGCCCCCGCGCGGCTGCGGACCTGCCGGACGGACCCGCGGCACGTGCACACGGTGGAGCGGCCCTGGTGCCCCTGGTGCGACCTGGCCGAACGGTCCGGCGACGGGAAGGACACGGAGGAGAACACCGCATGAGCGAGACGACCCGGCTCTCCGTGGCCCGCAGGCTCGGCCACTGCACCGTCCTCGGCCCGGGCACCCGCGCCGTGATCTGGGTGCAGGGCTGCCCCCTGCGCTGCCACGGCTGCGTGGCGGCCGAGACACTGCCCTTTGAGGGCGGCACCGCGTACACCGTGGGCGAACTCGCCGACTGGCTCTGCGCGCTGCCCGACGTGGAGGGCGTCACCCTCTCCGGAGGGGAACCCTTCAGCCAGGCGGCCCCGCTGGCCGCGCTGCTCGACGAGGTGCGCGCCCGCAGGCCCGGCCTCAGCGCGATGGCTTACTCGGGATTCCGGTACGAGGCCCTGCGCCGGGGCGGTCCGGACCGGCAGGCCCTGCTGCGGCGCCTCGACCTCCTCGTCGACGGCCCCTATGTCGCCGCGCGCCACGCCGGCCTGCGCTGGCGGGGCTCGGCCAACCAGCGCATCGTCGCCCTCACCGGCCGCTACGCCCACCTGGCGGACCAGCCCGACACCAGCGCGGGCGTCGAACTCTCGCTGGAGGCAGACGGATCGCTCTCCTGGGCCGGGGTGCCACCGACCCCCGGCTTCCGGGAGGGACTCGAGGAACAACTCGCGGCGCGGGGCTTCGTGCTGCACACCCAGGCACGGAGGGAAGCATGAGCGGATCACCGAAGTACAGCACCGTCAGGGTCACTCCCGCCTACCGGCAGCGCGAGGAACGGCGGCGCCGGGAACAGCAGGCGGCACGCCGCCGCCGCGAGGCCCAACGCGCCCGGGAGCGCGCCGAACTCGCCGCCCGGCGGGCCCAGGAGGCCGCCGCCCGCCGGGAGCGGGCACAGGCCGCGGCCGAGCACCGGCGGCACGAGCTCGCCGCCCGGCGCGCCGCCGAACAGCAGGCCCACGCCTCCCGGCTCGGCCGGGAGGAGGCGGGCGCCGAAGCACGCCGCCTCGACGAGGTGCGCGACCTGCTCGTCCGCGTCCGGACGTCCGGCACGGGCGTCCCGGCCGGTGAACTGGACGAGCTGGAACGGCAGGTGCGCACGCTGCGGGACCGGATCGGCCACGAGGAGCGGCTCGGCGGGGCGATCGAGGAGCTGCGCGGCCGCATCGTCCTGCTGGACCGGCGGCAGGACGACTCCGGCCGGGCGGCCGACCCCGGCGCGGTCCTGGCCGGCTTCGAACGCAGGCTCGCCGGGATCGGGCCGGACGCCGCGGAGCACGACGCGGAGGGCCGGCAGCGGTGCCTGGAACTGCTCGGCCGGCTGCGCGCCTCGGCCGGCCCGGAGGGCCGGACCCGCTTCGAGGCCCTGCTCGGCACGATGGAGCACGCGCTGGCCCGGCACGCCGCGACCGCCGAGGGACGCGTCGAGGCGGAGCGGCAGCGCGAGCAGCAGGTGCGGGAGGCACGGCGGCAGGCCGAGGAACGCGCGGCGGCCGAGGCCGCGGCCGAGGAAGCGGCCGAGGAGGCGGAACGCGAGCGTCTGACGGCCGCGCTCGGTGAGGCGGCGGACCGGCTCGACGTCGTGCGGCGATCCGCGCGGGACGCGGCGGAGGACGCCCGGGAACTCGCCGACCCGGACCTCGCGGCGCGGATCGAGGAGGCTCTGCGCGCCGTCACCGGGCCGCTCGCGGCGGGCGAGGCGGCCGAGGCCCTCGCCGCGGTCACCGCGCTGGAGGAGCTGCTCCCCGAGGCCGAGGCGCGGCTGGACGAACTCCAGCTGGCCCACACCCGGCGGATGGACCTCGGCCAGGCCCTCCAGGACGCCATGCTCGGCGAGGGCTTCGCCTTCCTGGGCGGCGAGGACCAGGGCGAGCGGCTCGTCCTGCGCTTCGAACGCCCCAGCGGCGCGAGCTACGAGACCACGGTCGCCACGGACTCCGGAGGCACGCCCGTCCTCGTCTACCACGTGGACGGCGAGCCGGACGTGGCCGTGGAGCCGGCGCCCGAGGGCGCGGTGTGCGACACGACGGAGGACCTCCTGGAGCGGGTGCACGAGGCGGTCGGCGGACAGGACGGCTTCGTCCCCGACGAGCTCACCTGGCAGGGCAAGCCGCCCTCGCGGCAGGCCCGGCAGCTGCCCGGCACCGAGGAATGGACGTGGAGCCGGTGAGCACGGTCGACTGGGGGAAGCGGGCGAACGGCGTCGGCACGGCCCGGCCCGGCGCGGGCGCCGGCGCCCCGGGCGGTGCCGGACGGGACGGGGAACCGGCCGCCGCGGACGGCATGATGCCGCTGTGGGCGATATCCCTCGGGTGGGAGCTGCGGCGCGGACGCCAGGTGATCCTCAACGGGCAGATCAGGGACCGCTGGTGGTTCCACGACCGGCCCGCGTCCTTCCGCAGGGTCGTCGCGGAGGTGCTGGTGGTGCGCGGCGCGGAGACGGTGGGCTGGTGGGACCCGGTCGGCGGGCTCACGTTCCCGATCCCGGAGCACGCCGAGCACTTCGACCGCCTGGCCGCGGGACTCCCGCCGGGCGACACACCCGGCACCCACGCCGCCACGCCGGGCGGCGCGGCACCGCAGGCGCGGCCCGGCGCGCCGGACGGCCGGGACCGGACACCGCCGGACGGCCGGACGGCACGGCCCTGGGACAACCGCGGCGACGACGGCGGCGACAACGGCGCCGCGTCCGGCGACGGCGAGGCCCCCGCCGCGCGCACCCGGCGCGGCGACGAACGGCAGCGCGGCCGGGACCGCCTGCTGACCCCGCGGACGCCGGGACGGCCCCGGACCTTCGACGACGTCGTCGCCGTCGTGCAGCGCCTCGTCGCCTCGCCCGACGCGGCCACGGCGTTCGTCTTCGAGGACGTCGACCATCACCTCCCGCCCGGCCAGCCCGCCTCGCACCTCGGCTACCTGCGGCTGCGGGCCGCGATGACGGACGCCGTGACCCCGCACTCCGCCGCGGGACCCGCCCCGCACGCCCGCAACGCCGTCCTCTGCGCGGTCGGCGACGTCGGACGCCTGCCCGGCTGGTTCCACCTGGAGGACCCCCGCATCGCCGCCCTCCACATCGGCCCGCCCGACCCCAGCGAGCGCCGGCTCTGGCTGAGCTGGCTGCACCGGCACTTCAACGGCGGGCAGGACGCCTCGCGCGCCGACCTCGAGGGCCTCGTGGGCGCCACCGACGGCATGACCGGCTGGGACATCGACTCCCTCGCCCGGACCTCGTGGCTGCGCGACGTCCCCCTGCACAAACCCGACAAGCTCCTGGAGCAGCACCGGCTCAACGTGAGCGTCGACCCGTGGACCCAGCTCGACCGGGAGACCGTCGCCGGCGCCGCCGGCGTGCTGGGGACGCGGGTGGTCGGCCAGTCCAAGGCCGTGGACGCGGTCGCCTCGGCCCTGCAGTCCGCCTTCGTCGGCGTCGACTTCGGCAACTCCGGGAACGCGCGGCCCCGGGGCGCGTTCTTCTTCGTCGGGCCCACCGGCGTCGGCAAGACGGAACTGGCCAAGTCGGTGGCCGAGCTGATGTTCGGCGACCAGAGCGCCTACGCCCGCTTCGACATGAGCGAGTACCAGCAGGAGCACGCGGCCGAACGCCTCGCCGGCGCCCCGCCGGGCTACATCGGCCACGAGCAGGGCGGCGAGCTGACCCGGCGGGTGCAGGAACGGCCGTTCAGCGTGCTGCTCTTCGACGAGATCGAGAAGGCCCACCCCAAGGTGCTGGACAAGTTCCTGCAGATCCTGGAGGACGGCCGGCTCACCGACGGACGCGGCCAGACCGCCTACTTCTCCCAGTGCCTGATCATCTTCACCTCCAACACGGGGGCGGAAGCGGTGCAGGACCTGCTGGGCGAGCGCGGCGACCGGCTCACCTACGCCGAGCTCGAGGCGCACTTCACCCGGGCCGTGGAGGAGAAGTTCCGGCAGATCGGCAGGCCGGAGATCTACGGGCGGCTCAAGCCCGGCGTGGTCGTCTTCGACATGCTGCGCCGCGAGCACATCGTGCGGATCGCCGACCGGCTCCTCGGACAGCTCACCGAGTCGGTCCGCGAACGGCACCGGGTCGAGCTGGACTTCGACAGGGACACCCTGCATCCGTGGATCACCGAGCGGATGTCGGACCCCGAGCACCAGGCGTACGGCGGACGGCAGATCCGCAACGAGCTGGAGCGGGTACGGGCGGCCGTCGTCCGCCACCTGCTGGAGCACCGGCCGGCCCCGGGCAGCCGGATCCGGGCCGGCATCGCGGCCGACGGCACCGCCCGCGTCACGGCCGACGGGACCGCGCCCCGCGCGTGGGAGGGGGGCGAGGACACGTGATCGGCATCGACCTCGGGCACCGTTTCGGACGCCTCGGACGGATCGGCCCCGACGGCGGACCGGTCGTGACCACCACCGGACTGGACGGCGCGGACGGCGTCCTGGAGCCCCGGCGGGCGCTGCCCCTGCTGTTCGGACCCGCCCCGGCCGGCACGGCCCCCGCGGCCGCGGAACCGGACCGGCAGGCGGTCCTCGGCATACAGGCGTCCGGCGGCCGTGAGGACGAGCTGCGGCGCGCGGCCGAGAGCGCCGGACTGGACGTCGCGCGCGTCGTGCCGGACCCGGTGGCGGTGGCGCTGCACTACGGGGCCGTCGACGAGGGCGTGGACCGCACGGTGCTGGTCTGCGACCAGGGGGCGACGACCCTGGACCTGACCGTCCTCGCCGTCACGCCCGACCTCACGGTGCACCTCGTGCGGACCCGCACGCACCGGCTCGGCGGCGACGACTGGGACGCGGCACTCGCCGGCGTCCTCGCCGGGCGGCTGCCGGACGGGGTGGACCCGCTCCGGGCGGCGGAGCTGCTGCGGCGCGCCCTCGGCGCCTCGGACTCCGCCGACGAGACCGTCGAGGACCCGGCGGGCGGCCGGCACCGGCTGACCCTGGACCGCGCCGGCTTCGAGCGGGCGGTGGCGCCCCTGCGGCAGCGGACGCTGGACGCCGTGGCGGAGCAACTGACCGCGCCCGGACCGGAGGTGGACACGGTCCTGCTGGCCGGCGGCCTGTGCGCGGCGCCCGGCCGGCGGGCCGAGATCGAGGCGCTGCCGGCCGCCCAGGGCCTCACGGTCCGCGGCCACCTGCCCGAACTGGCCGTCGTACGGGGGCTGCTGGCGCTGGGGGACTTCCCCGTCCTGCGCATCGTCGACGGCCCCGCCCCGGGACCGGGCCGGGTCGGCGACCGGTACCCCGTGCCGGAGCGCGTCACCGCCCCTCTCCCGGACCTGAGCGCGGACCGCCCCGGCGCTCCCGCGAGGGACCCGGACTCCGCCGCCGTACCGCCACCGGAGCTGGACCCGGACCCCCTGCCCCGGCGCCCACTGCCGGAGGACCCCGAACCGGCGGTGTCCCGCGACGCACCCCGGACCGCTCCCGGCGGCCCACGGACCACCACGGACGTCCGGCGGCCGCCGGACGGCCCGACGCCACCGCAGCCGCAGCCGCAGCCGCAACGACAGCCGCGGCCACCGGCCCCGGACGCCGGGCCCGTGCCCGAGCCTCCCACCGTCACCGTCCCGGGCCCCCGCCGTGCACCGGAGCCGGCGCCGGTCCCCGAGCCGCCCGAGCCGCCACCGGCCGCGCGCGCCCCCCGAGCCCCGGAGACCCCGGACGCCCCGGCCACCGCCCCCGGCGCCCCGGCGGCGGGCACCGCCGAGCCCGTCACCGACCCGGGGGACCACCTCGCCGTCCCCGTCGGGCAGCTCCAGGCCCTGCGCCGCGGCGACCACCTCCTCGTCCTGTGGGCCTGGCCCGACGGCGCCCTCAGCGCCCGCGTCCGCTGGCGCCGCGAGACGGGACCCGCGGGCGAGGGACCGCACCACGGCGTCCCCGCGGAGGGCGACCTGCTCTGCCGGCGCCGGGTCTACGAACACGACGGCGGTCTCGACCTGGCCGTCGGACGGGGCGCGGTCACCCTGACCGTCGAGGCCCTCGTGACCGGCCCCGTGGCGGACTGCGAGGGCGCCTCGTCCCTCCAGGTGCCCGCCGAGGCACCGGTCGTGGAGTACGAGCCGACCGTGCGCCGGCGCCTCAGGGGCCGGGTCGCCTCGGTCGCCTTCACCTCCGCCACCGGCTGCGACCTGCCCGCGCTGCGCATCGTCCACAGCCTCGGCCGTTTCCGCCCCACCAGCACCGCCGAGGGCACCGTGCTGCACGAGGTGCCCGCGCAGCGGCTGCCCGCCGGCACCCCGCTGACCGTGGAGTTCCCGCTGCCCGCCACCCGGGGCCCCTCCTGGCTGGTCTGCTTCCCCGCGGACGCCAACACCGCCACCGACGCGCCCGTCGACATCCGCCCGACGGCACTGCACAGACTGCGAGTGACCTGATGGCCAGACGACTCACCTGCCCCTACTGCTACGAGAACTTCGCGCCGCGCGAGATCCGCTTCCGCTGCAACAGCCGCCTCAGCCGCACGGGGAAACAGTGCCCACGCCGCCGCGACCAGGTGCTCGACGAGCGCCGTGGCCCGCGCCCGAGCCACGACCTCGGCCCGGACTTCGCCGCCGACGGCCGCAGACCGACCGCCGTGTGCTCCGGCTGCGACGGCGAGACCACCTACCGGATCTGCCCGGTGTGCCACTCCGAACTGCCCGTCCAGTTCGGCCGGGTGGACAACCGCCTGATCGCCATGGTCGGCGCGAAGGCGTCCGGCAAGACCGTCTACATGACGGTGCTGCTGCACGAGATGAGGAACAGGGTGGGCGAGGCGTTCGGGGCCGCCCTGATGGGCCTGGACGACGCGACGATGCGCCGCTACAGCTCCGACTACGAGGACCGCCTCTACCGCGACAACCAGATGTTCCCCGGCACCCAGACCGCCTCCACCAACCTCAACCGGGTCGACCCGCTGGTCTTCCGGTTCAGCCTGGGCCGGCGCACCTTCCTCGGCGAACGCCCCCAGCACACCGTCCTGTCCTTCTTCGACACCGCCGGCGAGGACTTCAGCTCCCGGGAGAGCGTGGAGCTCAACACCCGCTATCTCACCGGCGCCGACGGCATCATCCTGCTCCTCGACCCGCTCCAGATGTCCGACGCCCGGGCCGGCGCCCTGCCGGGCACGCCGCTGCCGGGCACCGAGGGACTCGACGCGCCCGTCAACGTCCTGTCCCGGGTCACCGGTCTGCTGCTCGCCCCGCGCGGCGGCCGCTCCGCCCAGAAGATCGACACGCCGATCGCGGTGGTCTTCTCCAAGATGGACGCCTTCTGGCACCAGCTGGACGCCGGCAGCCCCCTGCGCGACTACGCCCCACGGGGCGGCCGGTTCGACGTGAGCGACAGCCTCAGCGTCCACGAGGAGGTGCGCCGGCTCCTCAAGGACTGGGACGGCGTCCAGATCGACCAGCTCCTGGACAACCACTACTCCCGCTACCGCTACTTCGGCGTCTCCGCCCTCGGCCGCAACCCCACCCCCGAGGCCCGGGTCGCCGACACCGGCATCCAGCCCTACCGGGTGGCCGACCCGCTGCTGTGGCTGCTCGCCGAGTTCGGGTCGGTACCGAAGGCGGGACGCGGATGACCGGCCGGGCCGCGTCCGGGCCGGCCGGCCCCGGGGCGCACTTCCAGCAGCTCTACTACACCTCCTGCGAGCACGGCCTCACCGGCTTCTCCGGGTTCCAGTTCAACGCCGTCAGCGCGGGGGTCAGCCTCGAGACACGGCAGGCCGTGGAGGCCCTCGCCGGATACGAACCACCGCGCGCCCTGGTGGAGTCGGACACCCCGGAACTGCTCGCACGCTGCCCGGTCAACCTCTGCTACCGGCCGTACGACCCGCAGGGCCGGACCGCCACCGCGCTGTGCGTGGCCTACGTGGGCCGGGACTCGGCCCGCCGCTTCGGCAACTACTTCGCCCACGCCCTGCACAGCGACGACTTCCCCGCGGCCGGCGGCGGGGCGCTCGCGATCGAGCTGTGGGACTCGCCGGTGTGGACCCGCTCGGCGTCCCCGGACACCGAGATCCCGGTGCTCGCGGCGCCCCCGCGCGGCCCGCTCGACGCCCGCGCGGTCCGCGACTTCCTCCGCGCCCACCCGCACGCGGCGCGGCTGCCGGACCTGCTGGCCGCCGTGTTCGCGACGCTCACCGACCACGGCTCGGTCGTGGTCGTCGACGACTCGACCGACCGGATCGCGCACTGGTTCGCCGCCGTCTCCTACCTGCTGCCGCCCCCGCTGGCCCGCCGCCTCTCCTTCGCCACCTACGTCTTCCGGCCCGCCCGCAGCCGGCTGCACCTGATCGGCACGGTGCCCGGGGCGCAGCTCGACTTCGGCACGGACGACGAGGCCGCCTACACCGTCTTCGACTTCTCCCGGGGCCACTTCCCGGAGGTGGCCGTCCCCGGCCTGGTGTCCCTGCTGACCCGGATCGGGGTGGGCTCCGTCCGCCCCGTCTGGTCCTGGACGGCGGACTACACCCGCGGTGGGGAGGAGCGACCGGCCGACTGGCACGCCCCGGTCGCCGCCGCGGCGGCCTCGGGCGGCATCGCGCTCACCGGCGCCGACGTGCGCGCGGTGATCGGCTGGCTGGCCGGCGCCGACCACCTGGGGCCGCGCCGGGCCGCCGTCGCCGCCGATCTGCACCGCAAGCACCGCGACCTGGACGACGCGCAGCTGGCGGCGCTCAGCGACGCGGCGAAGGCCGGCGGCGACGCGGCCGTGCACCAGGAGATCGAGGGCAAGCTGCACGAGTCCCGGATGCGGGCGTACATGACCGGCGCCGAGGACGCGGCCGCGCCGGTGCCGCTCACCGACCCGGCGGAACGCGAGCGGGCCACCGCCCTGTGGGAACGGCTGCTGGGCGGCGAGGCGGCCACGGCCCGGCAGCGGGTGCGGCTCCTGCTGTGGGCGCTCGGCGCCCGACTCGCCCCGGAACCCGGCCTCGTCGAACGCGAGACCCTCGCCGTGGCCCGCACCCTGCTCGGCGTCGCGAGCCCCGGACCCGGTCTGCGGCGCGAGGTGGTGGAGCTCGTCGCCGGCATGCCGCGGATGCGCGAGGCCCTGGCGGAGGCGGTGCAGGAGGCCCTCGAAGGGCGGGACGGACAGGAGCAGCTCTTCGCGCAGTTCCCCGCCGAACTGCTCGGGGAACGGGACCTCCGGGACCACCCGCTGCTCCTGGAGTACCACTGGCGGGCCCGGGCCGAACGGGAGCCCTCGCGCACGGTCGACATCATGTTCGCGATCCTCGAGGTCCGCGGCCGGACGTCCCCCGACGCCGAACTGCTGCGCGGCCTGTGGCGGCACCCCTCACGGACCTGGACCCACCGGGAGGCCCTGCGGATCGCCGCCCGGCTCGCGGACGCCGGGCAGGTGGACGAGGCGGTCGGCGCGTGGCTCGACCGGGCGGTCAACCAGCGGATCGACGACGAGGAGGGGCTGTCGGCCTGCCTGGCGCTGTGCGCGGAGCTCGCAGCGCCCGGCCGCACCGCCTGGCTGCCGCCGGCCGCGCGGGAACGGGTGCGCATCGTCCTGGAACTGGACAGGGCGCTGCGCACGGAACGGGAGGCCGTCGCGCTCGCCGGCGCGTTCCGGGTGTCGGGCACCGCCACCTGGACGGCGGTGCAGGCGCTGAAGCGGTACCGCCTGGTGCCGGCCATGCTGGCCCTGCCCGTCGACGCCGGCCGGCTCCGCGACGAGCTGCCGGAGTTCGGCCACTCCCTGGCGGAGCACTACCTGGCGGCCGTACGCCGCGCCGCGATCGGCGCCGAGCGGTGCGACGACGTCACGCTCGGCCACGTCGCCGCCGTGGCCGCGCTGCCCACGGCCGGCGGGCGGCTCTCCCAGGCCCAGCAGGACCTCGTCCTGCTGATCCGGGGGCACACCGCCGCGTACTGGCGGACCGCCGACCTCAGACGGCTGGAGGGCGCGGTACGCCCCCACCACCCGCAGCTCGCCGACCACTACCGGGACGCCGCGGAGGCCCGTCGCAGCGGTGCGCAGAAGCTGGCCGGGAAGGTGCGGCTGTCCCTGCGCCGCGGCCGGGGCGGCTCCCCGGACGAGGTCCCGCCGGGCGAGGGTCCCCGGCGAGAGAAGAAGGGACGGTGACGTCCGGTGGCCGAGATCGTCGCCTGGGTCCTCATACCCGTGCTCTACCTCGCCGCGCTCACGGCCTACCTGGTCGTCGTCCCGGCCGTCGTGCTGCTGCGGGGCCTCGCGCTGACCATGGAACTCCTGTGGGGCCACGTCCGGTTGCTGATCGGCGTCCTGTACCGGCGCACCCCCGAGTTCCGCACGATGCCGCCCTACCGTCCGCAGGACGAGGCGGTGAAGGCGTACCGCAACTACTTCTTCGGCCCGGGCTACCGGGACCTGCGCCAGCTCCTCACGCTGGAACGCCGGTCGTACCTGAGGACGGCCGGCGACTCCTTCCGGGCCGTGACCTCACGGCAGTTCACGGCCCCGTCCCGGCACCGGGCGTTCACGGTGCCGTACGGGGTGACGCTGTACCTGGGCCTCTGCCTGGGCGTGGTGCTGGCGGTGCCGCCGCTCGCCGTGCTGCTGGCGGCGCACGCCCTCGTCCTCGTCCTGCTGACGGGCGGGGCGCGGACGGTCGCCGGGACCCTGCGGGCGGCCGACCGGGCGGTGCTGAGGGTGAGGCGGCTGCGCACCGGGATGCTCTGCCCGCACTGCTTCGAACGCGTCCCCTACCCGGCGTACGACTGTCCCCGCGCGACCTGCCGGCGCCGGCACGCGGACATCCGGCCCGGCACCTACGGCATCTTCCGGCGCCGCTGCGAGTGCGGGCAGCGCATGCCGACCCTGCTGATGCTGATGAGCAGGGACGCGCGGCTCCAGGCGTACTGCGTGCACCCGCACTGCGAGAAGCCGATGAACACGGACGCGGGGCACATGCCCGAGGTGGTCCTGCCGCTCATCGGCGGACGGGCCGCGGGCAAGACGCAGTTGATGGCGGCGATGCTCCTCGCGCTGGAGAACGCGGCGGCCGACGGCGGACCGGCGATCACGCTCGCCGACGAGGACTCGACCTCCAACTACCAGGTGCTGCGCGAGGTCCTGCGCATGCAGGGCCACACCCGGGCCACCCAGAAGGAGCTGCCCCGGGCGCACTCCTTCGTCCTCGGCAGCGGCCGCTCCGAGCGGCTGGTCCACCTCTTCGACACGGCCGGCGAGCGGTTCGTCGACCGCGACGAGACGGACGCGCTGCGCTACGCCCGGGCCGCGCGGACCTTCCTCTTCGTCCTCGACCCCATGTCGGTGAAGGCGTTCTGGACCTCGCTGGAACCCGCGCCGGGACCACTGCTGGACCGCACCCTCGCCTCGACGGTCGACCCGGAGGAGGTCTTCGGCCGGTCGGTCCAGGCGATCGCCGCGATGGACGCCCCGCTGCAGCGCTCGCGGCTGGCCGTCGCCATCAGCAAGACCGACCTGCTGGCCGGGCACGGCCTGGTGCCCGACCGCCTCGACGACAGCGACGGCGCCCGCGCCTGGCTCTGCGAGGGCCTCGGCCTGCGCACTCTGGTCCAGGCGATGGAGCTGGACTTCCAGGAGGTCCGCTACTTCTGCACGGCGGCGGTGGCCGACGAGGACGCCCGGGTGGACGGCAGCATCACCCGCTTCGTCGACTGGTGCCTGCGGGACTGAGGGCGGCGACCGGGCCGGGGGAGCCCCCCGTGCCAGAATGGGCGTCCCGCCGTCCGACCCGCGTCCCTCCGCACCGATGCACCGAGGTTCTCCCGTGTCCAAGCCCGTGGCCCGTGAGCCGCAGCGACGCAACGCGCGCTCCAACCGCGCGCGCATCCTGGCCACGGCCCGCCGGGAGCTCGGCCGGAACCCGGACACCACCCTGGAGGAACTGGCCCGGGCCGCCGGTGTCGTGCGGCGCACCCTCTTCGGTCACTTCCCGGGGCGGGCGGCGCTGCTGGAGGCCCTCGCCGAGGAGGCCTCCGAGGTGCTGCGGAGCACGATGGCGTCGGCCGGGGAGGGGGCGGGGCCGGCCGAACCGGCCGACCGCGCGCTCGCGTACTTCCTGCTGCTGATGTGGCCCGTCGGCGACCGCTACCGGATGCTGCTGGCGCTGGCCCGGCACGACCTGGGCGCGGAGCGCGTGGCCGAGATCCTCACACCGGCCCGCGCCGAGGTCACCGCCATCCTGGAGCGCGGCCAGCGCGACGGCACCTTCCCCGCCCACCTGCCGCCCGCCGTGCTGAGCGCCGGGCTGGAGGCGATGACGGTCGCCCTGCTGGAGCAGGTCAACACGGGCGCGCTGGAGGACGACGGCACCCGGGCCGCCGTCGCCTCGCTCGTCGCGGCCGGCGTGCCGCAGGACCGGGCCCGCACGGTCGTCGAGTCGGTGGCCCCGACGGTCCCGGCGCACCCGTCGGCCGACGACTGACCCCACCACCCCGCAGGCACCCGCCCCGCCCAGGCAGCAGCGCCGGGGCGGGCGAAGCCGTGCCGTGCCGCCTCTGCGGCGGACCCCCTCGACCGGCGCCGCCGCCGTGAAGTGACCGTGCGCGGACGCGTGGGCCGGCCGGCAGCGGGTACCCCGAGGACTGTTTGCACATCGGTGGGCAAGAATCTAACCTGAAAGTAGTCTGCACACCGATGGGCAATTAAGTCGCCCTCGTACCCGGGAGCCCTCATGCCCCTACTGGCCACCACACCCGTCGAGAAGATGGCCGGGCCGTACCCACGGCGCGGGTGGGCCCTGATCGTGCTGTGCCTCAGCCTGCTCATCGTCGTCATGGCCAACACGTCCCTGATCGTGGCCGCCCCGGCCATGACCACCGACCTGGGCCTGAGCAGCAGCGACCTCCAGTGGGTCATCGACGGCTACACCGTCCCGTACGCGGCGCTGATGCTGGTGCTGGGCGCGATCGGCGACAAGTACAGCCGTCGCGGCGCCCTGGTCACCGGCCTGGTGATCTTCGCGGGCGGTTCGGTGATGGGGAGCCTGGTCCACGAGACGGGCCTGGTCATCACCGCCCGGGCGGTGATGGGCGTCGGCGCCGCCGTCGTCATGCCGGCCACGCTGTCGCTGCTCGTCGCGATCTTCCCGAGGGGCGAGCGGGCCCGCGCCATCACGGCCTGGACCGCCACGTCCGGACTCGCCATCGCCGTCGGCCCGCTGGTCGCCGGCTGGCTGCTCGGCGACCACGCCTGGGGCTCGACCTTCCTGGTCAACGTGCCCGTCGCGGTCCTCGCCGTCGTCGGCGCGCTGCTCCTCGTGCCCCCGTCCAGGGCGGCCGGCATGGGCCGCATCGACTACGTGGGCGGCCTGCTCTCCATCGTCTCCGTCGGCAGCCTGGTCTACGCGACCATCGAGGGCCCGCACTTCGGCTGGGGCGCCGGTCCCGTCACCGCGGCCGTCGTGGCGGGCGCCGGCCTGGTGGCCTTCGTCGCCTGGGAGCTGCGGCACCCGCAGCCCATGCTGGACGTGCGCAGGTTCCTCCAGCGGCCGTTCAGCGGCTCGATGCTCGCCGTGCTGTTCTTCTTCTTCGGCACCTACGGCGCCATCTACTACTCCACGCAGTTCCTGCAGTTCGTCCTCGGCTACGGCGCTCTGGAGACCGGCGTACGGCTGCTGCCGCTGGCCGGGGCCGTGTTCGTCGGCGCCGCCGTCACCGGGCACCTCACCCCGAAGCTGGGCGTCAAGGCCATGATCGGGTCCGGCATGGTGATCGGCACCGCAGGCGTCTTCCTGCTGGTCCTCGTCGACAAGGACTCGACGTACTCCGGCTTCCTGGCCCCGATGCTGCTGCTCGGCCTCGCGATCGGCCTCAGCGTCTCCCCGGCCACCGACACCATCATGGGCTCCTTCCCGGAGAGCGAACTGGGCGTCGGCGGCGGCGCCAACGACACCGCGCTGGAACTCGGCGGCTCGCTCGGCATCGCCGTCCTGGGCTCCCTGCTCGGCACCGCCTACCGCGACGAAGTGGCCGACCTGGCGGGCGACCGGCTCCCGGCCGCCGCGCTGCACACCGCTCAGGACTCCGTCGGCGGCGGCCTCGCGGTCGCCGAGCAGATCGCGAGGACGCCCTCCGCCGGACCCCAGCAGGCCCAGGCCCTGGCCGACGCCGTCCACCAGGCCTTCGCCCACGGCGTGGCCACGACCAGCCTGATCGGCGGGATCATCATGGCCGCCGGCACCCTGATCGTCGTCGCCGTCCTGCCCGGCCGCCGCGGCGGCGCACAGCGGCGGACCGAGGAGCAGCCGGCACCCGCCCGCGACGCGGAGTACAGCGACTCCACGAGCTGACCGGCGCTGCGGCGGTCAGTCGGCCGGCCCGGCCAGGGCCGCCAGCTCCTCCGCCGTGCGCGGGCCCCCGGCCGGGTCCGCCAGCAGTCCCCGGGCGCACAGCAGCCGCGCCGCCGCCACCCCCCACGGCAGCCGCAGTCCCGCCGGGCCGAGCAGGTCGGTGCGGGCCAGCGTCGGCGCCGTGGGGCCGGTGTGCACCCCGGACGGGGTGAGCAGGGCGGCGTCGTCGGACCAGCGCAGCGCGAGATCCACGTCGTGGGTCGCCATCACCACCGTGGTGCCGCCCGCCCGCAGCCGGTCGAGGGTGTCGAGCAGCCGCTCCTGCCCGTCCGGGTCGAGCCCGGCGGTCGGCTCGTCGAGGACCAGTACCCGGGGCCGCATCGCGACCGCGCCGGCGATCGCGGCCCGCTTGCGCTGCCCGTACGACAGCAGGTGCGTGGGCCGGTCGGCCAGCCCGGCGATGTCCAGCGCGGCGAGCGCCTCCCCGACCCGGGAGCGGACCTCCGGATCCGGCAGCCCGAGGTTCAGCGGCCCGAACGACACGTCCTGGGCGACGGACGCGGCGAACAGCTGGTCGTCCGGGTCCTGCACCACCAGCTGCACGGTGGTCCGCAACCGGGTCAGCCCGGCCCGGTCGTACGTCACGGGCCGCCCGTCGACCGTCAACCGCCCGGCGCCCGGCCGCAGTCCGCCGCTGAGCAGCCGCATCAGCGTCGTCTTGCCGCTGCCGTTGCGGCCCAGCAGCGCGAGCGCGCGCCCCTCGCGCACCTCGAAGTCCAGGCCGGTCAGCACCTGAGGCCCCTCCTCGTACCCGAAGGACACACCCCGCAGGGCGACGAGGGCCGGTTCGGTGGGCTCGTTCACGTCAACGGCCTTTCCAGTACGAAGGTGAGCACGGCCAGCGCCGCCAGCAGCGCGACGCTCGCCGCCGTGAACGGCACGGAGACCCGGGCCTCGGGCACCAGGACGCGCAACGTGCCGTCGTAGCCGCGCCCGGCGAGCCCGGCCTGCAGCCGCGTCGCCCGGTCGAAGGCCCGCACGAACGCCGTGGCGCCGAGCCCGCCGAGCGAACGCCAGGCCGCGGCCCGGGTGGTGTGCCCCAGCCGCGCGGCCTGCGCCTCGCGGATCCGGCGCACGGAGTCCAGCAGCAGGAAACTCATGCGGTACGTCACCAGCGCCACGTCCACCACCGGCGCGGGCACCCCGGCCCGCACCAGCCGGGGCAGCAGGTCGGACATCGGCGTGGTGAACGCGAACAGCAGCACCCCGAGGGACGCCGCCGACGTGCGCAGCAGCAGCTCCCCGGCACGCACCGCGCCGCCGTCCGCCGCACCCACGAAGCCGCCCGGACCCCCGACCCGCACCAGCAGCGGCAGGGCACCGGTCACGCAGAACCCCAGCGGCACCCGGTACGCCCGCCACAGCCGCCGCCGGGGCACACCCGCCGGGCCGAGCAGCACCGCCAGCGCCGCGACCAGGACCAGTGCCGCGCCCGGCCAGGGCGGCAGCGAGATCGCGAGCACGGTCAGACCCAGCCCGAGCACCGCCTTGTCCACCGGGTGCCGGTGGCGCCACCGGCTGCTGTGCGCCGCCGCGTCGATCGGCAGCACTCAGTTCCCTTCGGGTGCGTTCGCGTCCTGCCGGGCGGCCGCCCGTTCCTCACCCTGCCGCCGGCCCCGGCGCAGACCGAAGTAGTAGGCCAGCACCCCCGCGCCGAGCGCCGCCTGCGCGGCGAACAGCGCGGACTCGATCTCCCCGGACGGCGGCTCGTACAGCGGCGAGAACCACGGCTCGTAGTCCGGCTCGATCTCCGTGATGGCCGTCTCCGCCTCGGCGTCGGCCCCGGTGAACGGCTCCTCCTTGTGGTCGCCGAGACCGAGCGCCAGCGGCAGCACCGCCAGCGCGGCCACGGCGAGCAGCAGCAGGAGGTTGATCTTCGTGTTGCGGTTCATCGGACGACGGCCTCCTCACGCTCGCCGGCCTTCGCCGGCAGCACGCCCAGACGGGTCAGCTCTCCCTTGCTGGACTGCACCAGGAGCCGCATCACGACCACCGTGAGCAGGCCCTCGCTCACCGCGAGCGGGACCTGTGTGACGGCGAAGATGGATCCGAACTTGCCGAGCGCGCCCAGGAACCCGCTCGCCGGGTCGGGGAAGGCCAGCGCGAGCTGCACGCTGGTGACGCAGTAGGTGGACAGGTCGGCGACGAACGCCGCGCAGAACACCGTGACCATCAGCGGCGCCCCGTACCGGCGCAGCAGGCGGTAGGTGCCGTAGCCCGCCCAGGGGCCGGCGATCGCCATCGAGAAGGCGTTGGCGCCGAGCGTGGTCAGCCCGCCGTGGGCGAGCAGCAGTGCCTGGAAGAGCAGGGTGATCGTGCCCAGGACCGCCATGACGGGCGGCCGGAACAGGACGGCGCCCAGACCGGTCCCGGTGGGGTGCGAACAACTCCCGGTGACGGAAGGCAGTTTCAGGGCCGACAGCACGAACGTGAAGGCTCCGGACGCCCCGAGCAGCAGCGTGCTCTCGGGATGCTCCCTGACCTCACGGGTGAGTGACCGTACTCCGTGGACGACGAACGGCGCGGACGCGACACCCCAGGCGATCGCGTGCGCCGGAGGCAGAAAGCCCTCGGCTATGTGCATGGCTCAGCAGACCCTCTCCAGCACCTCGTGGATGGACGACGCGCCTTGGCCGGTCTCCTGGCTGACGGGTACCACCGCCCGAACTCCGCCTTCCCGGGTCACAAGGACCCAGTGGCTGCCCGCGAGGGCCGGAGCCGGACTTCCCGATCACAGTGGCGAGGGCCGCACCGGTACTTCACCGGATTTCCCGTTCACCAAGGCGTGGCGACAGTAGTGCGCCCACGAGGGTGGTGACAAGCGGGCCTCCCGGCGGCCGGCACCGGGGGCCGCGGGGACTTCCGCGCCGGCACTGCGTCGTACGGGGCCGCGCGCCCCCGCCCGGCGTGTCGAAGATCTCAGCCCGAGGTGCCCCTGCCGTCGGGGGCGCCGCCGTCGGTGTCCCGGACCACCCGGGAACGCAGCTGCTGGCCCAGCGCCGTCCCCGCGGCGGTGAGGAAGACGAAGCTGTAGACGATCTGCAGGATCGTCACGAGCCGCGCCGTCTGGCTGTGCGGGGTGATGTCCCCGTACCCGACGGTGGCCAGGGTGACGACGGTGAAGTACAGGGAGTCGACCCGGGTGTGCAGCCCGTCGAACGCACCGGGCTGCTTGGCCAGGAGGTAGTAGGCCGCGGCGAAGACGTGCACGGACAGCAGGATCAGCAGGGAGATGGCCACGCCGGGGTGGGTGTCCGTGCGGCCGGTGAGGACGTGGCGGATCTGCCGCAGCAGCAGTACGGCCACGGCCGCCAGGCCCACGGCGAACAGAAGCCAGCTCGACACCGGGTGACGGGGGCCCAGCCGGTCGAGGGGCAGCAGGAAGTAGGCGGCGACGAGGCACACGACCGCTCCGCCCCTCGTCAGCCAGGGGCGCGCCGAACGCCAGGAGACGCCGGACCCGGCCCGGTCCGCCCGCCCGGTGCCCCCGCGGCCGGTCACCGGTCCGGCCCCGGGCCGGAACGCGCCTCCGCTCCCGCCCCTTCCGCCGGTCCGGGCTCCGGGGGGCTGCGGCGGACCGCCTGGGCGACGACGAAGGCGACCACCGACGAAATGACGATCAGCGGCATCTGTTCGTGCGCGTCCGCGCCCATCAGCAGTACCGCGAGCACCGAACTGGCCAGTGGCAGCCCCGTCACCGCGGCCATGGCGGCGGGCATGCCGAGGGCGAGGGCCGGGGTCACGCCGAAGCCGGGCAGGCCGGAGCAGGCCATGGCCGTGGCCGCGCCCAGCAGCAGGGAGGGGAAGATCGGACCCCCGCGCAGACTGCCCAGCGCGATGCCCCACGCCAGTCCCTTGCACGCGACGAGCGCGACCAGCGCGCCCACGGACCAGGCGTGCGGATGCGCGGCGAGCTGGGCGAGGGCGGCCTGCCCGGACAGCGCCGCCTCCGCCGGCGAACGGCCGGTGATCAGGGCGTACGCGGTGATGCAGACGCCGACCGCCGTGGCGCACAGGACGGTGCGGACGGCTGTGCGGTGCTCCGTCCAGGCCCTGGTGCGGCGGCCGAGCGCGCGGGCCAGGGTGACCAGGACCGCGATCAGCGCCGCCGTCGGGATGCCCCACAGGAAGTCACCGGCGTCGGGGGCGGTGCTCGGCGGCACGTCGGGCAGCGACAGAGCGCCGATGGTCAGGCCGGTCCACTGCCCGAAGCCGGTGAAGACCAGGGCGCCCGTCGCGCTGGCCAGCAGGCAGGGCAGCAGCAGGGCGACCATCCGGGTGCCGGCCAGCCCGGCGCCCTCCAGGAGCAGGACGGCAGCCGCCACCGGGCCGCCGAGGATGGTGGAGATCGCGGCGGTGGAGCCGGCCGTCGCCAGGATCGCGCCCGCCTTCGGATCCGCGCGCGCACCGGCCCGTCGCACCGCGAGCAGGGCGAGACCGCTGCCCACGGCCATCAGGGGCGCCTCGGGGCCCAGGACCACACCGAGCGGCAGGGTGGCCAGCGCGGCCAGGACGGCACCGGGCAGCGCCTCCGGCCCGACCGGCGCCTGGCCCAGGCCGTTCACCGGCA
This sequence comes from Streptomyces sp. NPDC127100, assembly GCF_042724095.1. Classification (NCBI taxonomy): domain Bacteria; kingdom Bacillati; phylum Actinomycetota; class Actinomycetes; order Kitasatosporales; family Streptomycetaceae; genus Streptomyces; species Streptomyces sp. NPDC127100. Next base: position 30,887 of record NZ_JBHXFL010000056.1, read on the forward strand.
CGTGCCCTCCGCCGCCCGGCATCCGGGTCACGATCGGCGCCAGGATCAGCCCCGCCAGCACCAGCGCGGGCAGCGGCCACCACCAGGGCGGGGTGGCGTACCCGGCGGCCTTCGGCAGCGAGGTCCACACCCAGTGCTGGAGCTCGTGCTGGAGGCCGACGAAGAAGAAGCAGGCCAGCGCGATGGGAATGCCGATCAGCACGCACAGCAGCAACAGCAGCAGGTAGCCGGGGCTGAGCAGGGTGTCGCGCAGGGACTGCTCGGCCCGGTCCGGGGCGGCGTTCTCCGGTGCGGCGGCCCGTCCCTCCGGCGCCGTCACGGGGCCGTCCGGCGCGGTCCCGGCACGGGCCCGGCGGGCGGCGGCAGGGGCTGTGTCGTCACGGGCCCTCCCCATGAAGCATGGTCCGCCCACCTCCCGGCGCGGACCGGCGGCCCGTCGCGCGTACGTGTGCATCGTGTGCGCTTCAGTTAACGCGAGAGCCCCCCACCCCGCATGCCACGCACCGCCCTCCGGGTCGCCGCCGCCCCGGGCGCCACGCCACCGCCCGCTTCCGGTCACACGTCCGGCGGGCCGCCGGACGTGGGTGCGCGCGGCGCCGGGGGAGGGCCCGCGTCTCTCCGGGCGACGGCGCGGTGGCGTTCAGCGGCGCAGCAGCCGGCGGGCCAGCACGGTCGCCGTGCCGGCGGCGGCCAGTCCGGTGACCGCGAGGGCCAGCGCCCGCGCCCGGCGGCCGGGCGGTGCGGGGCGCACGTCCGGTCCGGTGCCGTACGCGCTGCCCGGCACGCCGGTGTCCCCCGCGGAGCCGGGCAGCGCCGAGGCCAGCAGCTCCGCGAGGTGCACGCCCTCGTGCCCGCCGCTGTCGAACTCGTGGATCTGGGTGCGGCAGCTGAAGCCGTCGGCGAGCACGACGGTCGCCTCGTCCTCCTCCCGCAGCCGCGGCAGCAGCACCCGCTCCGCGCAGGCCTCGCTGACGTCCAGATGACCGCGCTCGAAGCCGAAGTTGCCGGCCAGCCCGCAGCAGCCGGAATCCAGCCGCTCGGCGTCCACGCCGGCCCGGCGGAGCAGTTCGCGGTCGGCGTCCCAGCCCATCACCGCGTGCTGGTGGCAGTGCACCTGCGCCAGCGCCTTCGCGGACCGCTCGGGCACCCGCGGCGGCTCGTAGCCGGGGGAGTGCCCGGTCAGCAGCTCCGACAGCGTGACCGTCCGCTCGGCCAGCCGGCGCACGTCCTGGTCGCCGGGGAACAGCTCCGCCGCGTCGGCCCGGAACACGGCCGTGCAGCTCGGCTCCAGGGCCACCACCAGACCGCCCGCCCGCACGTGCGGGGCCAGTTTGCGTACGGTCCGGGCGAGGACCCGCTCCGCCGTGCCGAGCTGCCCGGTGGAGATCCAGGTCAGCCCGCAGCACAGCGGTTCGGCCGGCAGCTCCACCCGCCAGCCCGCGTGCTCCAGCACCCGCACGGCCGCCCGGCCGACGTGCGGGTGGAAGTGGTTGGTGAAGGTGTCCGGCCACAGCAGCACGGTGCCGCGCCGCCCGTCTCCCTCCGGTTCGTGCCCGGCGAACCACTGCTCGAACGTCTGCGCGGCGAACAGCGGCACCTCCCGGTCCGACACCCCCGCGACGGCCACGGCGGCCCGGGACAGGACGGGCGTGTGCGTGAGCGCGTTGACGACCGGTCCGAGCCGGGTGCGGGCCACGACCCGTGCGAGCGCCGGCAGCCAGCCCATCGACCAGTCGGAGCGGGGCCTGCGCCAGGGCCGGCGCGCGTAGTGGTGGGACAGGAACTCCGCCTTGTACGTGGCCATGTCCACGTCCGCCGGACAGTCCTTCCTGCAGCCCTTGCAGGCCAGGCACAGATCGAGGGCGTCCTTGACCGCCTCCGAGCGCCAGCCGTCCCGGACCGCCGCGTCCCCGTGGCCGTCGAGCATCTCGAACAGCAGCCGCGCCCGGCCCCGCGTGGAGTGCTCCTCCTCCCGCGTCACCTGGTACGACGGGCACATCACCGTGCCCTCACTGGTGTGCTGGCGGCACTTGCCGACGCCGACGCACCGGTTGGCGGCCTGGGAGAACGAGCCGCCGTCGTGCGGGAACCGGAAGTGCAGGTCGCGGGGCTCGTAGGGGGCCCAGCCGGCACCGAGCCGCAGGTTCTCGTCGAGTCCGTGGGGCGCCACGACCTTCCCGGGGTTCATCCGGTCCAGCGGGTCGAAGACGGCCTTGAGCCGCCCGAACGCCTCCACCAGCTCGTCGCCGAACATGCGCGGCAGCAGCTCGCCCCGGCTCTGCCCGTCCCCGTGCTCCCCGGACAGCGATCCGCCGAACTCCACGACCAGGTCGGCGGCCCGCTCCATGAACCGGCGGTACGCCGCCACCCCGTCGGCGGTGTACAGGCCGAACGGGATGCGGGTGTGCACACAGCCCTGCCCGAAGTGGCCGTACAGACTGGGTCCGGTGTCGCCGAGGTAGCCGAACTCCTCGAACAGGGCCCGCAGCCGGCGCAGGTAGCCGCCCAGCTTCTCCGGCGCCACCGCCGAGTCCTCCCAGCCCTCGAAGGTGTCGTGCCTGCCCGGGACGTGGGCGGTGGCGCCGAGGCCGGCCTCGCGGACCTGCCACAGGTCCTGCTCGTGCGCGGGGTCGTCCATGAACGCGCAGTCGGCGTCGTGCTCCGAGCGGTGCACCGCCTCCAGCATCCGGTGTGCCCGCGCGTCCGCCTCCTCGGCGGTGTCGGCGCCGAACTGCACCATCAGGAACGCGTTCCCGTCGGGCATCCGGGCCAGCGCCTCCGGGTTGAGGCGCTTGATCCGTTCGTCGCGCACCAGCCGGGCGTCGACGCCCTCCAGGGCGATCGGCTCGTGCGGCAGCAGGTCGGGCACCGCGTCGGCGGCCAGCTCGACGCTGTCGAAGCCCAGCACCACCAGCGTGCGTTCCTTCACCACCGGCACCAGCTCCAGCTCCGCCCGCAGGACGGTGACCAGTGTCGACTCGCTGCCCACCAGCAGTCCGGCCACGTCGAAGCCGTGCTCCGGCAGCAGGGAGTCCAGGTTGTAGCCCGACACCCGGCGCGGGATGTCCGGGAACCGGCGGCGGATCTCGTCGGCGTAGGTGTCGCGCAGGGCCCGCAGCCGCCGGTACACCGTCGCCCGCAGGTCGCCCTGCCGCTCGATGGCGGCGTACTCCTCGTCACCGGTCTCCCCGCACCAGAAGCGGGTGCCGTCGTAGAGCAGCACCTCCAGGCGGGCGATGTTGTCGACGACCTTGCCGTGCGCCTGTGCGGTGGCCCCGCAGGAGTTGTTGCCGATCATGCCGCCGATGGTGCAGTTGGCGTGGGTGGCGGGCTCGGGCCCGAAGCGCAGGCCGTGCGGGGCGAGCCGGCGGTTGAGGTCGTCCAGCACGATGCCGGGCTGGACGACACAGGTGCGCGCGTCGGGGTCCACGGACTCCACGCGGGTGCAGTACTTCGACCAGTCGAGCACCACGCCGGCGTTGGTGCACTGCCCGGCCAGGCTGGTCCCGCCGCCCCGCGACAGCACCGGCGCGCCGAACTCCCGGGCCACTGCCACCGCTTCGGCGCCCGCCTCGGGGGTACGCGGGACGACCACGCCGATCGGCGTCTGCCGGAAGTTCGACGCGTCCGTCGAGTACGCGGCCCGGCTGCCCGCGTCGAACCTGACCTCGCCGTCGACCCGCTCGCGCAGCGCCGCCCGCAGCCCGGCCGTGTCGACCGGTGGCGGCGCTCCGTCCCGGACGACGGGTTCGGGCAGGTCCAGCGCGCCCATGGGCCCTCCTCGGCGAGATGTACGGTGCGACTCACGGCCTGCCGCGGGTACCCCGCCGCACGTCACGGCAACCTCCGGGTGGCGGTGGGCGTCCGGAAGGACGCGGTCCGTGTCGTTGTTGGGCCGAACGGGTGAGTTGACGTAAGAATTGGCTGGTGCACGCATTGAAGGCGAGTGGAATCGGGGGAGCCGGTGAACAGCTACGACGTCACCGATGAACAGTGGGAAGGGCTCGCCCAGGTCGTTCCGTTGCGCGGGCGCGACGCCTGGCCGTCGTCGGTCGGCCATCGCGCGCTGCCGGAGGCGGAGACGGAGGCACGCCGGCGCTTCGTCGTCCTGCGGGTCAACGTCTTCGCGGACGCCCGCGAGGTCGCCGAGACGCTGATGGCCGGCATTCCGGTGCTCCTGGACCTGACCAACGCCGAGACCGAGGTCGCCAAGCGGGTGCTGGACTTCAGCACGGGCGTCGTCTTCGGCCTGGCCAGCGGTATGCACCGGGTCGACCGCAACGTGTTCCTGCTGACACCGGCGGGGACCGAGGTGAACGGCCTGATGGAGGGCGCGGCCGGGGTCCCGGGGATGTGACGGCGGTGGGCCCCCGCACCCTCGGGGGCCCACCGGGCACACCCAGGCCCCGCGCGCCGGAGACGGACGCCCCCGGGGCACGGACACCCCGCTCGCGCCCCTCGATCGTAGGAACGCCGGCCAGGCGGAACGGTTCCGCGTGCGGGCGGCGTCCTACGGTCCGCACATGGCCGTGTCACCCCCGTCGACGGCGTCAGCGTCGACGGCCTCCCCAGCCCCAGCCCCCGCCCCGCCGCACCCGGACCGACCGTGCGTCACGGAGCTGCGGCTGTCCGCCTTCGCCCGGCACCGGCGTGCCCGGATCCCGCTCGCGCCCCTCACCCTGCTCGCCGGGCCCAGCGGCTGCGGCAAGACCAGCGCGCTGCGCGCGTACGAGGCGCTCGCCCGGCTCGGGGGCGGCGCGGAGCTCGGCACGGTCTTCCCCGACCCGGTCGCGTGCGTCCCCGAGCGGGCCCGGCCCGACGCCCAGCGGCGCCGCGGCTTCCGCATCGGCTGCACGGTCGACGGCCCCGAGGGCCCGGTGAGCCTCGACGTGGCCGTGCAGGCGGAGCCCGAACTGCGCATCGTGGGGGAGCGGCTGACGGCCGGCGGACTCGTCCTGCTGGAGACCGCCCTGCGCGACCCCGGCCGGCGCGTCGTGCAGGCCGCCTGGCACACGGCCGGGTCGGCGCCGGTCACCCGCGCCCCGCTGCCCGACGACCGGCTCGGCACCCCGCTGCTCCCGCTGCGCGTGGCCGGCAAGACGGACGGACAGCGCAGGGTGCTCGCGGCGGCCGAGCAGACGGTGGTCGCCCTCCGCTCCGTCTTCGCCTGCGACCCGCGCCCCGCCAGGATGCGCGCGCCCGTGCCCAGCGGTGCCGGACGGCTGCTCGGCGGCTGCGACAACCTCGCCGACGTCCTGTGGCGCACCCGGACCGAGTGCGGCCGGCGGCACGCCCAGTTCGTCGCCGCCGTACGGGCGGGATGCGCGGGCCCGGTCGAGGACGTCCTGGCCGAACCGGCCGCCGGCGGTGCGGTCCGCGCGCTGCTGGACCGGGGCGACGGCATCCGCACCGGGCTCCCGCGCCTCGGCTACGGCGAGCTGCGCTACCTCGCCCTCGCGCTGGTGCTGTTCACCGGTCCCGGCGTGCTGGAGGTCGACCCGGCCGGCGAGGTGCCCGCCGCGCTGCAGACGCTCACCGTCCTCGCCGACGGCCTCGACCGCGGCCTGGACGTGTGCCAGCGCGCCGAACTGCTGCGGCTGGCGGCGCGGATGTGCGACCGCGGGCACATCCGCCTCGTCGGCGCCGTCGCGGACGCCTCGTGGGCGGCGGCACCGGGCGTCACGGTGGTACACCTGGGGCCGTGACCGACCGACCCCACCCCTCACCGGACCTGGCGGCGCTCCAGCGCAGACTGGCCGCGTTCGCCGCCGCGCGGAACTGGCAGCCGTACCACACCCCCAAGAACCTCGTCGCCGCCCTCAGCGTGGAGGCCTCCGAGCTCGTCGAGATCTTCCAGTGGCTGACGCCCGAGCAGTCGGCCCGCGTCATGGACGACCCCGGGTCCGCGCACCGCGTCCGGGACGAGGTCGCCGACGTCCTGGCGTACCTGCTCCAGTTCTGCGAGGTGCTCGGCATCGACCCGCTCGCCGCGCTGGACGCGAAGATCGACCGCAACGAGTCCCGGTTCCCGGCGGCCGGCGGGCACGACCGGCGGGAGGGGCACGGAGGCTGACGCCGGGGTGAAATCGGGGAGTCGCACACTCCGTTATCACTCTCCGCAGTCGAATGCGGGTCCGTATCCTCTTTGTTGTCCGAATATTTCTGCCCAGCTCTGGCTTTTCGCCCCACACGCCTTCACTCTGGGTAGTGGACAGCGAAGTTCGAGTGGACGCGCCGCACGCGCGTCCGGGCAGACGGGGGCAGCGCATGGACGCGGTGCGGCTCATCGTGACGAGTGGGCGGGCCCTGGCCGCCGGCGGCGAGGTGCCGGACATACTGACGGAGGTGTGGCAGGCGCAGGCCCTGGCCCAGGCGATCGGCAGCCGGCTGGCGGTCCACGGACCCCCCGAACTGCGCGGCGAGGCCCTGGGACTGACCGAACTGGCGGGCCGTGGCTGCGGGGTGCTGAGCACCCCGGCCCTGGCGCCGGGCGAACTGCGCGCCGCCCAGCTCACCGAGCTGGGCGACGCCCGCCAGGCACTCATGTGCCTCGGCACGCTGCTCGGCGAGATAGGCATCGCCCTCGTCGGCATCGCCTGCACGGTGGAGGACGAGGGCACGTACTGGCAGTGCATGGAGGCGATCGACGCGGCGGACGAGTCGCGGGACCGGGTCCTGGAGATGCTGCGCAGACTGGCGGACCGGGACGCGGCGGCACCGGCGCGGGAGGCGGGCTGACCGCCTCCCTCGGGACGCGGCGCGCGCCCGTCGCCCGTTCACCCGACGGCGGCCGGGTCCGCGATGTGGCACGCCGGAGCCTGTCCGGAGGACGCCGCCCGAGCAGGCAGGATGGAAGGCATGGAACTCCGTATCTTCACCGAGCCCCAGCAGGGGGCCACCTACGACACCTTGCTCACCGTGGCGAAGGCCACCGAGGACCTCGGCTTCGACGCCTTCTTCCGCAGCGACCACTACCTCGCCATGGGCTCCGCGGACGGCCTCCCCGGTCCCACCGACGCCTGGATCACCCTCGCCGGCCTGGCCCGCGAGACCCGGCGCATCCGGCTCGGCACGCTCATGACGGCCGGCACCTTCCGGCTGCCCGGCGTGCTCGCCATCCAGGTCGCCCAGGTCGACCGGATGTCCGGAGGCCGCGTCGAGCTCGGCCTGGGCGCCGGCTGGTTCGAGGAGGAGCACAAGGCGTACGGCATCCCCTTCCCCAAGGAGAAGTTCGCCCGCCTCGAGGAGCAGCTGGCGATCGTCACCGGCCTGTGGGCCACGGAGGCCGGCAAGACCTTCGACTTCCACGGGAAGTACTACGACCTCACCGAGTCGCCCGCGCTGCCCAAGCCCGCGCAGGCCAAGGTCCCCGTGCTCATCGGCGGCCACGGCGCCACCCGCACCCCGCGGCTGGCCGCGCAGTACGCCGACGAGTTCAACATCCCGTTCGCCTCGATCGAGGACACCGAGCGCCAGTTCGCCCGGGTGCGGGCCGCCGCCGAGCAGGCCGGCCGCGGCGCCGACGCGCTGACCTACTCCAACGCCCTCGTCGTCTGCGTCGGCAAGGACGACGCGGAGGTCGCCCGCCGGGCCGCCGTCATCGGCCGCGAGGTCGACGAGCTGAAGGCCAACGGCCTGGCGGGCTCCCCGGCCGAGGTCGTCGACAAGATCGGCCGCTACGCCGCCGCCGGTGCCCAGCGGATCTACCTCCAGGTCCTCGACCTCGACGACCTGGACCACCTGGAACTGATCTCCTCCCAGGTGCAGACGCAGCTGTCCTGACCTCCCGCGATAAACGAAGGCGCCCCCCGGCCGCCCTGTGCGATGGTGTGACCGTCGTCCTGCCGAGCCCCCAGGATCACCACCCCTGGGGGCTTTCGCGTACGAACGCGCAGTCGTGTCCGCCCAGCCGGAGAGGCCCTCCGCATGTTCCTGACCATCACCACCACCGGCACCCCCGAGCGCCCCGCGACCGACCTCGGCTACCTGCTGCACAAGCATCCCGACAAGGCGCAGACGTTCTCCACCTCCTTCGGCACGGCCCACGTGCTCTACCCCGAGGCGGAGGAACAGCGCTGCACGGCGGCGCTCCTGCTGGAGGTGGACACCGTGGCCCTGGTCCGGCGCGGCAAGGGCAAGGGCCGGGGCGGCGCCCCCGACGCGGCACTCGCGCAGTACGTCAACGACCGCCCCTACGCGGCCTCCTCCCTCCTCGCCGTGGCACTCGGCAACGTCTTCTCCAGCGCCCTGCGCGGTGTGTGCACGGCACGCCCCGAGCGGGTCGCCGAGCCGCTCCCGCTGCACGTCGAGGTGCCCGCACTGCCCGCCCGCGGCGGCCCCGACCTCGTACGGCGCCTGTTCGAGCCGCTCGGCTGGGCGGTGACCGCGGAGCCCGTCCCGCTGGACACCGAGTTCCCCGAGTGGGGCGACTCCCGCTACGTGCGGCTGACGCTCCGGGCGGACACGCTCACCCTGTCCGACGCGCTGCGCCACCTGTACGTCCTCCTCCCGGTGCTGGACGACGCCAAGCACTACTGGGTCGCCCCGGACGAGGTGGACAAGCTGATGCGGGCCGGCGGAGCCTGGCTGTACCACCACCCCGAGGTCCGGCTCATCACCAACCGCTACCTGTCCCGCCGCTGGTCGCTGACGCGCGAGGCGATGGCGCGACTGGAGCTCGTCCGGCTGGCCGAGACCGACGACAGCGAGGTCGGGGAGATCGACAACGCCGTCGCGCAGGAGGTGGCCCCGGAGGCCGAGGAGAAGCCCACCCCGCTCGCCGTGCAGCGCCGCGAGGCGATCCTCGCCGCGCTCCGCGACGCCGCCGCGGCCCGCGTCCTCGACCTCGGCTGCGGCGAGGGCCACCTGGTGCGCGAGCTGCTCACGGACCCGCGCTTCACCGAGATCGCCGGCGTGGACGTGTCCGTGCGTGCGCTCACCATCGCCTCCCGCCGGCTGAAGCTGGACCGCATGGGGGAGCGCCAGGCCGCTCGCGTGCACCTCTTCCAGGGCTCCCTCGCCTACACCGACAAGCGCCTCAAGGGATACGACGCCGCGGTGCTCAGCGAGGTGATCGAGCACCTCGACCTGCCGAGGCTGCCCGCGCTGGAGTACGCCGTCTTCGGCTCGGCCCGCCCCCGCACCGTCGTCGTCACCACGCCGAACGTGGAGTACAACGTGCGCTGGGAGTCCCTCCCGGCCGGCCACGTCCGCCACCGCGACCACCGCTTCGAGTGGACCCGCGAGGAGTTCCGCACCTGGGCGCGGACGGTCGCCGAACGGCACGGCTACGGCGTGGAGTTCCGCCCCGTCGGGCCCGAGGACCCCGAGGTGGGCCCGCCCACCCAGATGGCCGTGTTCACCCTGACCACCGTCCACGAGAAGAACGACAAGGAGGCGAAGGCCGCATGACCACCACCGGCACCACCGCGCGGGACCGCGCCCTGCCCGTCACCGACCTCTCCCTCGTCGTGCTGATCGGCGCCTCCGGCAGCGGCAAGTCCACCTTCGCCCGCCGCCACTTCACGCCCACGGAGGTCATCTCCTCCGACTTCTGCCGGGGACTGGTCGCGGACGACGAGAACGACCAGAGCGCGAGCCGCGACGCCTTCGACGTCCTGCACTACATCGCGGGCAAACGGCTCGCCGCAGGCCGCCGGACCGTCGTGGACGCGACCAACGTGCAGCAGGACGCCCGGCGTCAGCTGATCGACCTGGCCAGGAAGCACGACGTCCTGCCCATCGCCGTCGTCCTCGACGTGCCCGAGCAGGTCTGCGCCGAGCGCAACGCCGGCCGCACCGACCGGGCCGACATGCCCCGCCGGGTCGTCCAGCGCCACACCCGCGAACTCCGCCGCTCCCTGCGCCACCTGGAGCGCGAGGGCTTCCGCAAGGTGCACGTCCTGCGCGGGGTCGAGGAGATCGAGCGCGCCACCGTCGTCACCGAGAAGCGGTACAACGACCTGACCCACCTCACCGGCCCGTTCGACATCGTCGGTGACATCCACGGCTGCGCCGCCGAACTGGAGGCGCTGCTCGGCAAGCTGGGCTACGCGGACGGCGTCCACCCCGAGGGCCGCACCGCCGTGTTCGTCGGCGACCTCGTCGACCGCGGCCCGGACAGCCCCGGCGTGCTGCGCCGCGTGATGTCCATGGTCAAGTCGGGCAACGCGCTGTGCGTGCCCGGCAACCACGAGAACAAGTACGGCCGCCACCTCAAGGGCCGCAAGGTCCAGCACACCCACGGACTCGCCGAGACCGTCGAGCAGATGGACGGCGAGAGCGACGCGTTCCGCGCCGAGGTGCGGGACTTCATCGACGGCCTGGTCAGCCACTACGTCCTCGACGGCGGCCGGCTCGTGGTCTGCCACGCCGGCCTGCCGGAGAAGTACCACGGCCGCACCTCCGGCCGGGTCCGCAGCCACGCCCTGTACGGCGACACCACCGGCGAGACCGACGAGTTCGGCCTGCCGGTGCGCTACCCGTGGGCCGAGGACTACCGCGGCCGCGCCGCCGTCGTCTACGGTCACACCCCCGTCCCCGAGGCCACCTGGCTCAACAACACCATCTGCCTCGACACCGGCGCCGTCTTCGGCGGCAAGCTCACCGCGCTGCGCTGGCCGGAGCGCGAGCTGGTCGACGTACCGGCCGAGCGCGTCTGGTACGAGCCGGCCAGGCCGCTGCGCACCGAGGCACCCGGCGGGCACGACGGCCGGCCGCTGGACCTGGCGGACGTCCGGGGCCGCCGGGCCGTGGAGACCCGGCACGCGGGGCGCGTCACCGTGCGCGAGGAGAACGGTGCGGCGGCCCTGGAGGTCATGAGCCGCTTCGCGACCGACCCGCGGCTGCTGCCGTACCTTCCGCCGACCATGGCGCCGACCGCCACCTCGGAGGTGGACGGCTACCTGGAGCACCCGGAGGAGGCCTTCGCCCAGTACGCGGCCGACGGGGTGGCGCGGGTCGTGTGCGAGGAGAAGCACATGGGCTCGCGGGCCGTCGCCCTGGTGTGCCGCGACGCGGAGGCGGCGCGCCGCCGCTTCGGGGTGGAGGGCCCCACCGGCGCGCTCTACACCCGCACCGGCCGCCCCTTCCTCGACGACGAGTCCCTCACCGAGGGGGTGCTCGGCCGGCTGCGCACGGCGATCGGCGAGGCCGGACTGTGGGACGAGCTGTCCACCGACTGGCTGCTGCTGGACGCCGAGCTGATGCCCTGGTCGCTGAAGGCGTCCGGGCTGCTGCGCTCCCAGTACGCCGCCGTGGGGGCCGCCTCGGGCGCGGTGTTCCCGGGGGCACTGGCCGCCCTGGAGAGCGCCGCGGCGCGCGGTGTCGACGTCTCCGCGCTGCTGGACCGCCAGCGCGCCCGGGCGGCCGACGCCGCCGCGTTCACCGACGCCTACCGGCGCTACTGCTGGCCCACCGACGGCCTGGACGGCGTCCGCCTGGCCCCGTTCCAGGTCCTGGCCGTCCAGGGCCGCAGTCTGGCCGCCCTGCCGCACGACGAGCAGCTCGCCCTCGTCGACCGGCTCGTCGAGCACGACGCCACCGGCCTGCTGCGCACCACCCGGCGGCTCTACGTCGACACCGGCGACCCCGAGTCGGTGCGCGCCGGCACCGACTGGTGGCTGGAGATGACCGGCCGGGGCGGCGAGGGCATGGTCGTCAAGCCCCTGGGTGCGCTGGTGCGCGACGGGAAGGGCCGACTGGTGCAGCCCGGCGTCAAGTGCCGGGGCCGCGAGTACCTGCGGATCGTCTACGGCCCCGAGTACACGCGCCCGGAGAACCTGGCCCGGCTGCGGCAGCGGTTCCTGAACCACAAGCGGTCCCTGGCGGTCCGGGAGTACGCCCTCGGCCTGGAGGCCCTGGACCGGCTGGCGGACGGTGAGCCGCTGTGGCGGGTGCACGAGGCGGTCTTCGGCGTCCTGGCGCTGGAGTCGGAGCCGGTGGACCCGCGGCTGTGAACCCGCTCACCCGCCGCGGCG
>NZ_JBHXFL010000057.1:0-8506 GCF_042724095.1 Streptomyces sp. NPDC127100
ACTGGTCGCGCGCTGCCGGGCCCGCCCACCCCACCGCCCGCCCGCATCCCGGCGCGCACCCGCCGTCGGCCCGCCCCCGCCGTGTGGCGGGACCGGGCCGACGGATCGGGACGCGACGGGTCAGCTCTCGGCCGACTCCGAGGGCTGCGTCGCGACCGCCTTGCGCGTACGACGAGCCTTCGGCTTCGCCTCGCCCGTCTCGGCGGCCTCGACGGGAGCCGCCGCGGCCTTGCGGGTCCGGCGCCGCGGTGCGGCCTCCGGCTCCTGCGAGGCCTGAGCAGGGATTTCGGCGGTGGCCTCGGCCGGTTCGGCGGCCTTGCGGGTGCGGCGGCGCGGCTTGGCCTCCGCGGCCTCGGCCGTGTCGACGGCGGCTTCCGCCTTGGCGGCCGCGGTCTTGCGGGTGCGGCGCGGCTTGGCCTCGACGGCTTCCACGGTCTCGGCGACCTCGACGGCCTCCGGAGCGGCGGCGGCCTTGCGGGTCCGGCGCGGCTTCGACTCCGTCGTCTCGGTGGTCTCCGCGGCCTCCGCCGGTGCCGCCGCCTTCTTGCGGGTACGGCGCGGCTTCGACTCCGCCGGTTCGGCCACCGCCTCGGCCGTGTCGACCGCCTTCTCGGCGGCGGTGGCCTTGCGGGTGCGCCGACGCGGCTTCTCGACGGGCGCCTCGACCGCGGACACCTCGGTCACCGGGGCCTCGACCACGGCGGCCTCGACCACGGCGGCCTCGAGCGGCGCGGCCGGCGTCTCCGCCGGCTTGCGGGTGCGGCGACGACGCGGCTTCGCCGGGGCCTCGACGCTCTCCGAAGCCTCCGTGGCCGTGCCCTCCGCCGTCGCGACGGCGGTCTCCGGTGCCGACGCCTCGACCGCGGCGGCCGACACGGGCTGCTGGGCCGGCTCGCCGCCGCGGGTGCGACGACGCCGGCGCAGCGTACGGGTGCCCTGGGCGGCGGCGTCCGTGTCCGTGGCGCCGTCCGCGCCGCCGGTCACGGCCTCGGGCGCGGCGGTCCCGGCGGCCGGCGCGTCCACCTGCGACCCGCCGCGCGTACGGCGACGGCGACGCGGCGCACGGGACGAACGCTCGTGGTCGGTGGAACGGGACTCCTCCCGGCCACCACGGCCACCGCGGGCGCGGCCACCCCGGCCGCCCGGCTCGCCCAGGTCCTCCAGCTCCTCCGCGTCCAGTCCGGCGCGCGTGCGCTCCGAACGCGGCAGGACGCCCTTGGTGCCCTCGGGGATGCCGAGGTCGGAGTAGAAGTGCGGGGAGGTGGAGTACGTCTCCGGCGGGTCGTTGAAGTCCAGCTCCAGCGCCTTGTTGATCAGCTGCCAGCGCGGGATGTCGTCCCAGTCGACCAGCGTGATCGCCGTACCCTTGGCGCCCGCGCGGCCGGTGCGGCCGATGCGGTGCAGGTACGTCTTCTCCTCTTCCGGCGACTGGTAGTTGATGACGTGGGTCACGCCCTCGACGTCGATGCCGCGGGCGGCGACGTCGGTGCAGACGAGCACGTCCACCTTGCCGTTGCGGAAGGCGCGCAGGGCCTGCTCGCGGGCGCCCTGGCCGAGGTCGCCGTGGACCGCGCCGGAGGCGAAACCGCGCTGCTTGAGCTGGTCGGCCAGGTCGGCCGCCGTGCGCTTGGTGCGGCAGAAGACCATGGCCAGCCCCCGGCCCTCGGCCTGCAGTATGCGGGCCACCATCTCGGGCTTGTCCATGTTGTGCGCGCGGTAGATGAACTGCTTCGTGTTCGCGACCGTCGCGCCCTCGTCGTCCGGCGAGGTGGCGCGGATGTGCGTGGGCTGCGACATGTAGCGGCGGGCCAGTCCGATGACCGCGCCCGGCATGGTCGCCGAGAACAGCATCGTCTGGCGCCGGGCCGGCAGCATGTTGATGATCTTCTCGACGTCGGGCAGGAAGCCCAGGTCGAGCATCTCGTCGGCCTCGTCGAGGACCAGGCACTTGACGTGCTTGAGGCTGAGCTTCTTCTGGCCGGCCAGGTCCAGCAGACGGCCCGGGGTGCCGACGATCACGTCGACGCCCTTCTTCAGGGCCTCCACCTGCGGTTCGTAGGCCCGGCCGCCGTAGATCGCGAGGACGCGCACGTTGCGGACCTTGCCGGCGGTCAGCAGGTCGTTGGTGACCTGCTGGCACAGCTCGCGCGTCGGGACGACGACGAGGGCCTGCGGGGCGTCGGTCAGGGACTCGGGCGCCGCCCGGCCCGCCTCGACGTCGGCGGGGACGGTGACGCGCTCGAGGAGCGGGAGGCCGAAGCCCAGCGTCTTGCCGGTGCCGGTCTTGGCCTGGCCGATGACGTCCGTGCCCGACAGGGCCACGGGGAGCGTCAGTTCCTGGATGGGGAAGGGGTTGATGATGCCGACGGCTTCGAGGGCTTCGGCGGTCTCGGGGAGGATCCCGAGGGATCGGAACGTCGTAGTCAGGGTGCTGCCTCTTCTGTGTGCGTGGTGCGAGGCGAGCGCGCGGGTGCCGGACCGTGTCGGGGACGTCGGCCGCCTTACGGGTGAGCCGTAGGACACGGGACCTCTGTCGACGCTCCAGCGCTCGTACCACTGAGGGTCCCCCTCCGGGGTCCGTACGCACTGTGGCGCACGAAGGGAGGGCTGTCGGGTCGGAGCCGATCGGGCCACCGACCGGGCATCCTCATGCGTGCGGCCCGACGAAGACGTCACGTACCCGTACGTCACATACTCGGCAGGCGCATTACCACCATACCCCGGATTCGCGCACACGCGATGGCCGATTTGGTCACGTAGTCGTCGTCACAGTGACCGACCAGGCCCGTACCGTCCACGTTCGGCGGGCTATTGTGCGCTGCATGACGAGCTCTGACAAGCCTGGCAACGCCACGGACGCCCCCGCCGAAACCACCGGAGCCACCGGAGTCGCCGCCCAGGACTGGGCGACGGCCGCCGCCGACCCGCAGTACCGTGCCGCGGTCGTGGACCTGCTCGGCGCGCTCGCGTACGGCGAGCTGGCGGCGTTCGAGCGGCTCGCGGAGGACGCCAAGCTGGCACCGACGCTGGCGGACAAGGCGGAACTGGCGAAGATGGCGTCGGCGGAGTTCCACCACTTCGAGCGACTGCGCGACCGGCTCGCCGGGATCGGCGAGGAGCCGACGGCGGCCATGGAGCCGTTCGTGGCCGCCTACGACGGCTTCCACAAGCAGACCGACCCCTCGGACTGGCTGGAGGGCCTGGTCAAGGCCTACGTCGGCGACTCCATCGCCAGCGACTTCTACCGCGAGGTCGCCGCCCGGCTCGACTCCGACACCCGGGACCTGGTGCTGGCCGTGCTGGACGACACCGGGCACGCGAGCTTCGCCGTGGAGAAGGTGCGCGCGGCGATCGACGCGGACCCGCGGGTGGGCGGCCGGCTGGCGCTGTGGGCGCGGCGGCTGATGGGCGAGGCGCTGTCGCAGTCGCAGCGGGTCGTCGCCGACCGGGACGCGCTGTCGACGATGCTCGTGGGCGGGGTGGCGGACGGCTTCGACCTCGCCGAGGTGGGCCGGATGTTCTCGCGGATCACCGAGGCGCACACCAAGCGGATGGCGGCCCTGGGGCTGGCGGCCTAGGCACCGCCCGGCCGGACCCCGCCGCCGGTGCCCCACCGGCGGCCGGTCAGGCGGTCGCCGAGCGGCGCCGCAGTCGTCGCGCGGGGCGCAGCAGCAGCGACAGCGAGGCCGCCGAGACGGCCGCCGCGCCGACGAGGACCGGCACGAGTCCGCCGGCGCCCAGCGCGGTGTGCGTGACGAACGCCCCGAAGAGGGCCCCGGCGACTCCCGTCGGCAGGACCAGGACACGGTCGGGGAGGCGGTGCGGCAGGCGGTGGGCGGCGGCCCAGGCCAGGGCGAGGCCGAGGATCGAGGCGCTGAGCGCTTCCAGGAGCATGTCGGGGTCCCTCCCACGTGGCCGGCCTGCCCGAAACGGTCTTACCCGACTTACCCCTGACCTGCGGAATGCAATCCTCCTCCTGTGGGTGAGCTGTGCTCCCCGGGGGAAACGGAAAAGGCCCGGCGGTTCGTGGCCGCCGGGCCCTTCGCGTGCTGCCTGTGTCGGCTACAGCGCGCCGAATCCCACCTTGCGCGGGCTCGGCTCGCCGAGCTCGACGTAGGCGAGGCGGTCCGCCGGGACCAGGACCTTGCGGCCGTGCTCGTCCACGAGGCTCAGCAGCTGCGACTTGCCGGCCAGTGCCTCGGCCACCACGCGCTCTACCTCCTCGGCACTCTGACCGCTCTCCAGAACGATCTCGCGGGGCGCGTGCTGCACGCCGATCTTGACCTCCACGGCTATGTCCCTCCGACGGTCAGTGAAGTGCGCGATCTTACGCGCCGTACCCAGCACACATTAGCCCGGTGAGGGGACGTACACGCTTCGCCCGAGAACGCCAGGAGCGAACAGCCCGGGCAGCGGACGACGCCGTACGCCGAACGTGCGACGGTCAGGGCTGCTCGCTGCCGTGCATCGGGAAACCGGCGATGCCCCGCCAGGCCAGTGACGTCAGCAGCTGGACCGCCTGGTCGCGCGGCACGCTGCGGTCGCTGTGCAGCCAGGCGCGGGCCACCACCTGGGCGAGGCCGCCCAGACCGGAGGCCAGCAGCATCGACTCGGCCCGCGAGAGGCCGGTGTCCTCGGCGATCACGTCGCAGATCGCCTCGGCGCACTCGTTCGTCACCTTGTCGACGCGCTCGCGCACGGCGGGCTCGTTGGTCAGGTCCGACTCGAAGACCAGACGGAAGGCACCGCCGTCGTCCTCCACGTACGCGAAGTAGGCGTCCATCGTCGCCCGGACGCGCTGCTTGTTGTCGGTCGTCGACGCGAGCGCGTTCCGCACGGACTGGATCAGCGCCTCGCAGTGCTGGTCCAGCAGGGCGAGGTAGAGGTCGAGCTTGCCGGGGAAGTGCTGGTAGAGCACCGGCTTGCTGACACCGGCGCGCTCGGCGATGTCGTCCATCGCGGCGGCGTGGTAGCCCTGTGCCACGAACACTTCCTGGGCGGCGCCCAGCAGCTGGTTGCGTCGGGCACGGCGGGGAAGGCGTGTGCCCCGCGGGCGTACCGCCTCTGTCTGCTCGATGGCTGTCACGCCGCCTCCCATAGTCGTCCACGTGCGGTGTGCGCCGCGTCGCCATCGTACTTTTCGGTAACCGTGGTGCGCGCGGTGCGAGCGCAGAATTTCACGGACCGGACGGCGGCGAAAGCCGCACAACAGGTTTCAAAAGGTCCCAGGCCGGGCAAAGATCGGCCTCCCTCTCGTTCGGCGGCCCCCCGCCTCAGCGGTAGTCGTCCTCGTCCTGCGCGACCACCCGGGCCTGTTCGGCCAGGTCCGCCTCGTTGGCGCGATCCGGTTCCACGTCGGTGAGCGGGTCGTCGCGGTCGGGGGTGATGTCCGCGTTCTGCTCGGCCGCGTCGGCGTCGGGGGCCTCGACGCCGAGTTCCTGCGGTTCCCGGTCCTCGTTGTCGAAGGTCTCCGGGTCGGTGGGGTCGACGGTCATGCTGGGCTCCCTTCCTACGGACGTCCCTGGGGATGCAGGGGCCACATGCGGGTGCCCTTTCCATGAGCCTAGGAGACACCCGATTCGGCCGCCAGACATCACCGTGCGCCCACCGCCGGTACCGCACCCGCCCCTGTGACGGCGAACACATGAACCAGTGCGTGATCGTCTCGTAACATTGGCGCATGTCCTCGACCGAGCAGCCGTCCGCGCCGCCCGCCAACGTGCTGCCCAGGGTGGCGGCCGTCAGGGTCGTCGAGGGCGAGCGGCTCGGCTCGGTCCACCTGCCCGGAATCACCCTCACGGTGCGCTCCCGGCACCCCGCGCGCGAGGGCCTCCCGCCCGCGCTGTACATCCACGGCCTCGGCGGCTCCTCGCAGAACTGGTCGGCGCTGATGCCGCTGCTGGACGACGTCGTCGACAGCGAGGCCGTCGACCTGCCCGGCTTCGGCGACTCGCCGCCACCGGACGACGGCGACTACTCCGTCACGGGGCACGCGCGCGCCGTCATCCGTCACTTGGACGCGGCCGGACGCGGTCCCGTGCACCTCTTCGGCAACTCGCTCGGCGGCGCGGTCGCCACGCGCGTCGCCGCCGTGCGGCCCGACCTCGTGCGCACGCTGACCCTCGTGTCGCCCGCGCTGCCCGAGATCCGCGTCCAGCGCAGCGCGGTGCCGACGGGGCTGCTGGCGCTGCCGGGAGTGGTGGCGCTGTTCACCCGGCTCACCAAGGAATGGACCGCGGAGCAGCGGGTCCGCGGGGTGACGGCCCTCTGCTACGGCGACCCGGCGAGGGTGTCGCCGGACGGCTTCCGCAACGCCGTCGAGGAGATGGAGCGCCGGCTGCGACTGCCGTACTTCTGGGACGCGATGGCGCGTTCGGCGCGGGGGATTGTCAACGCGTACACCCTGGGCGGCCAGCACGGACTCTGGCGGCAGGCCGAACGGGTTCTCGCGCCGACGCTGCTGGTCTACGGTGGACGGGACCAACTCGTCGGCTACCGCATGGCCCAGCGGGCGGCCCGTGCCTTCCGCGACTCCCGGCTGCTGACCCTGCCGGACGCGGGGCACGTGGCGATGATGGAATATCCGGAGACCGTGGCCACGGCGTTCCGCGAACTTCTCGCGGACACCGATGGACGGGCGGTCGGCCGGAGCACCGACGGGGCCGTCGACGACGAGCCCGCCAACCAGACCACAGGAGGCTGAGGCGCGAGTGGGACGCCACAGCCGCCGCGGACCCGCCCCCGAGGGCGACACCGCGGACGCCCCCGCGGCAGCGCGGGAGGCCCGGGCCGAAGGCACCGGCCGCCGACGCATGCCCGGCCCGCCGGCGGGGGAGCGGACGCCGCCGGCGAACGGAACGCCGGGCCCGCAGCAGGCTTTCATCCCGGGCGACACCCGGGGGCACGCGGCCCCACGGCCCCCGGACGGCACACCGGCGCACGGTTTCCCCCGGCTCCCCGACGGCACGCCCGCACAGGGCTTCCCGCGAGTCCACGACGGCACGCCCGCACACGGCTTCCCGCGAGTCCCCGACGGCACGCCCGCCCGGGGCTTCCCGCGGGTCAAGGGCGGCACTCCGGCGCAGAACCTCCCGCAGGGTCAGGGCTTCCCGCGGGAGCAGGGCGGCACGCCCGCGCGGGGTGTGCCGCATGTCCGCGGCGGGCATCCCGAGCAGCGCGAACCGGGCGGCGGCTGGGGCACGTCGGACGGACGGGCCGGTGCCGGAAACGGCACGCAGGCCGGACCGCGCCCCGGCGTGTCCGTGCCCCTCCCGCGGCAGCGGCAGGCGCCCCCGGACGGGCCGCGGCCGGACTACCTGGACGCCTTCGGCGAGCAGGACGACGACGTCTTCTCGGCCCGCCCCCGGCGCCGTACCGCCGTCCCCGCTCAGGCGCCCGATCCGTACGCCTCCGTCACCGACTGGTCGGCCGGCGACGGCCCCGGGGATCCCGGCGCCGACGACGCGGCGCCCACCGGCGAACCCGCGCCGGCCAGGGGCGGCAAGGGGCGGACCTTCACCGGCATCGCCGCCGCCGCCGTCACCACCGTGCTCGCGGTCGTCGTGGCCGGACAGGTCGCCGACGGCCAGGACGCCGAGGGCGCGCGCGCCCCGTCCGCGACCGACCAGGCCCGTGACGTCCGCGACCCCGCGTCCCGCACGGACGGACGGCCGGACCCGGCCGCGCCCGGTGCCGCGGCGCCGCTGACGTACGAGCAGAAGATGGCCACGACCTACCCCCTCGGCGCCGACGCCAAGGGGTCGGGCAGGTTCGAGGCCGTCCCCGGCTTCGACAGGGCGCCGGGGACGGGGCAGAAGTACACCTACCGCGTGGACGTGGAGCAGGGGCTAGGCCTCGACGGCACGCTCTTCGCGCAGGCCGTGCAGAAGACCCTCAACGACAACCGGAGCTGGGCGCACAACGGCGCCCGCACCTTCGAGCGCATCCACTCCGGAAAGCCCGACTTCGTGATCACGCTCGCCAGCCCCGGCACCACGGCGGACTGGTGCGCCAAGTCCGGTCTGGACACCACCGAGGACAACGTCTCCTGCGACTCGGCCGCCACCGAACGCGTGATGATCAACGCCTACCGGTGGGCGCAGGGCGCCGAGCCCTACGGCGACCAGATCCACGCCTACCGGCAGATGCTGATCAACCACGAGGTCGGCCACCGCATCGGCTACAACCACGTCTCCTGCGACAAGGACGGCGAGCTCGCCCCGGTCATGCAGCAGCAGACCAAGTTCGTGGACCACGACGGCATCGACTGCCGCCCCAACGCCTGGGCCTACCCCAACGGCTGACCCGCCAGGCCTGGTCAGCGCGTCGCGCAAAGTAATCGAACGATCTCTTAGCGCGACCGAACGCGTCCCGTGCGGGAGAGTTACGACCGTTCACCCCTTTTGGTGGCGCGATGGACAACCGTCCATAGCCCCCCCCCCATGTGCGCCAAACTGGATCCCCCCGTGTTGCGCCCGGCCCCCCGCCGCAACCCCGAAGGGAGAAA
>NZ_JBHXFL010000057.1:8516-42064 GCF_042724095.1 Streptomyces sp. NPDC127100
CCCGGGCCCGGGCGGTGTTTTCTCCCGACTGTAACCCTTTTGGGGGCCCCCTATCAACCCCCCCCCCCCCCCCCACCGCCTTGTCCGCATACGTTCGTCCCGCTGTGAGCCGCCGGACCGACGGCGGCTCCCCGGACGGGAGATCGGGGGTGCGCGCGTGCGCATCGGACTGCTTACGGAGGGTGGCTATCCGTATGTGAGCGGTGAGGCCGGACTCTGGTGCGACCGGCTCGTGCGCGGGCTCGGGCAGCACGAGTTCGACGTCTACGCGCTCAGCCGCAGCGAACGTCAGGAGGGCGAGGGATGCGTCCCGCTGCCGCCGCAGGTCGTCCGCGTGCGCACCGCCCCGCTGTGGGACGCCGACGACTCCGGCCGGGTGATTCGCAACGGCCGCCGGGCGTACGGGCGGCGCGCGCGCCGACGCTTCGCCGAGTGCTACGGCGAGCTGGCCGCCACCCTGTGCGCGCCCGCTCCGCAGGACCCGTCCGGTGCTGCGACGGAGGCGTCGGCCCTTGAGGCGGACCGTTTCGCCAACGCGCTGTACGGCCTCGCGGAACTCGCCCGGGACGAGGACGGACTGGCGGACTCCCTCCGCTCGGAGACCGCCGTACGCGCCCTCGAACGCGCCTGTCGCGCGCCCGGCGCCCCCCGCACCGCCCGCACGGCGAGCGTCCCCGAACTGCTGACCGTCGCCGCACGCCTCGAACGCGCCCTGCGCCCCCTGTCGCTCGACTGGTACGACGCCGGCGGGCTCGGCGCGGTCGACCTGTGCCACGCGGCCTCCGGCGGTACGGCCGCCCTGCCCGGCCTGCTCGCCCGGCACTTCCACGACGTCCCCCTGCTGGTGACGGAGTACGGCGTGCGGCTGCGGACCCACTACCTCGCGGACCCCGGCTCGCCGCCCGCCATACGGTCCCTGCTGGCCGCCTTCCACGGCCGGCTGGCCGCCGAGACCTACCGGCGCGCGGCCCTGATCACGCCCGGCAACGCGCACGCCCGCCGCTGGCAGGAACGCTGCGGGGCCGACCGCGCCAAGCTCCGCACGGTCCCCCCGGGCATGGACGCGACGCCCTTCGCCGAGGCGGGGGAGTCGCCGGAGTGCGCCGACCCGCACACCCTCGTCTGGGTCGGCCGGGTCGAGCCCGCCAAGGACCTGGTCTCGCTGCTGCACGCCTTCGCGGAGATCCGCACCGTGGAGCCCGCGGCACGGCTGAGGATCGTCGGCGCCCCCGTGGGCCCCGAGGGCGCGGCCTACCTCACCCACTGCCGGGCCCTGGCCGCGCAGCTCTTCCCCGACGAGGCCACCGGTCCGCACGCCGTCGGCGACAACCCGGTGTCCTTCGAGGAGACCGGCGGACCGGAACTGCCCTCCCGCGCCGACGCGTACGCCGCCGGCGCCCTCGTCGTCCTCTCCAGCGTCGTCGAGGGGTTCCCGGCCGGCCTGGTCGAGGCGATGTTCTGCGGCCGGGCGACGGTGTCCACGGACGTCGGCGCCGTGGTGGAGGCCATCGGCGGCACCGGACTCGTCGTCCCCCCGCGCAATCCCCGGGCGCTCGCCGAGGCGTGCGTCGCCCTGCTGCGCGACCCCGAGCGCCGTGAGCGCCTGGGCGCCGCGGCGCGCGCCCGTGCGCTGGAGCTCTTCACCGTCGAACAGAACGTCGCGGCATTTCACGGCATTTACCTGGAGATCCTCTCGCGCGCGCCCGTCCGCCGTGTCGTCCTCGACGAGGCGGGGGACCCCCTGCCGTTCGCCGTGCCCGCCGAGGCGCGGGTCACCGGCTGCTGGACCGCACCCGCCGGCCGCGTCGTGGCCCGGGGCGGCCCCGGCTGGGCGACGGACACCCCCGTCCGCGCGACGTCCCCGGCCGTCGCGACCGCGCCCGTCGCACCCCCGGCCGTCACGGCCTCGCCCGTCACGACCGAGGGGGCGCGATGAGCGGCCTCGGCGAACTGGACCGCCCCGAGACCCCGGGCAGCCCGGGGGCCTGGGACGAACGCTCGCAGGAGTGCCTGGACCAGGAGACACCCGGTACCGGATCCCCCGCCGGCGGACGTCCGGGCGCCGCACGCGCCGACGGAGCGCCTCCGGCCGGCACGCGGCCGTCCCGCGCCGCCCGCCGCGCGACCGACCCCGTCAAGGCCCTGATGCACCGCCACCGCGACCTCTGCGAACGGGCCGTGGACCCCCTGGAGATCGCGGCGGGGCTGGAGGCGCACGGCGTCACCGACCGCACCGCGGCCCGCTTCCGCCACCGGGACGTCTTCTCCCTCGCCGAGGAGATGTTCGCCCGCGTCCCGCGCGACGGTGACGCACCCGCGCGCCCCACCGCACCGCCGGCGCCCCGCACGCGAGGCACCTGGATCGTCCTGGCCCTGCTGCCCGGGGTGCTGTGCGCCGCCGCCGTGGCCGGGCTGCGTCTCACCGACGGACGGCCGCGCCCGGCCGTGGTCGTCGCCGCCGTCCTCGCGGTGACCCTGGCCCTGCGCGCCGCACTGCGCCGGGGCCCGCTGAGCGCCGGCGGCCACACCGGCTTCACCGCGCCCTGCTGGCTCGTCGGTTACGCCCTCCTCGGCGACGGCCTGCTGAGCGCCGCCCTCGCCGGCGGCCCCGACGGCCTGCCCGACGGCACCGCGGACGGGCCCTGGCCCGTCACCGCCGCACCCGTCGTGGCCCTCGCCCTCGCCTGCGCGCCGGCCGCGGCCGGCGCCCACCTCTTCGCCCTGGGGGCCCGCCGGGGACTGGCCGCCAGCCGCGGACTGACCGACTTCTCGGCCTCCGTACGGCCGCTGCTGCTCGGCACCTTCGCCCTGTTCCTGGGCGCCCTGACCGCCCTGCTCGCGCTGACGGGCGCGGTCCTCGACGAACCCGCCGGGTATCCCCAGGCGCTCGCCCTCGGCGCACTCCTGCTGCCGGCCCGCCTCCTCGCCGTCCACGGCTTCACCCATGCCGCCAGGCTCGTCCTCAACGCCGCGGCAGCGGCCGAGGCGACCGCCCTCGCCACGCTCTTCGCCGGCCGCCTCCCCGGCTGCGGCCCCCTGGCCGCTCCCGTCGAGGCCCTCGTGGCCGTCTGGGGCCCGGCCGGTGTCCCCGCGACGGCCTGCGGCACCGGTGCCCTGGTCCTCCTCGTCCACGCGACCCGCCGCCTCACCAGGGCGTCCGCCCACGCACCCGCGGAGCAGCCGCGATGACCGCGCGCTCCGGGCAACCCCCCACACACGTCCCGCTCCACCCCTCGAAGGAGAACCCCAGATGACCACCTCCCGACCGGACGCCTCGGCCCGGGGAGCCGCGCGATGAGAGTCCTGCTGATCGGGGCCAACGGTTACATCGGCCGGTTCGTCGCCGACCGTCTGCTCGCCGACCCGGCCGTCCAGCTCACCGCCCTCGGCCGGGGCGACGACGCCGACGTCCGCTTCGACCTCGCGACCGGCAGCCCGGGAGCCCTCACCCGCTTCCTCGACGCGGTCCACCCGGGCGTCGTCGTCAACTGCGCCGGTGCCACCCGGGGCGGCGCCCGCGACCTCACCCGCCACAACACCGTCGCCGTCGCCACCGTCTGCGAGGCCCTGCGCCGCAGCAGCTGCGGAGCCCGCCTGGTGCAGATCGGCTGCAGCTCCGAATACGGCCCCAGCCAGCCCGGCTCCTCCACCGCGGAGGACGCCGTGCCCCGACCCGGCGGCCCCTACGGCGTCAGCAAACTCGCCGCCACGGAACTGGTCCTCGGCTCCGGTCTCGACGCCGTCGTCCTGCGTGTCTTCTCGCCCGCCGGCCCCGGCACCCCCGCCGGCTCCCCGCTCGGACGCCTCGCCGAGGCCATGCGCCGCGCCATGCAGTCCGGCGACGGCGAGCTCAGGCTCGGCGGCCTCGGTGTCCAGCGCGACTTCGTCGACGTCCGCGACGTGGCCCGCGCCGTCCACGCCGCCTCGCTCTCCGCCGCGCAGGGCGTCATCAACATCGGCTCCGGCCGCGCCGTCCGGCTGCGCGACGCCGCCGCCACCCTCGCCCGCGTGGCCGGCTACGGCGGCGCCCTGCACGAACTCGACGCGCCGCCCGGCGGGCTGCGGCCGCTCATCGGCCACCCCCGCACCGAGTCCCTCGGCCACCGCGTCGACTCACTGGCCCACCGCGCCGAGTCCCTCGGCCACCACCGCCCGGACGCCCCGGGGCACCGCGGCGACCACCGTGCCGACGCCGAGCACACGGCGCCGGTCGCCCACCCCTACCCCGACGGCTGCGGCGGCTGGCAGCAGGCCGACGTACGCACCGCACGCGACCGGCTCGGCTGGCGGCCCCGGATCAACCTGGAGGAGTCCCTCGCCGACATCTGGATGGAGGCGGCATGCCGTATCTGACGCGTGCGCAGGCGGGCACCGCGCACACCGGCGTCCGCACCGGTCTCGGCGTCCCCGGCCTGGCCCACCCCCTCGTCGCGCCCGACGAGTGGGCCGGCCTCACCCGCCCCGGCACCCCCCTGCACTGGGTCGTCCTCGACGTCGCCGGCGGCCCCGGCACCCAGCCCGACCCCCGCTGCCTGGAGGCGTCCGGCCGGCTGCGCAACGCGGGCGTCCGCGTCCTCGGGTACCTCGACGCCGCGTACGGGGCCCGCGGCTTCGGGGAGCTGATCTCCGACGCCCACCGGTATCTCGACTGGTACCGGACCGACGGCTTCCTCCTGGACCGCTGCCCGTCCGAACGCGCCGCGCTCCCCGAGGTCCGCCGCACCGTCAACACGCTCCGTATCGTCCGGGACGACGCCCACATCGTCCTCGGCCACGGCACCCACCCGTATCCCGGATACGCCGAGACCGCCGACCAGCTCGTCACCTTCTCGGGCGGCTGGAGCGACTACCGCTGGTCCCAGGCGGCCGAGTGGACCGCCGACCACCCGCCCGAGCGCTTCTGCCACTTCGTCCACGGCGTCCCCCGCGGCCATCTGGAGGAGGCACTGCGCATCGCCCGCTGGCAGGGCGCGGCGACGATCTACTTCACCGACCGCACCAGCCGGGCCGGCCGAGTGGACCCCTGGGAGGGCATGCCCGGCTACTGGGACGAAATCGTCTCGCGTGTCGGGACGGGTGTCTCGGAATGAAAAAGGCCGTGGCAGTGTTACGGGAAGACCCACCGTAATGATTGACCGACCAACGGAGTCCCCGTGTCGCTGCCACCCCTGGTCGAGCCGGCCGCCGAGCTCACCGTAGACGAGGTCCGCAGGTACTCCCGCCACCTGATCATCCCCGATGTCGGGATGGACGGGCAGAAGCGGCTGAAGAACGCCAAGGTGCTCGCCGTGGGCGCGGGCGGCCTCGGCTCGCCGACCCTGATGTACCTGGCGGCAGCCGGTGTCGGCACGCTCGGCATCGTGGAGTTCGACGAGGTCGACGAGTCGAACCTGCAGCGTCAGGTCATCCACAGCCAGGCCGACATCGGCCGCTCCAAGGCCGAGTCCGCCCGCGACACCATCAAGGGCATCAACCCGTACGTGGACGTGGTCCTTCACCAGGAGCGGCTCGAGGCCGACAACGTGATGGACATCTTCAGCCAGTACGACCTGATCGTCGACGGTACGGACAACTTCGCGACCCGCTACCTGGTCAACGACGCCTGTGTGCTGCTGAACAAGCCCTACGTCTGGGGCTCGATCTACCGCTTCGACGGCCAGGCGTCCGTCTTCTGGTCCGAGCACGGTCCCTGCTACCGCTGCCTCTACCCGGAGCCCCCGCCCCCCGGCATGGTCCCCTCCTGCGCCGAGGGCGGCGTCCTGGGCGTGCTGTGCGCGTCCATCGGCTCCATCCAGACCAACGAGGCCATCAAGCTCCTCGCGGGCATCGGCGAGCCGCTGGTCGGCCGGCTGATGATCTACGATGCCCTGGAGATGCAGTACCGCCAGGTCAAGGTCCGCAAGGACCCGAACTGCGCGGTCTGCGGCGAGAACCCGACCGTCACCGAGCTCATCGACTACGAGGCCTTCTGCGGCGTCGTGTCCGAGGAGGCCCAGGCGGCGGCCGCCGACTCCACGATCACTCCCAAGCAGCTCAAGGAGTGGATCGACGACGGCGAGAACATCGAGCTCATCGACGTCCGCGAGCCGAACGAGTTCGAGATCGTCTCCATCCCGGGCGCCCGGCTGATTCCGAAGAACGAGTTCCTCATGGGCTCCGCCCTGGAGAGCCTCCCGCAGGACAAGAAGATCGTCCTGAACTGCAAGACGGGTGTCCGCAGTGCGGAAGTCCTGGCGGTCCTGAAGTCCGCGGGCTTCGCGGACGCCGTCCACGTCGGCGGCGGCGTCATCGGCTGGGTCAACCAGATCGAGCCGGAGAAGCCGGTCTACTGACCCCGCTTCGGCTCGGGAAGTACGGGGCTCGCCCGTCCCGGTTCCCGTACGGCGGGGGTTTCGCGCACCCTGGGTGCCCGGAGCCCCCGCCGTCGTCATGAGCAGACCTTGCCGTCCTCCGGCACGGTGCCCTTCAGGAGGTAGGCGTCGACCGTCGCGTCGACGCAGTCGCTCCCGCTCCCGTACGCCCCGTGGCCCTCGCCCTTCCAGGTGAGCACCACACCGACGTCCTTGCCCAGCTCGTCCGCCATCCTGCGGGCGCCCTCGTAGGGAGTGGCCGGGTCGCCGGTGTTGCCGACCACGAGGATCGGCGCCGCGCCGGGGGCGCTCACCTCCGGGGTGTCGTGCTGTCCGGGCACCGGCCAGTCGTGACACCAGCCGGCCGTGTCCCAGCCGAGGAAGGGACCGAACACCGGGGAGAGCTTCTCGAACTCCGGCAGCCGCTTCCTCGTCTCCTCCGCGGTCGGCCGCTGCCTGCCGTCCAGGCACGATATGACCCGCTGCGAGTGGGTCGTCGTGCCGTAGCGGCCGGAGTCGTCGCGCTCGTTGTAGCCGTCGGCGAGGGCCAGCAGCTCCGAGCCGTCGCCGTCACGGGCGGCCGCCAGCGCGCTCGTCAGGCTCGGCCAGCCGTCCTTGCTGTAGAGCGGCAGCACGATGCCGGTGATCGCGAGCGTCTGCGTCAGCTTCCGCCCCGGGGACGACGTCGGCAGCGGTTCGGCGTCGATCCGCTCCAGCAGGCCGGCGATCTCCCGCGTGCCCCGCTCGGGGTCCTGCCCCGTGGACTTCAGGTAGTCGTCCAGCGCCCGCTGGAAGCCGCGCGTCTGGTTCTCCGCGTGACCCATGGTGTCCGCGCTCGGGTCCACGACCGCGTCGAGGACGATCCGGCCCACGTTCTTCGGGAACAGGTGGGCGTAGACGCCGCCGAGCTCGGTGCCGTAGGAGATGCCGAAGTAGTGCATCTTCTCGTCGCCCAGCACATACCGCATCAGGTCCATGTCCCGGGCGGTGTCCGTGGTCGAGACGTGCGCCATCAGCTTGCCGACGGCCTTTTCGCAGCCCTTGCCGAAGTCGGCGGCGTCCTGGAAGAACGCGCGCTCCTCGGCCGGGGTGTCGGGCGTCGCGTCCACCGACTCGGCGTCCTCGATCGCCTCGTCGTCGCGGCAGCGGATGCCCTCGCTGGCGGCCACCCCGCGCGGGTCCCAGCTCACCAGGTCGTACCGCTCGTGCAGTTCGGAGACGGTGTCGGCGTAGGACGGCATCATGGACACGCCCGAGCCGCCGGGTCCGCCGAAGTTGAACAGCAGGGAGCCGGCGCGCCGTTTGCCGCTCGCCTTGGACCTGATCAGGGCGAGCCCGATCGTCTCGCCGTCCGGGTCGGCCCAGTCGAGCGGCGCCTCGAGCGTGGCGCACTGCCAGTCGCCGCCCGGCGCGGGAGCGTCCGCGGTGCCCTTGCAGCGGCCCCAGTCGAGCGACTGGGACGCCAGCGACGCGGGCACCCCGGAGGGCGCCGCCGCGGACGGCTGCGCACTGTTCGTGTCCCCGTCGTCCTCGTCGCCGCCGGACGAGCTGCCGCCGCAGCCCGCGCTGAGCAGTGCGGCGGCGACGGTCAGAGCCGTCCACCGTACGAGACGTGCCATGGGCCGTTCCCCCCTCGCTGGCCGTCCGCGCCGTGCGGCGGATGGCGGTCGTGCCATGGTAGGCGGAGGGCGCGACGTCCGCCGAGGCCTGTGGAAAACCCTGTGACCTGGGGTTTCGGGCACGGAAGGTGGCGCGGGACGATGATCAGGAGCAGACGGTGCCGGCCGCCGGTGTCTTCCCGTCGAGCAGATAGCCGTGCACCGCGTCCTGCACGCACCTGTTCTTGCTGTCGTAGGCCCCGTGGCCCTGCCCCTTGTAGGTGAGTTCCACCCCGACGCCCTTGCCCAGCGCGTCCACCATCCTCCCCGCGCCCTCGTAGGGTGTGGCCGGGTCGCCGGTGTTGCCGATGACCAGGATCGGGGCCGCTCCGGGTGCGCTGACGTCGGGGTGGTCGGCCGCGCCGGCCACCGGCCAGTCGGTGCAGCTGACCATGCCCCAGGCGAGGTAGTCGCCGAACAGCGGGGAGGCCTTGCGGAACTCGGGCAGCCTCCCCTCCACGTACGCGGCGTCGTACCGGGGCTTGTCGTCGGCGCAGTTGATGGAGATGTTCGCCGCGGTGATGTTGCTGTACTCGCCGTTCTCGCTGCGCCCGTTCAGCGAGTCCGACAGCACCATGAGGATCCTGCCGTCACCGTCGTAGGCCTGCTCCAGGCCCTCGGTGAGGTACTGCCAGAAGTCCTTCGAGTACAGCGCCTGGGCGATGCCGCCGGTCGCGGCGGTCTGGGTGAGGTCGCGGGGGAAGATGCCGGGGATCGGTTTGCGGTCGAGGTCCTTCAGCAGCCGCGCGATGCGGTTCTGGACGTCCCTGACGCTGTCGCCGACGGGGCAGTCCTCGACCTGGGACACGCAGTCCTCGGCGTAGTTGTCGAGGGCGAGCTGGAAGCCCTTGGTCTGCCCGAGCGAGCTCTGTTCGGCGTTCTGCGTCGGGTCGACGACCGCGTCGAAGACGGCCCGGCCCACGTGCTTGGGAAACAGGTGGGCGTAGACGCCGCCGAGTTCGGTGCCGTAGGAGATGCCGAAGTAGTACAGCCTGTCGTCTCCGAGGACCTGGCGCATCAGGTCCATGTCGCGGGCCGCGTCGGTGGTGGCCACGTGCGGCAGCATCCTCTTCGAGTGCTTCTCGCAGGCGGCGTTGAAGCCCTCGGTGTTGTCCAGCAGCGCTTCGCGCTCGGCCGCGTCGTCGGGGGTGGCGTCCTGCTGGAAGTACGCGTCGAGCTGCTTGTCGTCCAGGCACTCCACCGGGACGCTTCGGCCGACGCCGCGCGGGTCGAAGCTGACCAGGTCGTAGCGGGTGCGCAGGGTCGCGTAGTCCTCGCCGAAGGCGGGCAGGGTCGTGACGCCGGAGCCGCCCGGGCCGCCGAAGTTGAAGACCAGCGAGCCGATCCGCCGGTCCGCCGCGCCGCCGGCCCGCGCCCGGATCAGCGCGAGGCCGATCGTGTCGCCCTTCGGATCGTTCCAGTCGAGCGGGGCCTTCATGGTGGCGCACTGCCACTCGGCGCCGTCCGGCAGCGGGGAGGGTGCGGGGCCGCCCCCCTCGGCCTCGGACGGTGCCGGGCAGTCCTTCCAGGCGAGCTTCTGCTCCGTCAGGTCCCCGTCGTTCCGCGAGCCGTCCCCGCAGCCCGCCAGGAGGGCGCACATCAACACGGCGGTGGCGGTGAGGGCGGCGGCGCGCAGCCGGGCGGGATTCGGCATGTCCCCATCGTGCGGCCGGGCGGGTCCGCGCGCTCCGGGGCACGAGCCGTACGAGGTACGGCGCGGCGCGGGGGCCCGTGCGGGCTCCTACAGGGCTTCCTTGCGGGAGAGGTGGTTGAAGGCGAGCCAGCCGGGCAGCACCGGCAGCCACAGGGTGAGCAGCCGGAACAGCAGGACCGCGGGTGCGGCGACCTCCTTGGGCAGGCCGACGGCGATCAGGCCGACCGTCAGGGTCGCCTCCACCGCGCCGACACCGCCGGGCGTCGGTGCCGCGGACCCCAGTGCGTTGCCCGCGAGGAAGACGACGGCGACGCTGGCCACGCTGATGGACGACGAGTCGTCGCCGAAGGCTCGGATCGAGGCGTCCAGGCACATCACGAAGCAGGCGGTGAGCAGCAGCATGCCGCCGATGCCGGTGACCAGCTTCTGCGGCCGCTGGAGCACGTCCAGCATGCGCGGCACGACTCCGGCGAAGAGCGACCGCACGCGCGTGACGACGAACTTCCGCAGGAACGGCACCGACGTCACCACCAGCACCAGCACCGCCACCGTCAGCAGACCGGCGATGACGGTACGGGAGGGCGACAGCGAGGGCGTCTTCTCGGTTCCGGTCAGGTAGCCGAACGACAGCAGCATCAGGATGTGGCAGCCGAGCCCGAAGAGCTGCGACGCGCCGACGCTCGCCACCGCGAGCCCCGGCCGCACGCCCGCGCGCTGGAGGAACCGGGTGTTCAGCGCGACGCCACCGACCGCCGCCGGGGCGACGATCTTGACGAACGATCCCGCAACCTGTGCGGCCACCGTCCGTACGAAGGGCACCCGCTCGGGCACGAAGCCGAGCAGGGCCATCGCCGCGGCGACGTAGCTCACCGCCGAGAACAGCACGGCCGCGGCCACCCAGCCCCACTGGGCGTTCGCGATCAGCGGTCCGAACTCGATGTGCGTGAGCTGCGTCAGCAGGAAGTAGGCGCCGATCGCTCCCGCGATGAAGCTGATCAGCGTGCGGGGGCGCACCCGCTCGAGCCGGGCCGGTTCGACGGGGGCCTGCGGCCTGATGCGCAGCACCGCGTGCCGGATCTGCGTGAGCAGGTCCTCCTCGCGGGCCTCCTCCAGCGCGTCGTCCAGGGCCCGTTTCTCGGCCCGCTGCTCCGCGCGCGCGGCCTTCTTGTCGGACTTCCCGGGCACGGCGGCCTCGTCCGCGCCGGCCGCCTCGGAGCGGGCCAGCTTGGCCTGGCGGGACGCCTCGAGGACCGCCTCCCGTTCGCGCTCGGCCCGCTCCCGTGCCAGCTTGCGCAGGGTCGCGCGGGTGGAGCGGCTGAGCGCGATGGGCTGGAGCATCGGCAGGCAGTCCGCCACGGCGTCGGGACCGAGGACGCCCACGGCCGAGGCGACCGCGCGTTCGGCGCCCACCCGCAGGCCGAGCGTCACCAGGAGCTGGGAGATGTCCATGCGCAGCAGCAGGTCGCCGGCGGCGATCTCGCCGATGCGCAGCTCGGTGAGGATCACGGTGCCGGAACGATCCACCAGGATCGCGTCGCCCACCAGCCGGCGGTGGGCGATGCGGCGGGACTGCAGGGCGCGGACCTGCTCCCAGGCCTCGCGCAGCAGGCCGTCGGTGATCTCCTCGTCCGGCAGCGAGTCGAGGGTGCGGCCGCCGGTGTGCTCGTAGACGAGCATCACGGCGTCGGGGCCGAGCTCGGACGTCGCGATCAGCTTCGGCGCGTTGGCTCCGGCCGCGATCGCCGCGTAGGCGAGCAGGGCCTCCTGCTCCAGCGCCTGCCGCAGCGAGGGGAGGCTGCTTCGGGTGGCGAAGCCGCGCAGCGTCAGGTTGCGCCACGCCCGGTAGAAGAAGCCCTGCGCCTGCTGCTCGCGGTCCACCACCGTCACGTCCAGCGGCCGGCCGTCCTCCAGGGTGACGAAGTAGCGTCGGCCCCGGTCGCCGGTCTCCGCGTTCTCCTGCGACGCCTCCTCGCGGACGGCGGTCACGGGGCGGAAGCCGACGGTCCGCAGGCCCGCCATCAGCGTCCGGCCGGTGGGGCGGGCGTTGGGCGAGCCGACCGCGTACAGCGTCCCGTAGGCCACGGTCCAGCCGATGAGGACGGTCAGGATGATCGAGAACGGCGTCGTGTAGCCGGTGACGAGCATGGAGAAGGCGTCGAGGAGCAGCACGATCCACAGCACCGCGCGCCAGCGCGGTCTGCGGGACATCCCGACGGCCGTCATGTAGGCGATGACCGGTGCGAGGTAGCCGTGCACCGGGTCGGTGAGTGCGTGGACGTCGCCCGGCGAGGGCTGGGTGAGCGCCTCCTGGATGGAACCGGGAGCCGCCTTGGCCACCCACAGGTCGGTGGCGAGGGTCACCCCGTGTGCGAGGACCGCCGCGAGTACGCCGTCGGCGATGCGCAGCCCGTCCCGTTTGATCAGCCGCTCGACGGCGAACGCGACCGGCACCAGGAGGATCGCGATGCTGGAGGCCAGGCCCGCGACCTTGATCAGCAGGTCGGGGGCCTGCCCGGTGCCCTTGTTGATGTCCTGCTCGAGACCCGAGGTGGTGCCGTGCGCGAAGGCGGCGACGCCGAGCAGCAGGACGACCGCGAGCACGCCCACCAGAAGCCGCATCAGGTCGGACGGGCGGTGCACGCGCGCGGGGAGCAGCGGTTCGTCGCCCTCCACCTCGCCGATGTGTGCGACGTCACTGGGGTCGGCGGCCGTCGCCGCCGGCCCGTCGGCCGTGCTCTCGGCCGACTTCCCGCCGTCGTCGGGGGACTTCTCGTCGCTTCCGGCGGACTTCTCGCCGTCGGCGGCCGTGTCCGGGCGCGAGGAAGAATCAGAGGTGCCCTCGGCGTCCTCGGGGTGCACACCCTGCTGCTTCATCGCCTCTTCTTGCTCTCGTATCACTGGTCACCGACCGCACGATGGTGGCATGCCGGACCGACAGCCGGGGGCATCAGGGTGCCCGTGCGGGCGGCACAGTCTGCCGGAAGCGCCGCTCGCGGGCGAGGGACGCGCACCGCCGCGAGCGCGTCTCGTTGTCGGTGGGGTGGGGCAGGATGGGACGGATGAGCGAGCAGAGCCTTCCGGACGAAGCTCCTCCGGAGTACACGGACGCGCTGCCCGAGTACGCGGAGAGAGTCCTCGACGTCGCCGAACTGATCCCGCCGGGCCGCGTCATGACGTACGGGGACGTCGCCGAGTACCTGGAGGCGGGAGGACCGCGCCAGGTCGGCCGGGTGATGTCCCTCTACGGGGGAGGTGTCTGCTGGTGGCGGGTCGTCCGCGCCGACGGTGTCCTGCTCGCCGGGCACGAACTGGAGGCGCTCGGCCACTACCGGTCGGAGGGCACGCCCCTGAAGGAGGCGAGCAGGGCCGCCGAGGGGCATCTGCCGCGCATCGATCTGGGACGAGCCCGGTGGGACGGCGGCGAACGCGCGCTGGGTCACACCTGACAGCTTCCGCCATCGGACGGGCCGGTGTGTGACCAGTGATCCGTATGAGGGAAGCAGGACACATCGGACACCTTTGTGGCATGACGTACGTTCGAGGGGCGGGAGACACGCGCGCCGCGAGTGACACGGGAGAAGAAGGGGAAGCCCTGCTTCCGCCTCGTTCGCCGGCGTAGCGTCTGCCGCGCGCGTCCTCCTCATGCGGCGGCCACCGCCGTCCCCGCAGGACGGACAGCCCACCAGCACACCCACCAGGACCGGCGAACCACGTGAGCTCCTCTTCCTCCACCGGACGCCCGTCGCACCCCCAAGTGCGACGGGGGAGCGCCGGCGCCTACCGACTGGTGCGTACCCCGCCGGCGCGGGTGGCTCCCCCTCGTCTGGACGCGGCACAGCGTGCCGTGGTTGACCACGGGGCCGGGCCGCTGCTCGTCCTCGCCGGCCCGGGCACCGGCAAGACCACCACCCTGGTCGAGTCCGTGGCCGACCGGATCGCCCGCGGCGGCGACCCGGAACGGATCCTGGTCCTCACCTTCAGCCGCAAGGCGGCCGTGGAGCTGCGCGACCGGATGGCGTTGCGCATCGGCGCCGCGCGCGCCCCCCGGGCGACGACCTTTCACTCCTTCGGCTACGCCCTGGTCCGCGCCCACCAGGACAGCGAACTGTTCGTGGAGCCGCTGCGGCTGCTGTCCGGCCCGGAACAGGACGTGGCGGTACGCGGGCTGCTGGCCGGACAGGCCGACCTGGAGCGGCTCGGTCTCGCGCACGTGCGCTGGCCCGACGAACTGCGCGCCTGCCTGACCACCCGCGGTTTCGCCGACGAGGTCCGCGCGGTCCTCGCCCGCAGCCGTGAGCTGGGCCTCGGCCCGGACGCCCTGGAGGCGTTCGCCCGCCGCATCGGCCGGCCCGACTGGCGTGCCGCCGCCGCCTTCCTCGCCGAGTACCTCGACGTCCTCGACCTGCAGGGCGTCCTCGACTACGCGGAACTCGTCCACCGTGCGGTGCTGCTCGCCCGCCGCCCCGAGGTCGCCGCACGGCTGGCCGCGCGGTACGACGCCGTGTACGTCGACGAGTACCAGGACACCGATCCGGCCCAGATCCGGCTGCTGCACGCCCTGGCGGGCGGCGGACGCACCCTTCTCGCCTTCGGCGACCCCGACCAGTCGATCTACGCCTTCCGGGGCGCGGACGTGAACGGCATCCTCGACTTCCCGCACGCCTTCCCGCGCGCGGACGGCCGCCCGGCGCCGGTGGAGGTGCTGCGGACCTCGCGCCGTTCCGGGGCCGCCCTGCTGGCCGCCACCCGGCTGCTGACCCAGCGCATGCCGCTGACCCGGCTGCCGGCCGGCAAGGTACGCGCCCACCGCGAACTCGCCTCCGTACGGGACGGGGGGCGCGTCGAGGTGTACACGTACCCGACCTCCGGCACCGAGCTCGACAACATCGCCGACATCCTGCGCCGGGCCCACCTCGAGGACGGTGTCCCCTGGGGCGACATGGCCGTCCTCGTGCGCGCCGGCTCACGCACGATCCCGGCGGTCCGCCGTGCCCTCACCGCGGCCGGCGTCCCGCTGGACGTCGACGGCGACGACCTGCCCCTGCGGCACGAACCGGCGGTGGCACCGCTGCTGACGGCCCTGCGCGCGGTGGCGACGGCGGCGGAGGAACGGTCCGGCGCCCGCGCGGATGACGTGACGGAAGCGGCGGCCGGTTCCGGGGATGCCTCCGGGGCGGGGTCCGGCGCAGACGGCGTACCGACGGTCGTGTCCGGTGCCGACGGCGTGCCCCGTGCCGGGGCCGGCTCCGACGAGGTACCCGCCGGGCCCGGTCCCGACGGCGTACCGGTAGCCGCGCCTGATCCCGACCGCGTGCCCCATGCCGAGCCCGGCGCGGACGGGACGCCCCAAGCCGTGCCCGGTCCCGACGGCGTACCGGCAGCCGCGCCTGATCCCGACCGCGTGCCCCATGCCGCGCCCGGCGCGGCCGGGACGCCGCAAGCCGTGTCCGGTCCCGACGGCGTGCCGGCAGCCGCGCCCGGTCCCGACGGCGTGCCCCATGGCGCGCCCGGACACGACGGTGGGCACGGAGCCGGGGCGTCGGCGGACGCCGCCTGTTGGCTGAGTACCGAGACCGCCCTCACCCTGCTCACCTCCCCCCTCGCCGGCATGGACGCCGCCGATCTGCGCCGCCTCGGACGCGCCCTGCGCGACGAGGAGCGGGCCGCCGGCAACCCGCTGCCGCCCCCCTCGGACGAACTGCTCGCCCGCGCCCTGGCCGAGCCCGAGCGCCTCGCGGTGCACGACCCGGCGTACGCGCGCGGCGCCCAGCGCCTCGGCGCGCTGCTCCGCAGGGCCCGCGAGCGCCTCGCCGGCGGCGGCAGCGCCGAGGAGGCACTGTGGGACCTGTGGGAGGGCACACCGTGGCCCGCCCGCCTGGAACGGTCGGCCAGGCGCGGTGGCGCCGCCGGACGCAACGCCGACCGCGACCTGGACGCCGTGTGCGCCCTCTTCGCGACCGCCGCGCGCGCGGAGGAGCGCACGGGCGGGCGCGGCGCGCTGAACTTCCTGGAGGAGATCGACGCCGAGGACATCGCCGCGGACACCCTCACGCGGCGTGCCGTACGCCCCGACGCCGTCCGCCTGATGACCGCGCACCGCTCCAAGGGCCTCGAGTGGCGGCTGGTCGTCGTCGCGGGCGTCCAGGAGGGCCTGTGGCCGGACCTGCGCCGCCGCGGCTCCCTGCTGGAGGCGGACCGGATCGGCCGCGACGGACTCGCCGAGCCCCTCACGCCGGGCGCGCTGCTCGCCGAGGAGCGCCGCCTGTTCTACGTGGCCGCCACGCGCGCGCGTGAACGCCTCGTCGTGACCGCCGTCAAGGCGCCGGCCGACGACGGCGACCAGCCCTCCCGCTTCCTGACCGAACTCGGCGTCGAGCCCTCCGACGTCACGGGCCGCCCCCGCCGGCCCCTGGCCGTCGCGGCCCTCGTCGCCGAGCTGCGCGCCACCACCGTCGACCCGCGCGTCTCCGCCCCCCTGCGCGAGGCCGCCGCCCGCCGCCTGGCCCGCCTCGCCGCCCTGGCCGACGAGGACGGCCGCCCGCTGGTGCCGTCCGCCCACCCCTACCGCTGGTGGGGCATGTGGGACCCGACCGAGAGCAAGGTGCCGCTGCGCGACCGCGACCAGCCCGTCACCCTCTCCGGCAGCGCCCTGGACCAGCTCGCCAACACCTGCGCGCTCCAGTGGTTCCTCGGCCGGGAGGTGAAGGCGGACGCACCCGCCACCGCCGCCCAGGGCTTCGGCAACGTGGTGCACGTACTCGCCGACGAGGTCGCCTCCGGGCACTCCCCGGCAGACCTCGACGTCCTCATGGAGCGCCTGGACTCGGTGTGGAACGCGCTCGCCTTCGACGCGCCGTGGAAGTCGGCCCAGGAGAAGGCCACCGCGCGCGTGGCGCTCGAACGCTTCCTCCAGTGGCACGTCATGGACCGCGCCGGGCGCACGCCGGTCGCCAGCGAGCACGACTTCGACGTGACCCTGGAGGCGGGCGACTACGAGGTCCGCATCCGCGGCCAGATGGACCGCGTCGAGACCGACGGCGAGGGCCGTGCCTACGTCGTCGACTTCAAGACCGGCAAACAGGCGCCGACCTCCGCCGAGGTGGCCCGCCACCCCCAGCTCGCCGTCTACCAGCTCGCCGTACGCGAGGGCGCCGTCGACGAGGCCTTCGGCGGGGTGCGCCCCGAGCCGGGCGGCGCCGAACTCGTCCAGCTCCGCCAGGGCGCGGCCAAGCGCGACGGCGGGGACGCGCTGCCCAAGGTGCAGGCGCAGGACTCCCTGGCGGGCCCCGAGGGGGAGTGGGTCGGGGACCTGCTGGCCACGGCCGCCGGCAAGGTCCTCGACGAACGGTTCACCCCCACCCCGGGCCAGCACTGCACGCACTGCGCCTTCCGCGCGTCGTGCACCGCGCGGCCCGAGGGACGCCACGTCGTGGAGTAGAGCGGTCCGCGACGGGACCCCGGGGGCCGGAGGACCGGTGTGACCAGTCGCACCAGGCGTGCTGACCTGCGCTTCTCCCCGCCCCCGGGATGCACCGGGCCTCCACTGTCAGTGGCCGCCGCTAGCCTCTTCGACGTGCCCGCCCGTATCACCGATCCCGAGCAGCTCAAGGAGCTCCTCGGCATCCCCTTCACCCCGGAGCAGACGGCCTGCATCGTCGCGCCGCCCGCCCCGCAGGTGATCGTGGCCGGAGCCGGGTCGGGCAAGACGACGGTGATGGCGGCGCGCGTCGTGTGGCTGGTCGGCACCGGCCAGGTCGCCCCCGAGCAGGTCCTCGGCCTCACCTTCACCAACAAGGCGGCCGGCGAACTCGCGGAACGCGTCCGCAAGGCACTCGTCCGGGCCGGCGTCACGGACCCCGACGTCATCGACCCGGACAATCCGCCGGGCGAACCCGTGATCTCCACGTACCACGCCTTCGCGGGCCGCCTGCTGACCGACCACGGCCTGCGTCTCGGGCTGGAGCCGACGTCCCGCCTGCTCGCCGACGCCACCCGCTACCAGCTGGCCGCGCGCGTACTGCGCGAGGCCCCCGGCCCGTACCCGGCGCTCACCCGCTCCTTCGCCGACCTGGTCGGCGACCTCCTCGCCCTGGACGCCGAGCTCTCCGAACACCTCGTGCGCCCCGAGGAGCTGCGCACCTGGGACGCGGACCTCCTCGGCACCCTCGAGGGCGCCAAGCTCACCAACGCCGACCTGCGCAAGGTCCCCGAGGCCGCCGCCACCCGCCGGGAACTCGCCGACCTGGTGATCCGCTACCGGGCCGCCAAACGCGAGCGCGACCTCCTCGACTTCGGCGACCAGATCGCCCTGTCCGCCCAGCTCGCCGGGCTCCCCGAGGTGGGCCGCGTCCTGCGCGACGAGTTCCGGGTCGTGCTGCTCGACGAGTACCAGGACACCTCGGTGGCCCAGCGCATCCTCCTCGCGGGCCTCTTCGGCGGCGGCACCGGCCACCCCGTGACCGCCGTCGGCGACCCCTGCCAGGCGATCTACGGCTGGCGCGGCGCCTCCGTCGCCAACCTCGACGACTTCCCGGAGCACTTCGCGCACGCCGACGGCCGGCCCGCCGCCCGCCAGGCACTCAGCGAGAACCGCCGCAGCGGCGGCCGCCTCCTCGACCTCGCCAACGGCCTCGCCGAACCCCTGCGCGCCATGCACGCGGGCGTGGAGGCCCTGCGCCCCGCCCCCGGCGCCGAACGCGACGGCACGGTCCGCTGCGCCCTGCTGCGCACGCACGCCGAGGAGATCGACTGGATCGCCGACTCCGTCGCCCACCTGGTCCGCACCGGCAAGGCGCCCGGGGAGATCGCCGTGCTGTGCCGCACGGCGACCGACTTCGCCGAGATCCAGGGCGCGCTGGTGGCCCGCGACGTCCCCGTCGAGGTCGTGGGCCTGTCCGGCCTGCTGCACCTGCCCGAGGTGGCCGACCTGGTCGCCGTCTG
Source organism: Streptomyces sp. NPDC127100 (assembly GCF_042724095.1). Classification (NCBI taxonomy): domain Bacteria; kingdom Bacillati; phylum Actinomycetota; class Actinomycetes; order Kitasatosporales; family Streptomycetaceae; genus Streptomyces; species Streptomyces sp. NPDC127100. The sequence goes on from NZ_JBHXFL010000057.1 coordinate 27,119, forward strand.
CGAGGTCCTCCAGGACCCCGGCGCCAACGCGTCCCTGGTCCGCCTGCTCACCGGCCCGCGCTGGCGCATCGGCCCCCGCGACCTCGCCCTCCTGGGACGCCGGGCCCGGCTGCTCGTGAGCCACGCGCGCGTGGACGGCGACGACGACCCCGACCGGCGGCTCGCCGAGGCCGTCGAGGGCGTCGACCCGTCCGAGGTGATCTCCCTCGCGGACGCCCTCGACACGTTCCTGGAGACACCGCTGGACGGCACCGGCGACGACGACGGGCTGCCCTTCTCGCCGGACGCGCGCGTGCGGTTCGCCCGCCTCGCCACCGAGCTGCGCGACCTGCGCCGCGCCCTGTCCGACCCCCTGATGGATGTCCTGCACCGCGTCCTCGCCACCACCGGTCTGGAGGTCGAGCTGTCGGCGTCCCCGCACGCCCTGGCCGCCCGCCGCCGCGAGACCCTGTCGAACTTCCTGGACGTCGCCGCCTCCTTCGCCGCCGGCGACGGCGAGGCCACCCTCCTCGCCTTCCTCGGCTTCCTGCGCACCGCCGCCCAGTACGAGAAGGGCCTCGACAACGCCCTGCCCGGCGGCGAGAACACCGTCAAGGTGCTCACGGCGCACAAGTCCAAGGGCCTGGAGTGGGACGTGGTCGCCGTCCCCGGCCTGGTCACCGGCACCTTCCCCAGCGGCCAGGGCCGCGAGAAGTGGACCGCCCAGGGCAAGGTGCTGCCGCACGGACTGCGCGGCGACGCCGACACCCTGCCCGACGTCGCGTCCTGGGACGCGCGGGGGCTGAAGGCCTTCCACGAGGCCATGAAGGAACACCAGCACACCGAGGAACTGCGCCTCGGCTACGTCACCTTCACCCGCCCCCGCTCCCTGCTCCTGGGCTCCGGCCACTGGTGGGGCCCCAGCCAGAAGAAGCCGCGCGGACCGTCCGGCTTCCTCCAGGCCCTCTACGACCACTGCGCCGCCGGGTACGGCGAGATCGAGGCCTGGGCGGACGAACCCGCCGAGGACGAGGAGAACCCGGCCCTGATCCGGGCCACCGCCGACCAGGCCTGGCCCCTGCCCCTGGACGACACGGCCCTCGTCCTGCGCCGGTCGGCCGCCGAGACCGTCCTCGCCCACCTCGACCGCCTCGCCTCCGGGCACGGCGGCCGGCCCGCCGCCACGCACGACCCGGACACCTACGACGACCCGGACTGGCCGCCGCCCCCCGAGGACGAGGCCCCCCTTCCCGAGGACGACGCGCCCTTCCCCGACGACGAGGACCCCGGCCGTCCGGAGGACTCCGCCGGCTGGGACTCCTGGGCGACCGACCGCCCCGCCGCGCGGCCGACGGTCCCGCGCCAGGCGCCACCGCCGCCGCAGCCCGCCGGCGCCGCCGTCCCCCGGCCCCAGGCGCCGCAGCCGGACCCCGCCCCCCGGGACACCACCGCGTCCCGCCTCACACCCGAGGAGGCCCGCACCGTCGCCTCCTGGGACCGCGACCTGGACGCCCTCACCGGCGAGCTGCTGCGCGCCCGCGAGAGCGTCACCGAGGTGCACCTCCCGGCATCACTGACCGCCTCCCAGCTGCTGCGCCTGGCCGCCGACCCCGACGGCTTCGCCCAGGAGCTGGCCCGGCCCATGCCCCGCCCGCCCCAGCCCGCCGCCCGCCGGGGCACCCGCTTCCACGCCTGGGTCGAGTCCCGCTTCGAAGCGCTGACGCTGCCCATGCTGGAGCCGGAGGAGCTGCCCGGCAGCGAGGCCGAGATCGCCGACGAACGCGACCTGGAGTTCCTCAAGGACGCCTTCGAACGCACCGGCTACGCGCACCGCACCCCGTACCGCGTCGAGGCGCCCTTCCAGCTCACGCTCGCCGGACGCGTCGTGCGCGGCCGGATCGACGCCGTCTACCGGCAGGGCGAGGGCCCCGCGGCGACGTACGAGATCGTCGACTGGAAGACCGGCCGCGACGGCACCGCCGACCCGCTCCAGCTCGCCGTGTACCGCCTCGCCTGGGCCGAGCAGCAGCGCGTGCCGCTGGAATCGGTGGCAGCCACCTTCCTGTACGTACGCAGCGGCGAGGCCGTACGGCCCGACGGCCTGCCGGACCGTGCCGCACTGGAACGCCTGCTGCTCGGCGAACCGGTCGGTGACGAACCGCACGGTCAGGGTGTCCGCGCGGGCCGATAGGCTCGTGAGTATGAGCCACCCCGTTGACAATGCCGTCAGCGCCGTCCGTACGTACATCGAGCGGCACCGCGCCGCCTTCCTCGACGATCTCGCCGAGTGGCTGCGCATCCCGTCCGTGTCGGCCCAGCCCGACCACGCGACCGACGTACGCCGCAGCGCCGACTGGCTCGCCGCCAAGCTGAAGGAGACCGGCTTCCCGACCGCCGAGGTCTGGCCCACCGCGGGCGCCCCGGCCGTCTTCGCCGAGTGGCCCTCCGGCGACCCCGCGGCACCGACGGTCCTCGTCTACGGCCACCACGACGTACAGCCCGCGGCCCGCGAGGACGGCTGGCACAGCGACCCCTTCGAGCCCGTCGTCCGCGACAACCGCCTCTACGCGCGCGGGGCGGCCGACGACAAGGGCCAGGTGTTCTTCCACACACTCGGCGTCCGCGCCCACCTCGCCGCCACCGGCCGCACCGCACCGGCGGTGAACCTCAAGCTGCTGATCGAGGGCGAGGAGGAGTCCGGCTCCCCGCACTTCCGCGCACTGGTGGAGGAGCACACCGAGCGGCTCGCCGCCGACGCGGTGATCGTCTCCGACACCGGCATGTGGTCCGAGGACACCCCCACCGTGTGCACCGGCATGCGCGGCCTCGCCGAGTGCGAGATCCGGCTGCACGGACCCGACCAGGACATCCACTCGGGCTCCTTCGGCGGCGCGGTCCCCAACCCGGCCACGGCCGCCGCCCGCCTGGTGGCAGCCCTGCACGACAAGCACGCGCGCGTGGCGGTCCCCGGCTTCTACGACGGCGTCGTCGAACTCACCGAACGCGAACGCGACCTCTTCGCCGAGCTGCCCTTCGACGAGCGGCAGTGGCTGCGCACGGCCAAGTCGTACGCCGCCCACGGCGAGGCCGGCCACACCACCCTGGAGCGCATCTGGGCCCGCCCCACCGCCGAGGTCAACGGCATCGGCGGCGGCTACCAGGGCCCGGGCAGCAAGACGATCATCCCGTCCTCCGCCATGGTGAAGCTCTCCTTCCGCCTGGTCGCGGGACAGGACCCCGACCACGTCGAGAAGGCCGTCCGCGCCTGGGCCGCCGAGCAGGTGCCGGACGGCATCCGCTGCGAGATCACCTTCGGCCCGGCCACGCGCCCGTGCCTGACGCCGCTGGACCACCCGGCGCTGCAATCCGTGGTCCGCGCCATGGGCCGGGCCTTCGGGAAACCGGTCCGCTTCACCCGCGAAGGCGGCTCCGGACCGGCCGCCGACCTCCAGGAGGTCCTCGGCGCACCGGTGCTCTTCCTCGGAATCTCCGTCCCCTCCGACGGCTGGCACGCCCCCGACGAGAAGGTTGAGCTCGACCTGCTCCTCAAGGGTGTCGAGACATCCGCCCACCTGTGGGGCGACCTGGCGGAGCACTGGCGCCACGCGCCCTGAGCCCCCGCCCCGACCGGCGCGGGTCCCACCGGACCCGCTCGCCACGCGCCGTACCACCCGCTGAACCGCCTGCCGAACCACACCCGCCCACCGGGGGAGTTGGAAGCACCCGTGACCACCTGGACCGACCACACCGCCGACCGTCCCATCTCGCTCACCGCCCCGAGCGGCGTCGACCGAGCCGCCCACCACCGGCTCGACGAGGCCTGGCTCGCGGCGGCGTGGAGCCACCCCTCGACGCGCTGCTTCGTGGTCTCCGGCGGTCAGGTCCTCATCGACGAGGTACCCGACGGACGCACCGAAATCGTCATGACCCCCTCCTTCGAGGCGCCGCTCACCGAGGCGCACCGGTACTTCCTGGGCACCGACGAGGACGGCGTCAGCTACTTCGCCCTCCAGAAGGACTCCCTGCCCGGCCGCATGGACCAGTCCGCGCGCCCGGCCGGGCTGCGCGAGGCGGGCCTGCTCCTGTCGCCCCGCGACGCGGGTCTGATGGTCCACGCGGTCGCCCTGGAGAACTGGCAGCGCCTGCACCGGTTCTGCTCCCGCTGCGGCGAGCGCACCGTCATCGCCGCGGCCGGCCACATCCGCCGCTGCCCCGCCTGCGGCGCCGAGCACTACCCGCGGACCGACCCCGCCGTGATCATGGCGGTCACCGACGCGGACGACCGCATCCTGCTCGGCCGCCAGGTGCACTGGCCCGAGGGCCGCTTCTCGACGCTCGCCGGCTTCGTGGAGCCCGGCGAGTCCATCGAGCAGTCGGTGCGCCGCGAGGTCTTCGAGGAGGTCGGCATCGCCGTCGGCCCCGTCGAGTACGTCGCCAGCCAGCCCTGGCCCTTCCCGTCCAGCCTCATGCTGGGCTTCATGGCCCGTGCCACCTCGACGGAGATCGACGTCGACGGCGACGAGATCCACGAGGCCCGCTGGTTCTCCCGCGACGAGCTGGGCGCCGCCTTCGAGTCCGGCGAGGTGCTCCCGCCCTACGGCATCTCGATCGCGGCCCGCCTGATCGAGCTCTGGTACGGCAAGCCGCTGCCGACCCGCGGCCTCGTCTGAGGCGGCACCGCGGTACAGGTGTGAGGGGCGGGCCCGCCCCACGCGGGAGGGCCCGCCCCTCACCCATGTACCGATCGCTCGGCCGGGGCTTCAACGCTGAACGGTGAGCTCGTCGACCTGGATCGGAGCCTCTGGGGGCCGTGTACCGTTCGGTCGTGCTGCCGTACTCGAACAGGCCGTCCGCCGAGGCCATTCTCGCCGCAGTCCCCGCTCTCGCTCCCTACGCCCGGCCCGCGGTCGTCCTCCATCCGACGCCGGGGACGCCGGGGCACCGGGACAGCTCCATCGCCGGGCCGATGCCCTGGCCGGCACACGAGCCGTGGCCGCACTGTTCAGTGCCGGACGAACAGGCGTCCTCCGGGCTGCCGCCCGTGGCCATGGTCCCGGTGGTGCAGGTATGGCGACGGGACGCCCCGGGAGACTGGTGGCCGCGGGATGCCGATGTGTTCCAGCTGCTGTGGTGCCCGAACCCGCACTGGGATCCGCCGGCTCCGCACGCGGACGGAAACCCGGTCGTGGAGATTCGCTGGTGGCGGGCAGCCGACCTGCCACGGGAGCCGTTCCGGCCCCCCGCGCCCGTGCGGCAGGAAGAAGAGGACTACGGCTTCTCGCCCCGGCCGTGCCTGCTGACTCCCGTGCCGCTGACAGACTTCCCCTACCCGGAGGAACTGCCGGACGACGTCGCGCACGACGTGGGACGGCTGGTGGAGGAGACCCCTGGCGAAGACGGGGGCGACGTCATCACACGCGTGGCGGGATACAAGTTCGGCGGCTGGCCCACCTGGCACCTCACCGAACCGTGGGAGTTCCGCTGCCGTGAGTGCGACGCCCCCATGAGACTCCTCTTCACCGTGGCCAGCGACCACACCACAGGTGTCACCGTGGGCAGGTGGGGAGACCTCCGGGTGTTCAGCTGCCCCACGGACATCAGGCACGGCTACGAGTTCGACGTGCACTGACCGACAACGCGACGACAGGCACCACGGAAAGACGGGCGCACAGGTACGCCCCCTCCGGTCACGTCGACCGGAGGGGGCGCCGCGGCTGGAGGGATCAGGCGCCGATCTTCTGCTTCACCTGCGCCAGCGACGGGTTCGTCAGCGTCGAGCCGTCGGGGAAGAGCACGGTCGGCACGGTCTGTAGACTTTCCTCCTTACTTGTGGCGGCCAGGGAGGGCCGCCCCTGTCTTGGGGAGGGGCAAGGGTGAGCGACAAGCCCAGGGCGCTTGGCGTGGTCCGTCTGTCTGTAGGCAACGAGAACCAGACCGGCGAGGAAACGCAGCGGACCCGCATCAGCAAGCGGGCCGACGCGGAGGAAATGGAGCTGGTCGACTTTGCGGTCGACATCGACGTGTCGGCGTCCATCTCGCCGTGGGTGCGTCCGTCCCTGGGGGACTGGCTCAACAACAAGAAGGATCAGTTCGACCACATCATCATCCTGAAGATCGACCGCATCGCGCGGTCGGTCCGCCATCTCTCGGACATCATTGAGTGGTGCGAGGCGAACGGTAAGGGCCTCATCTCCTGCGAGGAGGGATTCGACCTCTCGAAGCCATGGGGCAAGACCATCGCCAAGATCCTGGCCGTGGTCGCAGAGGCCGAGTTGGACGCCATCAAGGCCCGCAACAAGGCTTCCCGGGAGACCATGCGAAAGACCGGTCGTTGGCCGGGTGGCCTTGTCCCGTTCGGACGCAGAGCGGTGAAGGGCGACGCAGGCTTCACCCTCGAACTCGACCCCGAGTACGGCCCGACGCTGATCGAGATGATCCGGCGCTTCATCGAGAAGCCGAGTTTCTCGGCCGTCGCCGACTGGCTGAACGAGCAAGGCGTGCCCACGGCTCAGGACATCGCTCGCATCCGCGCGGCGGCAGGCGAGAGCACAACTCGGCTGGCGGACCCGAAGCCTCGGGGCGCCAGATGGACGCCGACCACAGTGCAAGCCGTACTGGTCAGCCGGTCTCTGCTCGGGGAGTACGTACGCGCGAATGGCGCCGTGGTCCGCAATGACGACGGCACTCCCGTCATGCGGTCTGAGCCGGTGCTGAACGAGGAGGAGTGGGCGAAGCTGTCGGAAGCCGTCGCCTCGGTCAAGTACAAGAAGCAGAAGGGCTCTACGTCGCCGACGGTGGGCGTGACGTTCTGCATGCTGTGTGGCAGCTCCCTGTACTTCGTGAAGGGCGACCCGGCCAAGGGCAAGCGGGAGCGGTACCGCTGCCACGGAAACAAGAGCAAGGGCATTCAGGCATGCCCGAAGCAGAGGTTCTGGGCAGAGGACTTGTACCCCTGGCTGGAGTCGGCTCTGTTGGGAGAGATCGGCCACCTGGAACGGATGGAGTCGAAGACGACCATCGACGACAGCCGTGCGGCGAAGCTCGCCGTCATCGACGGCAAGATGAACCAGCTCCTGAAGGAACTCCAGCAGGACGAGATCAGCGCCGTCGCGTACGCCTCACAAGTCGCCAGCCTTGCCCAGGACCGAGAGAAGGTAACGAGCCAGGAGGGACCGAAGCCGGTGACCGTGTGGACCGGTACGGGCGAGAGCTACGCGGAGTGGTGGGTGCGGTCGAGCGTCGACGAGCGGCGGGAGTTTCTGAAGAAGCACAAGGTGAAGGCGCACTTCCGGCCCGATGCCCTTGCCATCGATCCCGGCGACCTCATCGAGAACATCCGGCAGCAGGGTGTCTCGTGGTGGGTCACCCCCGTGAAGGCTTCTCAAGTGCTCGCACCGATCACACCGGTCTCGCTGCCCGGAAAGCCGTACGAGAAGCCCACGACGCTTACGGGCGCCGAGTGGGAGATCGTCAGCCGCTGGGAGGATTTCGAGGCTGAACGCGCGGCGCAGCAAGCGAAGGCCGAAGAGGAAGCCAAGGGAGCAGGCGAGGCCGAGAAGGTTACGGCTCCCGTCTGATGCTGCCGAGCGAGCAAGGAAGGCCCCCGACCATGGGGGCCTTCCCCGTTTCAGCATGATGTACGACGCCGGGCCAGGTCGCCGCCGTCGCTCCCGACTGCATGAGACCGAGTCCAGGCCCGAAGCTTTGGGCGCCCACCTGTGAAGCGCTGTGCCTTCCGCACGGCCACCCCCGCAAAGAAGGGAGACACATGTCTCGCCGCCCGGCGGGGCCGCTGGCGCACCCGTGTGCGCCTCACAGGAAGGAGCCGCAGCCAGTGGCCATCAGCTTCGGTCATGACCGCCCGTGGGGCGGAGTCTCCCAGCGCGAGTACCGGCGCATGGCGCAGGAACCCTGGCACCCGCTCGCCTACCGAGTGCACTTCGCTGGGCTGGGCTGGGCTGACCGCCAGGGTCATGCAGCCTTCGACCCTGGGAAGCTGGCCTCTCTGCTGGGCAAGGAGGGCAAGCCCCTGTCCGACCAGAGCACGACCAACGCGGTCAACCGCGCCAAGAGGTTTGGGCTCGTCTCGCCCCGGTCGGGTGCCGCTTGCCTGGTCCTGCCCTCTCACCTCTTCCAGAAGGGGAAGGGTGCACCGGTACCGTGCCGCGTCCATCAAGACCGGTGACCATACACCGCAGGTGTAGCCAGCACACGCCGTACGTGTAGCGACAGGGGCAGTGACCTGCGGAAAGGTTCGCGCGCTCTCTCTTCTGTCACCCCTCGCAGTTGCGGCCCCGCAGGGGCCGACAGAAGGAAGCGGCTTCGCGGCCCCCGGCAAGCAGAGCGGGGCGCGGCAGCGCCCCAAGAGAAGGCATCGGCGAAGTAGTAGGCAGCATGGGCGGCCGGATGGCCGCCACAACCCGAAGCCTCTACGACAGTGCGGCCCAGCAGGGGCCGACAGGAGCAAGCCCAAGGGGGGCGCTGCCGCGCCCCACAGGCAAGGACGTAAGGCTTCGTTCTGTGCACTCCTTCGCCGTCGCCAAGGAGGCAGCACAGGCCTTTGAACAGGCGTTACGCCTCGGCCGGCTGGAGTACAGGCCAGCCTGAAAGGCCCTGAAACCGTGGCAGGATTTGAGCCGGTAAGACACAGCGGTCGGGCAAGGCCCCTTCAAGGGGTCATACCCCACCCCCTTCGCCATTGCCTCTCCTCCGCCGTCGAGAGGCTGGCCAGCGGCCCGTGTCCCGTGGCAAGCGAACGGCTGTGCGCCAGCGTGAGCGGCTGACAGGCTGTGCCCCTGGCAGGCAGGCGAGAGCACAGCGACAGGCAGGCAGACAGGCTCACAGCCTCTTGCCGTTGCGGACACGCGCAGTGCTGGCCAACACACGGCAGAGAGCACAGCCCGACCGTGGCCCAGCGTGACGAGTAACGGGCGTCTCGAAAACCAAGGTTTGTGAGACGAGACGGCAGGCGCCCCGGAAGGGGGCGCAGCACTGTTCAAAACCCGTCTCGAAACTTTCGTCTCGGGCTTGACGTATTGAGACGAGTTCTGAGACAGTCCCGGCCGTGACGACGAACACGATCACCGGTCAGCTCATCGGATACGCCCGCGTCTCGACCGATGACCAGGAAGCGCAGTTGCAGCGCTACGCACTGACGGCCGCAGGGTGCGCCCGCATCTTCGAGGACAAGGCCAGCGGGAAGAACACCAACCGGCCAGAGCTCAGGGCCGCACTGGACTACGCCAGACCCGGCGACACCCTGTGCGTGTGGAAGCTGGACCGCTTCGCTCGGTCCCTCATCGACCTTGTGACCATGGTCGACACCCTTCGAGAGCGGGGCATCGGGTTCAAGGTGCTCACAGGCGCGCTGGCCAACATCGACCCCGGTACAGCTGACGGCCGTCTCATGCTTCAGGTGGTCGGAGCCATGGCGGAGTTTGAGCGCAGCCTCATCAAGGAGCGCACCCGCGCAGGACTCGACGCAGCCAAGGCGCAGGGGCGTACAGGCGGACGGCCGTCCGTCGTCGATGAGGATGTGCTCACCGTGGCCCGTGCCAGAAAGGCGAAGGGCGAGAGCGTGAGCGCCATCGCCAAGGCTCTCGGGATCTCCCGCGCCACTCTTTACCGCCACCTCGGCGAGGGCGCCTGAGACAGGCGTACACGGGTGCGTCCCGAACCAGGAAATGGTGGCCACGGTCCGCCGCCAGTGTCCGCTTGGACTTCCTTGGAGGCTTTCGCGACCGCAGCTCAGCTCTGGAGTGCAGTGGTCGCGAGCCGTGTCAGACCTGCGTGCAACACTGCGGTCCATGTCTCTCTCTGATCTCACTTTCGACCAGTGGCGATCCTTCGAATTGCCTACCGCACGCCGCGTCGCCGAGGAGGCCGCTGGCTTGGTTGACGGTCGGGTGACACTCGTTGAGACCACAGAGCACCTCGGTGCTCCGCTTCATCGCATCCGGATCGAGCGGAACGGACAGGAATTCGCTCTGATACCCGGAGGGCCGGTGTCCCTCGGCTTCGACCTGAACAGTTGGCAACCGACCCCGCAGCAGACTGCCGACTATGCCGAGAGCCTGGAGCAGGGCTTCGGCTACGGATCCGACCTGCGGGCCCACCTCGCGCAGGTGCTCAGCCCCCGCCGGAGCGTCGTCTTGGCCACTGTGCTCATGGCTGTGGAGGACGAGAACCTGACCGAGTTGCCTGCTGACATGCCGGCTGTTCTCGCGGCTCGTGGCCTGCGGATGCCGAGCCCCGACGAGTGGGAGCACGCTTGTGGAGCTGGGGCAGAAACCCTGTTTCGGTGGGGGAACGACTGCCCCCTCGACCGCATCCCCTACGGGGACCGCACGGGCCCGCAGAACCAGCTGAACGCCTTCGGCCTGCGCATCGCCTACGACACCTACCGCACGGAGTTGACGAGCGACGTTACAGCGGTCCACGGCGGAGACGGTGGCGAGTCGGTGTGCGGCGGCTACGGCCACATGCTGGCATGGCTGCCCCTGGCCACCGCCAATCGCAACCCATCCATGGTCGAGTTCGTGTATGGCCCGGATGGTGAGGACCTTTGCGAGGACTTCTCTACTCGGCCTGTGCTCGCGCTCTGAACCTGCGGCATTGCTACCGCGCGCTCAGAGGTTCTGTCGGTGACGGCCACCAGGTGGAGCGCTCAGTCTCTCTGCGCCCTGTGCAGGGCGCGTTCAGGAGGGCCTCGCATCTACAGCGGTGGTTGCCGGGGGCGGGCCTTGGACCTGCCGCTGCGGTCTCCCCGGGGCACACAAAACCCCCGATCAGCGTCAGGCCGGTCGGGGGCTGCGTCTCGCAAGGGTCAGACGCCGAGTGCCTGCTTCACCTGGGCAAGGCTCGGGTTCGTCATCACGACCTCGGTGCCGCCACTGGAGGGAACTACCTGAACAGTGGGAACCGTCTGGTTTCCGCCATTCGCCTTCTCCACGAACGCGGCGGAATCCGGGTCCTGCTCGATGTTGATCTCGGTGTACGCGATGCCCTCGCGGTCCATCTGGCTCTTCAGCCGACGGCAGTAGCCGCACCACGTGGTGCTGTACATCGTCACAGTGCCCGGCATGTCTCTCGCGCTCCTTCGGCGGCTCGGGGATGAGGTCGCAGAGGGTGAACGTTTCGTGGTCGCCCCGCCATTCCCGGCGCGTGACGCCGGTCGCATCAGTACGACTGTCGGTGCGTGCCTGTGGACGGCCGACGCACCCGTCCCGCCCGACCTGGCAGCATGGCGGGGTGACAGCAGCAACGCACTCCACCCTTTTCCCGCAGGTACCGGACTCGGCCGACGCGGTGCTCGAAGGGCTCGACCCCGAGCAGCGCGAGGTGGCCACCGCCCTGCGCGGTCCGGTGTGCGTGCTGGCCGGCGCCGGGACCGGCAAGACCCGGGCGATCACCCACCGCATCGCCTACGGGGTGCGCGCCGGGATCCTCCAGCCGTCCAGCGTGCTCGCCGTCACCTTCACCAACCGCGCCGCCGGGGAGATGCGCGGCCGGCTCCGTCAGCTCGGCGCGGCCGGCGTCCAGGCCCGCACCTTCCACTCGGCGGCGCTGCGGCAGCTCCAGTACTTCTGGCCGAAAGCGATCGGTGGCTCCCTGCCCCGGCTCGTCGACCGCAAGATCCAGCTCGTCGCCGACGCGGCCGCCGCCTGCCACCTCCGGCTCGACCGGGGCGAGCTGCGCGACGTCACCGCCGAGATCGAGTGGGCGAAGGTCACCCAGACCGTCCCCGCCGACTACGCCCCCGCCGCGGCCAAGGCCGGCCGCGAGGCGCCTCGCGACGCCGCGGAGATCGCCCAGTTGTACTCCGCCTACGAGGACCTCAAGCGGGGGCGCGGCGTCATCGACTTCGAGGACGTGCTGCTGCTCACGGTGGCCGTCCTGCAGGACCGGCACGACGTCGCCGAGCAGGTCCGCGCCCAGTACCAGCACTTCGTGGTCGACGAGTACCAGGACGTCAGCCCCCTCCAGCAGCGCCTGCTGGAGCTGTGGCTCGGCGACCGCGACGACGTGTGCGTGGTCGGTGACGCCAGCCAGACGATCTACTCGTTCACGGGAGCAACCCCCGACCATCTGCTCGACTTCCGCAGCCGGCACCCCCACGCCACCGTCGTCAAGCTGGTCCGCGACTACCGCTCCACCCCCCAGGTGGTCCACCTCGCCAACGGACTGCTCGCCCAGGCCCGCGGCCGGGCCGCCGACCACCGCCTGGAGCTGGTCTCCCAGCGCCCCGCGGGCCCCGAGCCCGTCTACGCCGAGTACACCGACGAACCGGCCGAGGCCGAGGGAGCCGCCCGCCGCATCCGCGAACTCATCGACTCGGGCGTCCCCGCCGCCGAGATCGCGGTGCTGTTCCGTACGAACTCGCAGTCCGAGACCTACGAACAGGCCCTCGCCGACGCCGGAGTCCCCTACCAGCTGCGCGGGGCGGAGCGCTTCTTCGACCGTCCCGAGGTGCGCAGGGCCGGCAGCGCCCTGCGGGCCGCCGCACGCTTCGGCGGCAACGACCACCTCCTCGACGACGCCGTCGACCTGCCGTCCCAGGTGCGTGCCGTGCTGTCGGGGGAGGGCTGGACGCCCCAGCCCCCGGCGGGGTCCGGCGCCGTCCGGGAGAGCTGGGAGTCGCTGGCGGCCCTGGTCTCCCTGGCCCACGACTTCGCCGCCGCCCGGACGGGTGCCACCCTGGGCGACCTCGTCGCGGAACTCGACGAGCGGGCGGGTGCCCAGCACCCGCCGACCGTCCAGGGCGTCACCCTCGCCTCGCTGCACTCGGCCAAGGGCCTGGAGTGGGACGCCGTCTTCCTGGTGGGCGTCGCCGAGGGCATGATGCCGATCACCTACGCAAAGACCGACGAGCAGATCGAGGAGGAACGCCGCCTCCTCTACGTCGGCGTCACCCGCGCGCGGGAGCGCCTGCACGTCTCCTGGGCGCTCGCCCGCTCGCCCGGCGGCCGCCCGAACCGCCGCCCCAGCCGCTTCCTCAAGGGGCTGAGGCCCGGCTCGGCCCCGGCCGGCGCCCGCACGTCCGCCGGCGGCCCGGGCGGTGTGGAGCGCGGCCCCGGGCGCGGCACCACGGTCGTGGCGCCGCGGCGGACCCAGCGGACCCCGGCCCGCTGCCGGGTCTGCGGGCGCACGCTCACCGAGGCCGGTGAGATGAAGCTGATGCGCTGCGAGGACTGCCCGTCCGACATGGACGAGGGCGTCTACGAGCGGCTGCGCGAGTGGCGGGAGGTCCAGGCGGGGCGCAGCGGACAGCCCGCGTTCTGCGTCTTCACCGACAAGACGCTGATGGCGATCGCCGAGTCCGTGCCGGAGGACGAGCACGAGCTGGCGAGGATCCCGGGCGTCGGGGTACGCAAGTTCAACCGCTACGGAGCCGACGTTCTGGCCATCTGCGCAGGCCGGGAGGTCGCCGGGCTTGACGGCGGAGACTGATCCCAACTCGTCGAAAAAATAGTTTGCGCATGCCCCGGGAATCCCCATAGGTTCTTGGTCACGGAGAACAGCGGCCTTCCCGGAGGCCCTGGGTCCGTGTTGTACTTGCATATCCGTGGACCGGGTCACACCGGTCCCCCCGAGACGCCGAGAGGAGGCGAGTCCAGTGATCAGCATCAACATCAGCACCACCGCCGGTTCCACCGCCAAACTGACCGATCGCTCGGCCGTCTCCCTGCGCATGCTCGGCGTTTCCAACCCGGGCACCGGTCTGTCCGGCATTCGTGCCGTGCGTCCGGCGTCCGCCTCCGTTGCCCCCGCGGGCCTTCCCGTCCGTGAGCGCGACGAGCGACCGACCAAGGCACTGGAAGCAGCAGTAGCGGCACAGGCTCAGGCCTATGCCTTTACGGCGACCGGTGCCGGATTCCGGAAGCAGACGACGCAGCACCACCTGATGTGGGCCTTCCGTGGGCCAGAACCCTGGAGTGATCCAGCCTGATCTTCGATCAGGCCGGCGCCTTCAGGGCCGCGGAACCCCACCCGGGATCCGCGGCCCTTCTGTTTTCCCCGAACGGGGACGACAGCGCGAAGGAGCCTCGGGACAAGAAAAGAACCCGGTACCAAGCCGCAACCGGCCGACCGGCCGGAACGACCAGACGAGGAAGACCACCCGTGCAACTCGAAGCGCACGCCCCGTCCGTACCGCCTTCCGACACGATCCCCAAGCCCGGCTCCACGGAGGACCCCACCTTGATCCCGCTCACCGCGCTCACCGCGCTCGACGACGCCATCGAGAACCTCGGCGTACCCGTCCCCTGCCGTTCCTTCGACCCGGAGGTCTTCTTCGCGGAGTCGCCGGCGGACGTCGAGTACGCCAAGTCCCTCTGCCGTACCTGCCCGCTGGTCGAGGCCTGCCTCGCCGGTGCCAAGGAGCGGCGTGAGCCCTGGGGCGTCTGGGGTGGCGAGCTGTTCGTCCAGGGGGTCGTCGTCGCCCGGAAGCGGCCGCGTGGTCGCCCGCGCAAGAACCCGGTCACGGCATGAACATCACCGGAACGATCGATCGCCCCCTCACGCACGACCCCAAGAAGCAGGCCCCGATGAAGCCGTCCACCGACGAGATCGCAGGCACCGCGCCTGAAGACTTCACCACCAGTGACGCGAAGGACTCGCGTCAGAACAGGACCCGCGAAATGCAACTCATCCCAGAAGCCCTGGCGCGTGCGCATATGCACGAGCGCCTGCATGAGGCCGAGCGGGAACGCCGGGCCATGCGCCTGGCGACCGCCCGCCGGATGCACCGCCGGGCCGAGCGCGCCTCGATGCGCGCCCGGCGCGCGCTCGCCATGGCGGTCATGCAGTAACCGACCACACCCGAAGCGGTGGCCTCCGTCCTGGAGGCGAAGCCTTCCCCGTGGGGGGCGGGGCGGGCGACGGGCCCGCCCCCACCGGCGTCCCCCCGCCGCGCCCCCCGCCCCCCCCGCCGCCACGAACAAGTCCCCCGAGTAGGGGTAAACAGCG
>NZ_JBHXFL010000058.1:0-40542 GCF_042724095.1 Streptomyces sp. NPDC127100
CGCGAGAACGCGTACACACCCGGACCGTCGTCCGCGTACCGCTCCTCCTGCACACCGTCACGCAGAGCCGGGTGACGCTTCGTCAGTTCCGAAAGAGAAGCGATCGTCTTGTACAGCGGATGCGCCGGGTCGTACGCGTCCGAGGCATGCGTACGCTCCGTACCGATCTGGTCGTCGTCCAGGTACTCCGGAACCTTCGACGCGAACAGCGTCTGCCGAGCGTACACATCGTCCGCCGATCCGGTGAAGCCCTGCTCGTCACCCGCGTAGATCACCGGATTGCCACGGGACAGGAACATCAGCTCGTGTGCGAACCGGTCCCTGCGCAGCAGCTCCGCGTCGCCCGCACCCGGGTTGTCCTGACTGACGAACCCCCCGATGCGCCCCATGTCGTGACTGCCCAGGAAGGTCACCTCGCCGTAGGCGTTGGCCTTGTCCGTGGTGTAGCGGTGGTCCTGGGCCAGGACGTGCGTGAGGTCGCGCGCGGGACCGCCGCGCGACGCGTAGTTGCGGAGCGCGGCCTGCAGCGGGAAGTCCAGGGTGGCGTCGAGCCTGCCCTTGATCAGGTAGGGCGCCATGACGACGGGGTCGGCCGAGAATGCCTCCGCGAAGATGAAGAAGTCCCGCTTCCCCCGCCGGGCCGCGTAGGCGTCCAGCGCCGTGGCCCACTGCGTCCAGAAGGCCATGTTGACGTTCTTCGCCGTGTCGACGCGGAAGCCGTCGACGCCGAAGTCCTTGACCCACGTCTCGTATATCCGCCGCATGCCCTCGACGACCTCGGGCCGTTCGGTCCACAGGTCGTCGTTGCCCTTGAAGTCGCCGTACAGGGCGCTCTCACCGGCGAAGGTGGAGTCGCCCCGGTTGTGGTACATCGTGGGATCGTTGAGCCACGCCGGCACCTTGGCGTCGTGTTCGCCGGGGCGGGGGCGCGGCGTGTACGGGAAGCCGTCCTCGTCGACCTCAGGCATGCCGGAGCTGTCGTCGAAAGGGCGGCCCTCGGCGTCCAGATAGGGGAACGCTCCCTTGGAGCGGTAGCCGTACGTCTTCTCCGCGTAGTCGACTGTGTCGGCGGTGTGGTTGGTGATGACGTCGAAGAAGACCTTCATGCCCTTGGCGTGGGCCTTGTCGACGAGTTCCGCCAGTTCGGCGTTGGTGCCGAAGTGCGGGTCGACCCGGGTGAAGTCGGTGATGGAGTAGCCGTGGTAGCTGGCCATCTCGGTGCCGCTCATCGTCTGCACCGGCCGGTTCTTGAAGACCGGGGCCATCCACAGGGCGGTGGTGCCGAGGCCCTTGATGTAGTCGAGCTTCTCGATCAGGCCCCTCAGATCACCCCCCTGGTAGAAGTTCTTGTCGGTCGGGTCGTAGCCGGTCTGCGAGCGGCCGCCGGTCAGGCCGCCCTCGTCGTTGGAGGTGGTCCCGTTGGCGAAGCGGTCGGGCAGCACCAGGTAGAACTGCTCGCGCGACGGGGCCGGGCGCGCCGGTGTGCGGGCGAGCGCGTGATCGGACGGCGGTCGCGGGGTCGCGGCGTCCGCGGACGGGGTAGTGGACGGAAGGGCCGGCAGCACGGACAGGAACAGTGCGACGGCCGACAATCGGGCGGTTGTGCGCCGGGCCGGTAAACCGGTCATGGGGCGTTTCTTCTCCTCGCCGGTCGAACGGGATGGGCTGCCTCGTGCGCGCGGCGGGCGCCGGCGCGGACAAGGCGGGCCGCCCGGTCCACCCTCGGGGCGGACCGGGCGGACCGGGCGGTCCTTCGGTCGGCGAGACGAGCGTTTCCCTGGTTCAGCTGCGCCAGGTGTCGCTCAGCAGTGTCTTGCCGCTGGTCGGGACGGTGGCGGTGCGGTTGGCGCCGCCCTCCCAGGTGACCTTGCCGGAGGCGTCCTTGCGGAGGTACTTGTACTCGAAGGAGGTGCCGGCGGGGAGGGCGACGTCGAGCTTCCACACGGGGTAGCTCGCCGGGTCGAGCTTGAGTGCGGCGGCGGGGTTCCAGCTGCCGAGCGCGGCGTTGTTGCCGGTGACGTAGAGGTTCTCGCCCCAGGCGGTGGTGGCGTCGACGCTGAACGAGGCGCCGGCCTTGGTCTCGGGGTCCGGGTTCGGGCCGGGGCCGGTGTCGGAGCAGTTGGTCGCCCCCGTGTGCAGGGCGAGGGCCGTGTTGCCGCCGAGGGTCGCGGTGAACTGCCCGGAGCCGTTCACGGTGACGGCCTTGCCGCTCTGGACGTCGCAGTAGGTGCCGGAGGGCAGCGATGTCTGGAAGGTGTTGGTCAGCGAGCCGGACTCGTGGTTGATCACGACGTAGGCCTTGCTGCCCCGGCCGAAGGCGATGGCGTTGTTTCCATTGTCCCACCAGTTGGTCACGCCCGCGCTGCCGGCGGTGTTGCGGAACTTGACCATGCTCGCGATCTCGCGCCAGGCGTGCTGGCACTTCCACCCGCCGGTGTAGCAGGCGTCGACCTGGCCGTTGTTGGGTCCGCCCGCGTCGCGGTCGCTGAACTCGTAGCCCGACTGGACGTCGGGCGAGCCGTAGGGCCATGCGAGGCTGAAGACCTGGGCGAGCGTGTAGTTGGCACCGTCCTTGTAGGACAGCGTCGAGCCGTTGCGCTCGGTGTCGTGGTTGGCGACGAAGGTGGCGGCCCTGCCACTGGAGATGTATCCCCAGGCCTCGCCGAAGTTCTTCAGGTACGCCAGCTTCTCCCCGGAGAAGATCCGCTTCAGGTCCCTGCCGTAGCCGAACTCCTGGACATCGCCCACACCGGTGTACTCGCCCGGCTGTACGGCCTCGCCGGCGGCCCCGATGGTCTCCAGCTTCATGTAGACGCCGGGGTTGCTGAGGCGGCTCTTGATGTTGGCGAGGTCGTCGACGGCGATGTGCTTGGCCGCGTCGACGCGGAAGCCGTCCGCTCCGAGGGAGAGCAGGTCGTTCATGTACCCGGCGATCGTCTTGCGGACGTATTCCTCACCGGTGTCCAGATCGGGCAGGCCCGAAAGCTCGCAGTGCTGGACGTTCCAGCGGTCCCCGTAGTTGTCGATGTCTCTCGTGCAGTCGTCCAGGTCGGACTTGGAGTACAGGCCGGGGTAGTCGTACTTGCTGTAGGGGGAGCCCGCGGTTCCGGTGCCGGCGCTGTTGGCCATGTGGTTGATGACCGTGTCGACGACGACCTTGACGCCGGCGGCGTGGCAGGTGCCGATCATGTTCTTGAAGGCGGCGCGGTCGCCCAGCCTCGTGCCGATCTTGTAGCTGACGGGCTGGTACGCGGTCCACCACTGCGGGCCCTGGACCCGCTCGTTCGGCGGCGACACCTGCACGTACCCGTACCCGGCCGGCCCGAGGTCGTCGGTGCAGGCCTTGGCGACGGAGTTGAAGTTCCACTCGAACATCACAGCGGTGACGTCCTTGTCGCCGGGCGGGTCCGCCTGCGCGGTACCGGGTGCCGTGACGACCACAGCGGCTCCCGCCACGAGGGCGAGTGCAGTGGCCACGGTCTTGTTGGCCATAGTTCCTCCTGATCCACCTGATGCGGATGAGAGGCCTTCACGCAGCAACGCGCCTTGCCCGGCAGGCCTGTGGGGGGTCTTGCTGAAACGCGTCAGCAAGTTGTTGCGATCGAGACCGTACGAGCCCCCTCACCATCGGTCAACCCTTCTCGACAGGACTCCTGCTTCTCCCGCTGGAAACCGCAACATCACTGACACTGAGGCGAATTGGTCCTCTGCAACGACTTTCGCAAGCGTTTCAGAGGTGTTACGTTCAATCACCGTCCGGTCCGGCGTTCCGGAGGCTCCGACATCTGTCCGGGCCCACGCGCCCGGCCCGTCGGACCGGACCCCAGCCGGGGCTCCGCAGCCTTCACGCCGCCCCGCAGCCCCGACCAGGGCCGGCTGCGGAGCCTCTCCCCGGGCCGGTGCGCTCATCCGCAGCGCCGCGCCGTGGAACCGCGCACGACCAGCTCCGGCTGGAAGACGAACTCGGTCCGCTGCACGGGGGTTCCGCCGACCTCCTCCAGCAGCGCCCCCACCGCCGCGGTCGCCATCGCCTGCACCGGCTGGCGCACGGTGGTGAGCGGTGGGTCGGTGAACGGGATCAGCGGCGAGTCGTCGAACCCGATCACCGAGACGTCGTGCGGAACCGTCAGGCCCAGTTCACGCACCGCGCGGATCGCCCCCAGGGCCATCAGATCACTGCCGCAGACCAGGCCGGTGCACCCCCTGTCCAGCAGCGCCGCCGCGGCCGCGTGGCCTCCCTCCACCGTGAACAGGGTGCGCTCGATGTGCGCTTCGGCCTCCCCCGCCCGCATCCCGCAGAAGGAGCGCACGGCCGCGAGGAAGCCCTCGGCCTTGCGCCGCGACGGCACGAAACGGGTGGGGCCGACGGCCAGTCCGACCCTCGTGTGCCCCAGGTCGGCCAGGTGCCGCACCGCCATCCGTACCGCGGACCGGTCGTCGGACGACACGAAGGACGCCGTGATCCGCTCGTTGTAGCCGTTCACCAGGACGAACGGCGTTCCTCGGGAGGCGAGTTTGTGGTACCGGACCGGGTCGGCCGTCGTGTCCGCGTGCAGCCCGGACAGGAAGACGATGCCCGTGACACCCCGGTCCTCCATCTGCTCCACCAGTTCGTCCTCGGTGGACCCGCCGGGCATCTGCGTGCACAGCACGGGCGTATAGCCGTGCCCGGCCAGCACCTGCTCGATGACCTGGGCGAAAGCCGGGAAGATCGGGTTCGTGAGCTCCGGGATCACCAGCCCGACCAGACCGGCGCTGCGCTGGCGCAGCCGTACGGGCCGCTCGTAGCCGAGTACGTCGAGTGCGGCCACCACCCGCCGCCGGGTGGCGGGGGCGACGCCGGGTTTCCCGTTGAGCACGCGGCTCGCCGTGGCTTCGCTCACCCCGGCCTGCGCGGCGATGTCGGTGAGCCGCGGGGTGCCGTGCTCGGCACCCCGCGTCAGGGAGAGCGTCACACCGTCCACCAGACGGTGCTGTCCGCGGGAAGCTCGGCCGCGTCGCCCTCGGTCACCGGCTCGCGGCTGCTGAGCAGCGGCCGCCCCTGCGGGGTCCACCGCACCGGCGCACCGGTCAGGTTGACGGTGCAGACCAGGTCGCCGTCCCGGGCCCGGCCGTCCGGGTCCCGCGCGGTACGGCGGAAGGCGAGCACACCCTCGGGGGCCTCCAGCCACTCGACTGCGTCGCCGGCGCCCAGGGCGGGGTGCTCCCGGCGCAGTGCCAGGGCCCTGCGGTAGAGCTCCAGCGTCGAGCCGGGGTCACCTGACTGCGCCTCGACCGACAGGTGCCTCCAGCTCTCCGGCTGCGGCAGCCAGCTCGGTCCGCCCGCCACGGGTCCGAAGCCGTACGGCGCCTCGGTCCCCGACCACGGGACAGGTACCCGGCAGCCGTCCCGCAGCCCGTCCTGCCCGTTGTCGCGGAAGAACGAGGGGTCCTGCCGCACCTCGTCCGGCAGGTCGGTCACCTCCGGCAGGCCGAGTTCCTCACCCTGGTAGAGGTAGGCGGACCCGGGCAGGGCCAGCATCAGCAGCGTCGCCGCGCGGGCCCGGCACGCCCCCTGCTCGGGACTGTCCACGGCGAGACGTGTGGTGTGCCGGACGACGTCGTGGTTGGACAGCACCCAGGTGCTGGGCGCGCCCACCGGACGCATGGCGTCGAGACTTTCGTCGATGGCCCGGCGCAGGGCGCCGGCGTCCCAGCCGGCTCCCAGGTAGTGGAAGTTGAACGCCTGGTGCAGCTCGTCCGCCCGCAGGTAGTTGGCCGTGCGCTCGGCGCTCGGTGTCCATGCCTCGGCGACGCCGATGCGCTCTCCCGGGTACTCGTCCAGGATCCTGCGCCAGGACCGGTAGATCTCGTGCACACCGTCCTGGTCGAAGAAGGGCAGTGACTGGGTGCCCAGCAGCTGCAGCTGCCCGGTGCGCCCCATGTCCGGCAGCCCCGCGGCCTTGACCAGGCCGTGGGCGACGTCGACGCGGAAGCCGTCGACGCCCATGTCGAGCCAGTAGCGCAGGACGGAGCGGAACTCGTCCCGCACGGCCGGGTTGTCCCAGTTGAAGTCGGGCTGCTCGGGAGCGAAGAGGTGGAGGTACCACTCCCCCGGTGTGCCGTCCGGGTTCTTCGTGCGCGTCCAGGCGGGGCCGCCGAAGATGGACTCCCAGTCGTTGGGCGGAGCCTCACCGGCGGTCCCGCGTCCCGGCCGGAAGTGGAAGCGGTCGCGCAGCGGGGAGCCGGGGCCCTCACGTAAGGCGCGCTGGAACCAGTCGTGCTGGTCCGAACAGTGGTTGGGGACCACGTCCACGATCACGCGCAGTCCCAGGGCGTGCGCGTCGCGGATCAGTTCGTCGGCGTCGAGCAGCGTGCCGAACACGGGGTCGACGGCCCGGTAGTCGGCGACGTCGTAACCGCCGTCGGCCTGGGGCGAGACGTAGAAGGGGCTGAGCCAGACGGCGTCGACGCCGAGGTCCCTCAGGTACGGCAACCGGGAGCGGATGCCCTGGAGGTCGCCCACCCCGTCGCCGTCGCTGTCGGCGAAGCTGCGGGGGTAGACCTGGTAGATCACGGCGTCCCGCCACCAGCCCGGGCGCTCGCCGGGACCGGAGGGTCGGGTACGGGTGCCGGGTTCGGCAAGGTACTGGGTCATGGTTCTCCTGCCTGCGTTGGGGGACGGTCAGGACTTGGTGGCGCCTGCGGTCAGGCCGGAGACGAGGTGCCGCTGGACGAGTCCGAAGACGATCGCGGCGGGGACCGCGATGATCACTGCGGCCGCGGTGAGCGCGCCCCAGTCGCTCGTGTACTGGTTGACGAACGTCTGGAGGCCTCCGGCGAGCGTGAGGTTCTCCTCGCCGGTCATGAAGGCGGACGCGTAGGCCACTTCGGCCCAGCCGGTGATGAAGGTGTAGAAGGCGGTGACGGCGAGCCCCGGCTTCGCCAGGGGCAGCACCAGCCGCCAGAACGTGCCGAACGGGTTGAGTCCGTCGACGCGGCCGGCCTCGTCGATCTCGACCGGGATGCCGTCGAAGTAGCCCTTCATCATCCAGGCGCAGAACGGCACGGCGACGGTGAGATAGGTGACGACCAGTCCGATCGGCTGGTTGAGCAGCCCGAGGCCGGCGAGCAGGTTGTACAGCGGCACGATGAGCACCGCGACCGGGAACATCTGGGTGAGCAGGAGCATCCACATCAAGGGCCGCATGCCGGGGAAGCGGAAACGGCTCACCGCGTAGCCGGTGGTGGCGGAGATGAAGACGCCGATCAACGTGGTCAGTCCGACGACGATCAGTGAGTTCTGCAGCCAGGACAGGAAGTCGGTGTCGCGGACGACATGGCTGTAGTTGCCGAACGTGAAGTCCTTGACGAGCGAGGTGTCGAACGCCTCGGTCTTCGGCTTGAAGGAGGTGACCAGCAGCCACAGCGGGGGGAAGACCGCGACGACGGAGGCGGTCAGCATGGTCAGGTGCAGTCCGAGCGAGGCCAGCGGACCGCGCTCGCCGCGCCTGCGCGCGGGGGACGGGGGCTCGGTGCCCGTGGGGGTGCGCGTGATCGTGTCGGTCACCAGGTGTCTCCCTGCTTGCGCAGTGCGCGGCGGTAGGCCGCGGTGACGAGTGCCAGGAGGAGCAGGATCAGCACGCCCCAGGCGGCGGACGTGGAGTAGTCCCGCGGGCTGATGACGAAGGACAGGCGGTAGGCGTACGTCACCAGGATCTCGGTGGCGTCGCCCGGGCCGCCCCGGGTCAGCAGGAAGATCACCGGGAACATGTTGAAGGTCCAGATGGTGCTGAGCAGGACGACCGTGCTCGAAACGGACCGCAGCCCGGGCAGGGTGATGTGGCGGAAGCGCTGCCAGGGGCTCGCCCCGTCCATCTCCGCGGCCTCGTAGAGGTCTCCGGGGATGGACTGCAGGCCACCGAGGAGGGCGATGAGCATGAACGGCACGCCCACCCAGACGTTCACCGCGATGACGGAGATCTTCGCCCAGGTGGGGTCGTTCAGCCAGGAGATCCGGTCGAACCCGGCGCCGGTGAGCAGTTCGTTGAACAGGCCGCTGCGTTCGTTGAACAGCAGGCGCCAGGTGAACACGGAGACGAACGCCGGTACCGCCCAGGGCAGGACCAGGGCCGTGCGGTACAGGGTGCGGCCCTTGAAGGTGCGGTTGAGCATGACGGCCAGGGCCAGCCCGAGGGCGAAGGAGAGCGCCACACAGCTGACCGTCCACACCACGGTCCAGCCGAGCCGGTCCCAGAAGACCCCGTCACTGAGGATCGCCCGGTAGTTGGCGAGTCCGACGTGTTCGTACGTCGCGGGGATGTGGTTGACGCCGATGGTGCGCTCGACGTTGGCCTCGTTGGCGTCGGTGAAGGACAGCCAGACGCCGCGCGCGAGGGGGTATCCGATGATCACGCCGATCACGGCCACCACGGGGGCGACCATGCTCCAGGCGTACCAGTGGGTGGCCAGAGCCCTGCGCAGACGTCCCGGGGTCCTGGGGTTCTTGTGGCCGGTGCGGTGGGCCCGGCCACGGGCACCCTGGGTGCCCGCGGCCTTCGTCACCGAGTGGCCGGTCTCGACAGCCATGGGTCGTCGGTCCGCCTTCCCGTGGCCTACTTGTAGTCCTTGAGCAGCTTGCGGTAGGCGTCGCCGGTGCTCGACGCCGCCTTGTCCGGGCTGGTCTTGCCGGCCAGCACGTTGGCCATCTGCAGCCGGATGGGCTCGAAGAGGGCGTTGCCCTGGGCGATCCACGGCCGCTCCACGGCCTTGTCGACCGCCGGCTTGAAGAACTTCACCATCTCGTTGTCCGCGACGGCCGGAACCTTGTAGACGGAGGTGCGGGTGGGGAGCAGGCTCAACTTCTCGGTGGTCTCCTGCTGCACCTCGGCGGAGCTCATGTACTTCACGAAGGCGTAGGAGGCGTCGAGGTTCTTCGAGCCGGCGTACACCGACAGGTTCCACCCGCCCTGAGGTGATCCCTGGCCGGCGCTGCCGGCCGGGACGGGGGCCACTCCGAGGTTGGCGGGATCCTTGAACCGGGCTCCCGCCCTGACGTCCTCGATGGCCCACGGGCCGTTGAGCATCATGGCGGCCTTGCCCGACTTGAAGGCGTTCTGCATGTTGTTCCAGCCGTCGGACGCGTCCGTGATGGCCGCTTCGCTGTCCAGGAGGTCCTTGAGGACCCGGTACGCCTTCACACCGGGCTCGTCGTCGATGGTGACGGTCTTGTTCTTCTCGTCGACCAGGTCGCCGCCCTCACCGTAGAGGTAGGGCAGGAACCAGTACGGGTCGTCGCCTCTCAGGTAGAGGCCGGTCGCGCCGGTCTTCTCCTTGATCCTGGCGGCGGCCGTCTTCAGCTCGGCGACGGAGGCGGGTGCCTGGACGCCGGCCTTCTTCAGCAGTTCCTTGTTGTAGAAGAGCGCCAGGGTGTCGATCACCTGCGGGACCGCGTAGGTCTTCCCCTCGTACCTGGTGCTGGCCGCGGCCTGCGGAAGGTAGTCCGACGCGTCGTCGAGGGCGGCCGTGCCGTCGAGCGGGGCGAGGTAGCCGATGCTGGCGAAGTCCGCGACCCAGGCCACCTCCGTGCGCATCACGTCCGGGGCACCGGAGTTGCCGCCCGCCGCGTTCTTGAACTTGGCGTTCGCCTCGCCGAACGGCACGTTGACGTACTTGACGTCGACCTTCGGGTGTTCCTTCTCGAAACGTTCCGCGAGGGCCTGGTACGTCGCCTTCTCCGCCTCGTTGGAGGTGTCCCAGAAGGTGACGGTTCCCGACAGCTCCCCGCCGCCCCCGCCGGCACCGTTCCGGCCGTCGTCGTCCCCGCCACATGCCGAAGCCGTCATGGCCAGAGCCGCGACCAGCGCGGTGGCCGCAATGCCACGCCGCATTGTGAACTCCCCTGATTCTTCCCGGAATTGGGCGGAGGCATCGGGGCCTCACGCCAACCGCTCCTACGCGGCGCCGGGGTTGCCAGGAACGTAACAGGGGCGAAAGGAGGGCGAAAGACGTTGCGGCAATTTGCTGCAAGCAGTTTCAGCCATTGTGCGGGCGACGGACAGGCGTACTGCGCAGCCCCGTCGTTCTCCCCACGCAGTGGGCACAGCGGCGGCCGGCGGGTAAAGTGCCCTGCCATGACCATGCGGCTCGCCGACATCGCAGCCCAGGCGGGCGTCAGCAAGGCCACGGTCAGCCGCGTGCTCAACGGTGCGCGCGGTGTGGCCACGGACACCCGCGACTCCGTGCTCGCCGCACTCGACACGCTGGGGTACGAGTACCCGTCACGGCAGCGCCGTGCGGAGCTGGTCGGCCTGATCACACCGGAGCTGGACAATCCCGTCTTCCCCGCGCTGGCCGAAGTGATGGGGCAGGCGCTCACGCGTCGGGGGTACACGCCCGTCCTGGCCACGCAGACGCCAGGGGGTTCGACCGAGGACGAACTCACCGAGATGCTCGTGAGCCGCGGGGCGGCCGGCATCGTCTTCGTCTCCGGGCTGCACGCCGACACCACCGCCGACACCGGACGCTACGACCGGCTGCGCCAGCAGCGAGTGCCCTTCGTGCTCGTCAACGGGTTCTCACCCCGCATCGAGGCGCCCTTCGTCTCCCCGGACGACCGGGCCGCCATGCGTCTGGCCGTGGCGCATCTGGCCGAGCTGGGACACGAGCGCATCGGGCTCGCGCTCGGGCCGGAGCGCTTCGTGCCGGTCCAGCGCAAGATCGAGGGCTTCCGCGCCGGTCTGCACGAGCACCTGGGGCTGGCTGCGCAGGAGGCCGGGGAACTGATCCAGCACTCGCTGTTCTCTCTGGAAGGCGGCCAGGCAGCGACGTCCGCACTGATCGACAAGGGATGCACGGCCGTCGTCTGCGCCAGCGACATGATGGCCCTCGGCGCCGTCCGGGCCGCGCGCCAGAGGGGCCTCGCGGTTCCCGGTGACCTCTCGGTCGTCGGCTTCGACGACTCGCCGCTCATCGCCTTCACCGACCCTCCGCTGACCACGATCCGACAGCCCGTCAAGGCGATGGGGCAGATCGCCGTGGACGCGTTGCTGGAGGAGATGTCCGGAACGCCGCCGCCGCGCACCGAGTTCGTCCTCATGCCGGAACTGGTGGTCCGGGGGTCCACCGCCGCCGGTCCGCGGGACGGCCGGCGCTGACCCGCCGGCCACCACCCGGGTCCGGCGCTGCGTCATGCGGACGCGAGCAGCGGACGCCACCAGTCCGCGTGGCGCTCGTACCACTGGGCGGTCTCGGCCAGGGCGTCCGCGAAGTCGGTGCGGGGCCGGTATCCGAGTTCGGCGGTGATCTTGCCGTGGTCGACCGCGTAGCGCCGGTCGTGCCCCTTGCGGTCCTCGACGTGTTCGATCCGCTCCGGGCCCGCGCCGCACAGCGCGAGCAGCCGGTGCGTGAGCTCCAGGTTGGACAGCGAGGTGCCGCCCCCGATGTTGTAGGCCTCCCCCGGCCGGCCCGACACGCGGACGAGCTCGACAGCCCGGACGTGGTCGTCGACGTACAGCCAGTCGCGCTCGTACCGTCCGTCGCCGTAGAGCGGGACGGTGCCGCCGGACAGGATGCGGGCCAGGAAGCGCGGGATGAGCTTCTCCGGGTGCTGGTGGGGCCCGAAGTTGTTCGAGCAGCGGGTCACCCGGACGTCCAGTCCGTGCGTGCGGTGGTGGGCCAGGGCGATCAGGTCCGAGGCCGCCTTCGACGCCGCGTACGGCGAGGTGGGCCGCAGGGGATCGCTCTCCTTGGCGGCGCCCTGGGGGAGGGAGCCGTACACCTCGTCGGTGGAGACGTGCACGAAGGTGCGCACCCCGTGGCGGAGCGCGGCGTCGAGCAGCACCTGGGTGCCCAGCACATTGGTGCGGGTGAAGGCACCGCCGTCGGCGATGGAACGGTCGACGTGCGACTCCGCGGCGAAGTGCACGATCTGGTCGTGGCGTCCGGCCAGCGCGTCCACCAGGGACGCGTCGCACACGTCGCCCTGGACGAAGGTGAGGTCGGGGTGGTCGCGCACCGCGTGGAGGTTCGCGAGGCTGCCGGCGTAGGTGAGCTTGTCGAGGACGGTCACCGCCGTGCCCCCGGGTCCTCGGGGCGACAGGAGGTGGCGGACGTAGGCGGAGCCGATGAAACCCGCCCCGCCGGTGACGAGGATCGCTGCGTTCATGAGGTGAGGTACACCTTGCTGTGGTCGCCGATCACCAGACGGTGAGCTCGCGGATGACGGGGGGCCGGGCCCACGACGGCGCCGCGGCCGATGAGGGACCCCTCGATGCGGGACGCCCCCTCGACCTGCGCGCCGCGCAGCAGGACGGAGTACTCGATGGCACTGTCCTCGACCCGGCACTCCTCCCCGATGGAGGTGTACGGGCCGACGCTGGAGTTGCTGACGACGGCGCCCGCGCCGATGACCACCGGGCCGACGACGCGTGACCCGCGCACGACCGCGCCCTCGGCCACCCGGACCCGGCCGATCAGCGTGCTGTGCGCGTCGACCTTGCCCTCGATCCGGCCCTCCAGCCCGTCGAGGACGTGGCGGTTGACCTCCAGCATGTCCTCCGCGCTGCCGGTGTCGCGCCAGGGCCGGGTGGTGGTCTCGGCGCGCACGCGCAGCCCATGGTCGACCATCCACTGCACGGCGTGGGTGATCTCCAGCTCGCCGCGTGCGGAGGGGGCGATGGCGCGCACCGCCTCGTGCACGGCCGGGCTGAAGGCGTACACGCCGATGAGGGCGAGCGCGCTGCGCGGAGTGTCGGGCTTCTCCTCCAGGCGCAGCACGTTCCCGTCGGTGTCGACCTCCGCGACTCCGAACGCGGAAGGGTCCGCGACGGGGGTCAGCAGCAGCCGGGCCGCCGCGGCATCGGCGGCGGCGAGACGCACGAAGTCGGTGACCCCCTGTGGGAGGTAGTTGTCGCCCAGGTACAGCAGGAAGTAGTCGTCGCCGAGGAAGTCGCGGGCGATGCGCACCGCGTGCGCGAGGCCGAGCGGTCGGGACTGTTGCAGATAGGTGATGCGTAACCCGAACTCGGTACCGTCACCGGTCAGTTCGCGGATCTCACGGCCGTGCGACCCCACGACGACGCCGACTTCCCGGATGCCCGCCGCGGCGAGGGAGTCCAGCGCGTGGAACAGCACGGGTCTGTTGGCGATCGGGAGCAGCTGCTTGGCGCCGGTGTGCGTGAACGGCCTCAGTCTGCTGCCGGTTCCACCTGCCAAAACCAGGGCCTTCACCTCGGCCTCCGCGGCGGCGGGCTGGTCTGGGGGCGTTTTCTCACAGGTCTCTCCTCGCATGAGAGGCGTGGCGTCGCCGTGGGCACACCGACTCAAGCAGACTGCCGCGACCGCTCGCAACAACTTTCTGAAACGAACCGCAAAGCCTTGCAGCCATCTGCGTTCAAGTGTTTGACTCAAGCCGAACCGCCAACCGTGGTGTGTCACACCGCAGTTCGCCGGCGATCGCGTACAGCCGGTCCGACGAGCAGGGACAGCGATGACAGGTTTACGGCAGACCCAGCACCTGGCACGGGAGGCCCGGCACCTGGCGCCGGGCGCTTCCGAGGAAGCCGTCCACGGACGCCGGGTGTTCGCCGAGGGGGACGGTCCCGTGCTGACCGACCTCGACGGCAACCAGTACCTCGACTTCGCCGCCGGCACCCTCACCCAGTCCCTGGGCCACGGGCACCCGGAGGTGGTCGAGGCGCTCACCGCCCAGGCCCAGCGTCTGTGGAACGTCCACGACAGCGCCACTCCGGGCCGTGCCGGCCTGCTGGACCTGCTCGCCAGGCTGCTGCCCGAGCGGCTCGACACCTACGCGTTCTTCTCCACCGGCGCCGAGGTGGTCGAGGCCGCACTGCGGGTCGTCCAGGCGACCGCGCCGCCGGGACGCAACCGGATCGGCGCCCTGCGGCACGGCTTCCACGGCAAGACGATGGGCGCCCGGATGCTCGTGCACTGGGACATCGGCCACCAGGCGTTCAGCGGCAACAGCGTGCTGGGCTACAGCCCGTACTGCTACCGCTGCCCCCTGGGACTGGAGTACCCGTCGTGCGACGTGCGCTGCGCGACGCTGGTGCGCCGGCACATCGCCGAGAAGCCCAACGTCTCCGCGCTGGTCTTCGAACCCGTCCTCGGCGCGGCGGGGGTCATCGTGCCGCCACCGGGTTACTGGGAACGCGTCGCGGACGCCTGCCGGGAGGGCGGCGTCCTGCTCGTCGCGGACGAGGTGCTCACCGGCGGCGGACGCACGGGGGCCTTCCTCGCCAGTGACCTCTTCGGCGTCGAACCGGACCTGGCGATGCTGTCCAAGGGCACCGCGAGCGGGTTCCCCTTCGCCGTGCTCGCCGGCCGTGCGGAGCTGCTGCGCAGGCCGGAAGCGGCCACCTCGGGGGCGTACGCCTCGACGTACGCGAGCAACCCGCTGGGCATCGCCGCCGCCCGTGCCACGCTCGAGGTCGTCGAGCGCGACCGGCTGATCGACCGGGTACGCGTCCTCGGCGAGATCATGGAGGACCGGCTGCGCGTCCTGGAGTCCCGCTTCGGCCGGCTGGGCCAGGTACGCGGCCTCGGCCTGCTGTGGGGCCTGGAGTTCGTCACCGACCCCGCCACCCGCACCCCCGCACCGGAGACGGCCCGGGCCGTCTACACCACAGCCCTCGACCTGGGGCTGCGCACCTCCCTCGGAGGCCACATCCTGCGCCTGGCACCGCCGTTCACACTCGACGAGGCCCTGCTCGAGGAGGGTCTGCGGCTGTTGGAGAAGGCCCTCGAGCGGGTGATCGCGTGATCGTGGCGGAGCGACTCGTCAAGGAGTTCCGGCTGGCCGAACGCAAACCCGGCCTGCTCGGCAGCCTCTCCACCCTCCTCACCCGCCGCCACCGAGTGGTGCGCGCGGTCGACGACGTCTCCTTCGAGATACCGGCCGGCACCAAGACCGCCTACATCGGCGCCAACGGGGCCGGCAAGTCGACCACGATCAAGATGCTGACCGGCATCATGACCCCCACCTCCGGCCGTTGCACGGTCGCCGGGCTGGAGCCGTACCGGCACCGGCAGCGCAACGCCCGCACCATCGGCGTCGTCTTCGGCCAGCGCAGCCAGCTGTGGTGGGACCTGTCGGTGCCGGACTCCTTCCGCATCCTGCGCCGCATCTACGACGTCCCCGAGCCGGTCTACCGGCGCAACCTGGACCTGTTCCGAGAGCTCCTCGACATCGACGCGCTGGGTTCGACACCCGTACGGCAGCTGAGCCTCGGCCAGCGCATGCGCGCCGAGATCGCGGCGAGTCTGCTGCACGACCCCGCCGTCCTGTTCTGGGACGAGCCCACCATCGGCCTCGACATGGTGCTCAAGGACGCGGTGCGCCACCTGGTCAACCGCGCCCACCGGGAGCTGGGCACCACCGTGGTGCTCACCAGCCACGACATCGCCGACATCGCCGCGATCTGCGACAGCGCCCTGGTCGTCGACCACGGGCGGGTCGTCCATCAGGGGACCCTGAAGGACCTGCTGCGCACCGCCGACCACCGCTCGGTCGTCTTCGACCACCGGGACGGCACCGCGGCCGGTGGCGTCCGCGCCCGCATCGAGGCCGGTCTGCCGGGCGTGCTCGCCACACCGGACGACGGCGGCCGCATCCGCGTCGACTACCCGGCCGGCCGCTACACCTCCCGGCAGGTCCTCACCTTCCTCCTGGACCACTTCGACCTCGCCGACTGGTACGCCCCCGAACCCGGCCTGGAGGACGTGCTCCGCAGGATCTACGGCCGTGCACGCGTTCCCGGCGGCACACCCGACGGGACCGGTCGCGCACCCGACGGTGCCGCATGACCGCCCGCCTGCGCCGCTACACGCCGTTCGCCACCAGCGGCCTGCAGTCCCTGCTGCAGTACCGCTCGATGTTCGCGATGACCGCGGTGACCGCGGCCGCCGGCGCGGCGGTGACCGTCTTCCTGTGGCGCGCCGTGTACGCGGGCACCCCCGGCCGCGGACCCGGCGGCTTCACCGTGGAGGACATCACCACCTACCTGCTGGTGGCCCAGATCCTGCAGGTGCTGCACACCAACCGGGTGGACGACGAGGTGGCGGCCGAGGTGTACCGGGGGGACGTGGCGGTCATGCTGGTGCGCCCCGTCAGCTACCCGGTGATGCGGTTCTTCGCCTGTCTGCCCGTGGTGGGGGCCAACGCCGTCCTGGTCGGCCTGCCGGTCCTCGGCCTGTTCGCACTGCTCGTCCCGCTCACCGCGCCCCGGCCGGCGGACCTGCTGCTGTTCGCCGTCTCCACCGCCCTGTCGGTGCTGCTGGCGTTCTGCGTGAACCTGCTGACCGGCATGACCGGTTTCCTCACCACCAACACCTGGGGCGTGCGGATGGTCAAGCAGAGCGTCGTCGCCTTCTTCGCCGGACAGCTCGTGCCCCTCGCGCTGATGCCGGGTCCGCTGGCCGCGCTCGCGAAGGCCCTTCCCTTCCGCGGCATGGTCGACGGTCCGCTGACCCTGCTGCTCGGCCGCTACGACGGCTGGACGGACGCCGCCGGAGTGCTCCTCCAGCAGGCGGCCTGGGCGGCCGGGCTGTCGCTGCTGTGCGCCGCGTTGTGGCGCGCCGCCCTGGGACGGCTGGAGGTGCTCGGCGGATGACGCGCACCATGACGCGGTACCTGCGACTGGCCTGGTTCCTGGGCGGGGTGGGCCTGCACAGGCTGGCCGCGTACCGCACGGACTTCGTGCTCGGCGCCGGCGCCTTCCTGGTGCGGGTCGGCATCCAGACGGCGGTCGTCGGCCTCGTCTTCCGGCAGGTCCCCGCCGTGGGCGGCTGGTCGTACCACGAGGTGCTGTTCCTGCTGGGGTTCTCCCTGCTGCCGCGCGGGCTCGATCACCTCTTCACCGACCAGTTGTGGGAACTGGGCCGCAAACTGGTCCAGCGCGGGGAGTTCTACCGCTACCTCGTCAGGCCGGTCGACCCACTGTTCTCCCTGCTGTCGGAGCGCTTCTTCCACCCCGACGGACTCGGCGAACTCGTCGTCGGAGCCGTCCTGGTGGGATACGCGGGAAGCGAGCTCGGCCTGTCGCTCAGCCCCGTGCAGTGGGTGCTGGCGCCTCTGCTGGTGCTGTGCGGGGCGCTGCTGCACACCTCGGTGAAGCTGTTCTTCGCCTCCCTGACCTTCTGGACGGTGACGAGCATGCCCGCGATGTACGCGGCCAGCCAGGTGTCGGAGTTCTCCGCCTACCCCCTGGACATCTATCACCCCTCGCTGAAGGCCCTGCTCACCTGGGTCCTGCCCTTCGCCTTCACCGCCTATGTGCCCTGCGTCTACCTGCTGACCGGCGGGACCGGCCTGCTCGGCTGGCTGCCCGTGGTGACCGCCGGCGCGCTGGCCCTCGCGCTGACCGTCTGGCGCCGCGGCGTCAACCGCTACGAGATGACCGGAAGTTGAGCCTGGCATGATGAGAAACGACGATCTGGGCCCCTTACTGCGGACCGCCCCGTGGATGCCCGAGGACGGCCGGCGGGCCGAGCGCTTCGAGTGCGTCGACCACGCGGACCTCGGCGCCACCGCCCGCCTGCTGGTCGTGGCCGCCGTCGGCGGGCCGGCGTCCGGACGGCGCTACTTCGTGCCGGTGCGGTCCACACCCACAGGGCACGGCGCCGAAGAGGCGCACGGCAGCCTCGAGTTCGACTCCGCCGTGCTGGACGCGGTCTGCGCCGGCAGCTCGTTGCCCACCGCCCGCGGCGGCCGGGTCCTCTTCCGCGGCGCGGGACTCACGGCGCGCTCGGTGCGCCGGCTGCCGTTCCAACGGGGCTGGTCCTCCAACGTGCTGTCCCTGGTGGAGAACGACGGGACGGCCTACGTCCACAAGACCTACCGGCGGCTGGACGAGACCGTCCGGGAGCCGGAACTGCTGCGGCTGATGAACGGGACCGGCCGCACCCCCGACTGGGCGGGCGACTACACCTACGTCGACCCCACGGACGGCACCCACCGCCCGCTGGGCGTGTTCTACCGGTACGCCCCCGGAGACGGGATCGACCTGCCGCTGCGGCACAGCATGCGGTCCCTGTGGCCGAAGGTGACCGGCGGACGGGCCCCCGGCTCACTCGACGACGTCGTGCGGGAACACCTGCGCCCGCTCGCGGACAACCTGCGCGACGCCGGGAGCTTCCTGGCCGGCTTCCACCGCGACCTGGCCGGCCGGCTCGGCCGCGGTCCCGTGCCCCCGTACCCGGTACGGGAGATACTGGCCCGGGCCACCGCCCGCACGGACGCACTGGCCTCGGCGGACATCGACCTGCCCGAGGCCCCGCGCAGAGCCGCCTTCACGGCCCTGCGGCAGGAGACCGCCGCGTTGCAAAGCGCCTTCGACGCCGCCCCGGCGGGGTTCCCCTCGGGGCCGTGCCACGGCGACCTGCATCTGTCCCACGTGCTGTGCCGGCCGCGCGACGACGGAGGCTGGTCGATGAACGTCATCGACATGTCCACCCCCGCCCTCGGTCCCGGCGAGGCGGGCTGGGCCGCGCAGTCGCCGGTCCAGGACCTGGTCGCCGTCCAGCGCGCTCTGGAGTACTTCACCGCCGACGAGGCGGCCTTCGAGAGCGCGCGGCGTCTCGGCGTCGACTCCATGGAGACGATGCGGGGCGCGCTGGACGGCGCCGGCGACCGGCCGCCCGGGCAGCGCGCCGTGCTGCGCCCGGTCTTCCACGCCGCCGACGTCTGGCGGGCGCACGTACTGCGGCTGCTCCTCGGACGGACGGCGAACGACCCCCTGCGCCGGCTGCTGTACCTGGGGCGGCTGCTGCACGAACTCGCCTACAACACCGACCACGCCCGCCCCTATCACGCGGCGATCGACCTGCGCCACGCCCTCGCGCTCGGCGCCCACACACCGGCCCCGGCCCTTCCAGCAAGGACGTGAACGTGACCGAGCCTCCGATGCACATCATCGAGACCTACTTCGAATGCTGCGGCTTCGACCACACCTTCCTGCAGGGCGGCACCTCGGTGTACCTGTGGAACCTCTCCCGGGAGTTCGCCGCCCGCGGGCACCGGGTCTCCCTCGTCACCCCCGCGCACGGCAGACTCGACGACCTGCGCGGCAGGTACGAGGTGGAGGACCTCGGCTACTCGGACGAGTACCGACTGCCGCTGGTCCTGGACCCGGACGTGTGGCGCGGCTTTCCCCCCGAGGTCGAGCTGCCCGTACGCACCACCGCGCACCGTATCCGCCTCGACGGTGTGGACCTGTACTTCCTGTCCAACGAGCACCTCGACCGGCTCCCGGACACCTTCTACCCGCCGTACTCCGCCAAGGGCCGGGACCTGGTCTTCTTCAAGCCGCTGGTCTTCCAGGTGGACAGCGTGCGCTTCCTGCGCCACTGGTTCGGCGGGGAGCGGGCGATCGTCCACGCCCACGAGCCCTTCTACCACTACCTGCTGCCGGCCGCGCTGCGCGACGACCCGACGAAGCACGTCGTCAGCACGGTGCAGAGCAACATGCCGATCACCAAGAAGGTCTACGCGCCCGAGGTCCGGCGCCTGCTCGAGCTCCTGGGCACACCGGACGGCCTGCCGCGGGAGCAGCACCCGCCGGCCGAGCCGGACCTCGAAGCGGTGCGCCAGTACCAGCAACTGACCCATCTGCACTACGAGTACCCGCCGGACCACGTGGCCGTCTACCAGTTGGTCCTGGAGAACGCCGACCTGATCGACTTCCTCTCGCCCGGCCAGCTCGACTTCTACGCCTCCTTCCGGGACACGCCCTTCGAGGCGCTCTTCGCGCACCTGCCCCTGGCGCAGGCCGTGAAGGAGAACGCGCACAAGATGTTCGTCGGGGGCTGCGCCATATCCGACCAGTGGCTCGCCTGGGACGTGGGGGAGGTGGACCGGTCGGCGGTGCTCGAAGGGCTGGGACTGGATCCCGCGCTGCCGACGTTCTTCCACAACGCCCGCTATGCCCTGCACCACAAGGGCCAGCTGGAACTGATGCGCGCCGTCGACCGGGTGCTGGGCGACGGCCTGGCCGCGAACTTCGTCGTGCGCTGCATCTCCGGCGCCCCGCTCGACGACCCCTACTTCCGCGAGGTCGCCGAACGGCACCGGGGCCGGCTGCACCTGGAGTCGGAGCGGGTGGACGAGCGGCGGGTGTTCGAGTACGCGTCGGCCGCCGACTTCTGCCTGTTCCCCTCCAAGTTCGAGATGGACACCTTCCTCATCGCCCAGGGCGAGGCGATGGTGTGCGGGGCGGTGCCCATCGCGACGGCGCAGGAGGGCATGGCGCACTTCCGGCACGCCCGGCCCGAGCCGGAGGCCACCGGCCTCGCCGTCAACCGCTCCTTCGCCGAGGACGACCCGCTGCTCACCGCCGCGCTCGCCGCGCGCATCCGGGAGGCGGTGGCGCTGTGGTCCGGCGACCCGGCCCGCCACCGCGAGCTGTCCCAGCGCGCGGCGGCGGTCGCCCGGCGGTTCACCTGGGAGCACTGCGCGGACCTGCATCTCGCCGCGTTCGGCCGCCTGTGGCGGGGCGAGCCGGCCGAGCTGCCCGCCGAACGCGCCCTGCGGCACGGCTGGTTCGACCTGCTGAAGGACGAGGAGATCACCGAGGAGGCGGCCCTCGCCCACGGCGACCCGGTCGCGTACGCGCGCCGCGCCCCCGTCGACGCCACGGTCGCCCGGCGGTTCTTCCACGCGGCCTGGGAGCGGGCCGACTTCGGCACGTGCGAACGGATCGTGGACCGCTACCCGACCGCGGTGACCGCCGAGGAGGTGCGCGCCCTGCGGGAGCGGTGCTCGGCCGGCGGCGACGGCGGGCTGGTGTACCGGCTGCCGCACGCCGAGCGGGTGGAGCTGGTGACCCCGGCCCCGCGTGGCCCGGCGGCCCGGGCGCTGCCAGGGGTGCGGGAGCTGCGCCGTACCGCGCCCGGCGTGTTCGAGGGACCGCCGCCAAGGCCGGAGGCACGGCTGCTGCTGACGCTGTCCTCCGGCCGGGTCACCTGGGACGAGGCCCGTCATGGCTGAGCGGGGAGGGGTGCGCGCGGTGCTGCTGGCGGGCGGCGAGGGGCGGCGCATGGGGCCGCTGGGCGAGGGGCGCCTGAAGCCGCTCGTCCCGTACGGAGGCGCCTGCCGCCTGATCGACTTCAGTCTCGCCAACGCGCGCGACTCGGGGCTGGGGGAAGTACTGCTGCTGTCCCAGTACGAGGAACGCCGGCTGATGGACGACCTGCACCGGGTGTGGAACCGCGATTCGGACTTCCGGGTGCACTTCGGTCCGTACGACGACGCCTACCGGGCGGCGGGCGCCGGACTCCCCCGCGAGCTGCCCGCACGTACCTGGCCGGCCGAGCGCGGTACCGCGGACGCCCTGATCCGCAAGGCCGGGCACGTCTTCGGTGGTGGCCGCGAGCAGGTCCTGGTGCTGCACGCGGACCACGTCTACCGCTTCGACTACCGGCCGTTGATCGCGGAGCACCGGGCCTCCGGCGCCGCCCTGACCGTCGCCTACCAGCGGATCGAGCGGCGCTGGGTCCACCTGTTCGGGATGGTCCGCTTCGACCGGGCGGGCCGGCTCACCGAGTTCACGGAGAAGCCGGCCGAACCGACCAGCGACCTGGTGTTCGCCGCGTTCTGCGTCTTCGACGCCGCGGTGCTGCAGCGCTACCTGGAGAAGCTGGACGGCACCGGCTGGCAGCACGACATCAGCCGGGACGTCATCCCCGCGATGCTCGCGGGCGGCGAGGACATCCGCGGTCACGAGGTCGCCGGCCACTGGGAGGACATCGGCACCGTCGAGCGCTACCACCGGGCGCACCTGATGCTCGCGGCCGGCGGGCCGCGGGCCGGGCTCCCGGTCGAGCGGATGCCCAGGACCGTCCGGCCCGGGGTGGACCGGGGCTGGGTGGCCGACTCCTCGGGCGTGGTCGCCTCGTTGGTCCCTGCGGACCTGGTCAACGACGGCCGGGTGGAGCACAGCGTGCTCTTCCCCGGCGTCACCGTCGGGGCGGGCGCCCGGGTCCGGCGCAGCGTGCTGCTGCCCGGTGCCACGGTCGGTCCCGGTCGGGACATCGACTCGGCGGTGGTCCTGGAGAACGGACAGGTGCAGCAGGTCGCGGACGCCGCGGCCGTCACGGAAGGAACCCGTACATGAACCCGTCCCCCTACGACGTCCTGGTGGTCGGCGGAGCCGGCGTGGACACCGTCGTCCGCGTCGAGAAACTGGAGGTCCCCCCGGGTGACTCGCTGCACGTGCCGCCGGTGTACGACTACGTGGCGCACACCGGCAACGGCGTGGCGCTCGGCTGGCACGCCCTGGGCCTCACCACCAAGTTCATCGACTTCCTCGGCGACGATCCCCAGGGGCACGCCGTGCTCGCCGCGTACGCCGGGCACGGTCTGGACTTCGGCCACGTGGTGTCCCCGCACGGCACCCCGCGCGGCGTCAACCTGGTCGACGCGCAGGGCCGCCGCTTCTCCTTCTACGACTCCCGGCACCCCGCGGACCTGCGGCTGCCGCGCGCCTTCTACCTGCCCCACCTGGAGCGGGCACGCCATGTCCACCTCTCCATCGTGGGGCACAACCGCGACCTGTACGAGGACGTCCACCGGCTCGGGGTGACCAGCTCCACCGACCTGCACGACTGGGACGGGCTCAACCCCCACCACCGCACCTACGCCCTCGCCTCCGACTACGTCTTCATGAGCGCCGCGGCCGTCCACGACCGGCTTCCGGAAGTCCTGCACGGCATCGTCGACGAGGGCCGGGCCCGCTTCGTCGTGGCCACCGACGGCGCGGACGGCTGCCACGTGCTCGTGCGGGGCGAGGCGGAGGTGCGCCACTTCCCGGCCGTGCGGCCGGAGCGGCCCGTCGTCGATTCCAACGGGGCCGGCGACGCCTTCGTCACCGCCTTCCTCCACGCCCACTTCGAAGGGCTGCCGGTGGAGGAGTGTGTCCTGGCCGGATCGGTGTCCGGGGCCTTCGCCTGCTGTGCCGCCGGCACCCACACCGAGTTCATCGACCTGCCCGGCCTGCGCGCGGCCTGCGCCCGCGCGCAGGCCGCGGCGGAGTGAAGGAGCCCCGCGCGTGCACATCGTCACCTTCTCCTTCGAGTGCGGCGGCTTCGACAACCGGCTGATGCGCGGCGGGCTGTCCCCGCTCGTGTGGAACCTGTCCCGCGAGTACGCCGCACGCGGCCACCGCGTCTCGCTGGTCACGCCCGCGCACGGTCACCTCCGGGCCCTGCGGGAGCGGTTCGACGTACGGGAGCTCGACTACCGCGACGAGCACACGGTGCCGCTCGTGCTCGACCCCAAGACGTGGCCCGGCCGGCCCGCCGAGACCGGTCTCGCCCTCGACACCCGCGCCCACCTGTTACGCCTGGACGGCGTGGACGTCTACCTGCTGTCCGACGCCTTCCTGGACCTGCTGCCGGACCGGCTCTATCCGCCTCCGGCCTCCGAGGGCCGGGACCTGGCATACCTCAAGCCGCTGGTCTTCCAGGTCGGCGGTCTGCGCTTCGTCCAGCGCCACCTGGCGGACGGCCCGACGGTCGTGCACGGCTTCGAGCCCTACTACCACTACCTGCTGCCCGCGGTCCTCGCCGGCGACGACCGGTACCGGACGGTGAGCACGGTCGCCGCGAACGCCCCCGTCACGCAGAAGGTGTACCGGCCGCAGGTGGAACGGCTGCTGGAGCTCTTCGGGGTCCGCGGACCGGACCTCGACGCGCTGGACGGGCCACCTCCCGCCGAGGACTCCCCCCTGGCCGTCATGGCCCGGGCACTGGCCGGCACCCGTATGCACGCCGAGTACGGGCCGGACCACGTCGGTGTGTTCCCGCTGATCGCCGACCGCGCGGATCTGGTCGACTTCGTGTCCCCCGGTCAACGCGACCACTACGTCACCTGGCAGGACACGCCGCTCGAAGCCCTGTTCCAGTCGTTGCCCGTGGCGCGGCGGCTGCGGGAACGGCCGGACCGGCTGCTGGCCGGCGGCTGCGGCATCGCGGACAGCTGGCTGGCGCGCGATCCGCAGGCCGTGGACCGGGCCGCGGTGCGCCGGTCGCTCGGCCTGACGGGCACCGGTCCGGTCTTCTACCACGCCGCCCGCTACGCGGTGCACCACAAGGGCCAGCTGGAGCTGATGCGGGCCGTGGAGGAGGTGCTGGCCGCAGATCCGGAGGTGGGTTTCGTGATCCGCTGCTCGACCGGGGGCGGCGGTGACGTGCCGGCGGCGGTCGCGAACGCCGCGTTCCAGCGGCTCGCCGACCGCTTTCCGGGACAACTCCACCTGGAATGGCGGCTCGCCGACGAGGACACGTTGTTCGAGCAGGCGGCGAGCGCCGACTTCTGCGTGTATCCGTCCAAGTTCGAACTGGACGGCTTCCTCATCGCCCAGGCCGAGGCGATGGCCTGCGGGGCGGTACCGATCGCCACCGCCCAGCGGGTGACCTCCCACTTCGGGCACGGGCGGCCCCTCGACGACCCGGACGCGACGGGGTTCTCCGTGCCGGGTTCCTTCCGCGACGACGACCCGGGGCTGGCCCGGGCCCTGGCCGAGCGAATACGCGAGGCCGTGACGGTCTTCCGCACGGCACCCGACACCTACGCCCGGCTCTCGGGCAACGCCCGGCGCCTGGGCCGCTCGTTCACCTGGGCCCGCAGCGCGGACCTGCGCCTGGCCGCCTACGAGCGTCTGCTGCGCGGCGAGCGCGCACGGCCGCCGGCCGGCGAACTGGTCGAGCGGGGCTGGCTGGAGGCGCTGCCGTCCGCCGCCCATGCCGAGCATCGTGAGCTGATCACGCGGGCGGCGACGGAACGCGGTGACGCCACCGCCCTCACCCGCGCTCTCGGGTGCGGCGTCGACGACCTCGGAGCGGACGACTGGGAGCGGTTGTTCGCCTCGGCCGACCGCCGGGGGGACTTCGCCCGCTGTGCCGAACTGGCCCGGCGGGCGGGCCTGCCGGACCTGTGGGCCCGGCAGGCGGACCGCTTCCGGCTCGCCGCGGCTCCGGACGGCACGTGGCGCGTGCGGTACGCGCACGCCGAGGCGGAACGGGTCGAGCTGGTGGTCGAGGCGCCCGCGGCGGCCACGCCGCGCCCGGAGCCGGTTCGCACAATGCCGTCGGCGCCGCGTCCTCCGCTGGAGTCGGTCACCGAGGCCCTCGCCTCCGACGAGCCGGATCCCGCCCCCGGCGGTGCCCTGCTGCGGCCGCTCGCCGGCGGCGACGGCGTGTTCACGGCGACACTGGACGGGCCGCCCGTCGGAGGACACGCCGTCGCCATGGTGACCCTGCGCTCCGGCCGGGTGGTCTGGGACACCGTGCCGACCCGCGCCCCCGCGTTCCGGCTGGTGGCGACCGATCTCGACGGCACGCTGCTGCGCAGCGACCTGACCGTGTCGGCGCGCACCCGCCGGGCGCTGGAACGGGTCGCCTCGTCCGGCGCCCACCACCTGGTGGTCACCGGACGCCCCGCGGTGGCCTGCAGGCAGCTCCTGAACGCCCTCGGCTACCGGGGTCTGGCCGTCTGCGGCCAGGGCGCGCAGCTGTACGACGCCGGTGCGGACCGCCTGCTGTCCTCGGTGTCCCTGGACCGTGATCTCGCCCGCGGCGTCGTCGCGAAGGTCGAGGCCGAGCTGGGCCGGGTCGAGCTCGGCGTCGTCACCTCGCCGCCGGAGAGCCGGTTCAAGGTGACCCCCGGCTTCGGGGAGCGGGTCCGTCACGGCTGGGACGTGACGACCGACCCGGGCCGGCTGTGGGCGGCGCCCATCGACAAGCTGATCCTGCACCACCCGCACGTCGACGAGGACCGGCTGGCCGCCGTCGCGCAACGGCTGACGGGCGGTGAGGTGACCGTCGTGCACTCGGTCAAGGGCATGGTG
The DNA here is from genome assembly GCF_042724095.1 of Streptomyces sp. NPDC127100. Taxonomy (NCBI): domain Bacteria; kingdom Bacillati; phylum Actinomycetota; class Actinomycetes; order Kitasatosporales; family Streptomycetaceae; genus Streptomyces; species Streptomyces sp. NPDC127100. Next base: position 25,842 of record NZ_JBHXFL010000058.1, read on the forward strand.
GAGGTCCTGCCCGCGGGCACCGACAAGGGCACCGGTGTGGCCCGGGCCGCCGAACTGCTGGGCTTCACCGGCGCCGACACCGTCGCCTTCGGCGACATGCCCAACGACATCCCGCTGCTGGCCTGGGCCGCTCACGGCGTGGCGGTCGCCAATGCCCACCACGACCTGCGGGCCATGGCCGACGAGGTCGCCCCGGGCAACGACGAGGACGGGGTCGCCGTCGTCCTCGAACGCCTCTTCGCGCCGGAAGGGGGACGTCCGTGACCCGCCCCACCGCGCCCGGCGCGTCCCTGCGGGACCTGGCCCGCGCGCACGGCGTGAGCACCGAGTACGTCACCGACCGCGGTGGCCGCGTCACCGTGGCCGCGGACACCCTGGTCGCGGTCCTGGCCGCGTGCGGCGTGGACGCGAGCACCCCGGACGCCACCCGGCGGGCCCTGGCCGCCCGGTGGGCGGCGGACGCCGACAGGCTGCTTCCGCGCTGCGTGGTCGTCCGTGCCGGATCGGCCGCGAGGCTGCGGCTGCCGCCCGGCGCCGAGGCCCGCGTCGTCCTGGAGGGCGGTGGCGAGAGCGGCCCCGGGGACCCGCTGCCGCCGGGCGCGCACGTCCTGCGGGCCGTCGCGGGCCGGCGGCGGGCGTCCGCTCCGCTGCTGTCGGTGCCCGAGCGTATCCCCGTGCCCGAGCGGCGCGGCTGGGGCTTCCTGGTCCAGCTGTACTCGGTGCTCTCCCGCAGGTCCTGGGGCATGGGCGACCTGGCCGACCTCGCGGAGCTGGCCTCCTGGTCCGGCCGCGCGCTGGGCGCCGGCTTCGTCCAACTGGGGCCGCTGCACGCGGTGGAACCGGGCCCACTGCCCGACCCGTCGCCGTACCGGCCGAGTTCGCGGCGGTTCGCTGACCCGATGCACGTCCGGGTGGAGGAGGTGCCGGAGTACCGGTACCTCGACCGGGAGGCCCGTCGCGCGGTGGACTCCTGCGCCGCCCGGGCGCGGGCCCTCAACGAGCGCGTGCTGAACGGCGGGACGCTGATCGACCGGGAGGCGGTGCGTGCGCTCAAGTTCGAGGCGCTGCGCCATGTGTACCGGGTGCCGGCCCCGCCCGGCCGCCGTGCGGCTCTGGAGGCGTTCACCGCCCGCGAGGGCGGGGACCTGACGGACTTCGCCACCTGGTCCGCGCTGGCCGAGGTGCACGGCGGCGCCTGGCGGTCGTGGCCCGAGGGGCTGCGCGACCCGCGGTCGCCGCGGGTGGCCGAGGCGCGCGAGGAACTGGCGGAAGCCGTCGCGTTCCACCGCTGGCTGGCGTGGATCACCGACGAGCAGCTCGCCGCCGCGCAGCGCGCGGCGAAAGACGCGGGCATGGACATCGGCCTGGTGCACGACCTGGCGGTGGGCGTCGCCCCCGAGGGGGCCGACGCCTGGGCGCTGCGGCACTGCCTGGCCGGCGGGATGAGCGTCGGGGCACCGCCGGACGACTTCAATCCGCTCGGTCAGGACTGGGGCCAGCCGCCCTGGAGGCCGGACGCGCTGGCCGCCGAGGGGTACCGGCCGCTGGCCGGGCTGCTGCGCGCCGGCATGCGGCACGCGGGGGCCCTGCGGGTCGACCACGTCATGGGGTTGTTCCGGCTGTGGTGGGTGCCCGAGGGCCGGCCCCCGTCCGAGGGCACCTACGTCCGCTACGACGCGGAGGCCATGCTCGGCGTGCTGCTCCTGGAGGCCCACCGGGCCGGGGTGGCGGTGATCGGCGAGGACCTCGGCACGGTGGAGCGCGGCGTCCGCGAGGAGCTGGCCGCGCGCGGCGTGCTCGGCACGTCGGTGCAGCGCTTCGAGTACCTGGGCGGTTCCGAGGGACGGCACGGTCCGCTGCCGCCGCGGCAGTGGCGCCGGAACTGCCTGGCCACGCTGACCACCCACGACCTGCCGACGACCGCCGCGTGGCTGAGCGGCGAACACGTCGACCTGCGGGCCCGGCTGGGACTGCTGACCCGCCCGGAACCGGAGGAGAGGGCGCAGGCGGCGACCGAACGGGACGGCTGGCTGGCGGAACTGCGCCGGCAGGGCCTGCTGCCCGACGCCGACGGCGAGCTGGTCGCCCTGCACCGTTTCCTGACCCGCACCCCGTCCACCCTGCTCGGGGTCTGGCTGCCGGACGCCACCGGCGACCGCAGACCCCAGAACCTGCCCGGTACCGCCGACGTGCACCCCAACTGGAGGCTGCCGGTGGCGGACGGGCACGGCCGGCCGGTGCCCTTGGAGGACCTGCCCGGCCATCCCCATGTACAGGCCGTCGCCCGCGTGTTCGCCGACGGCGGCGAACCGCACGGAACGAAGACCGAGGAGAGAGATGTCAGGCCAGGCCCTTGATCGGCTCGAGGGAGTCCGTGAGGACTCCGAAGGCTTCGACCTGCTGGCGCCGGACGGCACGCGCTACCGCGTGGACGTCACCGACGGAGTGTTCGACCCCCGCAACCCACTCCTCGCGGGCCATGTGGCGGGACGGCGCGTGGTGGCCTTCGTCGGCCCCACGGTGGACCGTCTCTACGGCGACCGGCTGCGCGCCTACCTCGGCGCCCGGCTGGAGCCGGGCAGCTGGAGCGTCCACACCATCGACAGCGGTGAACGGAACAAGACCCTCGCGTCGGTGGAGCGGGTGTGCGCCCTCGCCAAGGCGTCCGGCCTCGACCGGCACGGGGTGATGCTCGCCGTGGGCGGCGGGATCGTCGCGGACGTCGTGGGCTTCGCGGCCTCGATGTACGCCCGCGGCATCCGCTACATCAAGGTCAACACCACCCTGGTGGGGCAGGTGGACGTGGGCGTCGGGGTGAAGACCGGCGTCAACGCCCTGGATTCCAAGAACATGTTCGGCGCCTACCACCCCGCGCACGCCTCGCTCAACGATCCCGCCCTGCTGGCCACACTTCCGGCCCGGGAGATCCGCTGCGGCCTCGCGGAGATCGTGAAGATGGCCGTGATCCTCGACTCCGACCTCTTCCGGGCGCTGGAGAAGCACCCCGACGCCTTCCAGCGTTCCTCCGACGGTGCGCTGGAGACGTACGTGCTGCGCACCTCGATGCGGCTGATGATGGAGGAGCTCTGCCCCAACCTCCGCGAGCACGACCTCGCCCGGCTCGTCGACTTCGGGCACACCTTCAGCCCGGTGATCGAGACGGCCGGCGGCCACCGCCTGGAACACGGCGAGGCGGTCGCCGTCGACATGGCCCTGACGGCGCATGTGGCCCGGCTGCTGGGGCTCCTCGACGCGGAGAGCTGCGCGCGCCTGGTGACGCTGCTGCGCCGCATCGGCCTCCCCGTGTTCGACCCGGCCACCTGCACACCGGAGCTGATGACGCAGGCCCTGCACGCCTCCTGGCAGCGGCGGGGGCGCAGACTGAACCTCGTCGTGCCGACCGGCGTCGGCAAGGCGGACTTCGTGGAGCGGCTGGAGGACCTGCCCGCCGACGTGCTGCGGGCCGCCCTGGACGCGCTGGCGAGCGACGGGGGCACGGAGTGACCGCCCGCGACGTGGTGAACCTCGACACGCTCCTGCGCGGCAAGGAGCACGACCACGGCGGGCTGGGCACGATTCTCGCGCACCGCCTGTTCGCCCGCGCCGAGGGCGGCGTGGGAGCGGAGTTCGTCGACATCGCCGTGCTGCCGCCCGGCACGTCCATAGGGCGCCACCGGCACGCCCGGGACCGTGAGACGTACGTCGTGCTCAGCGGCAGCGGGTTGATGTACCGGGACGGCACCGAGTTCCGCGTCGGTGCCGGGGACGTCGTCGTCAACCGGCCGTACGGCGAGCACGGCCTCGTCAACGACTCGGCCGCCGATCTGTGGCTTCTGGTCTTCGAGGAGGAGCTCCGTGACCATCCCGTGGTCTGACCCTCTCGCCGCCGGTCCGGCGCACCGCGCGGACCCCTGGCGGCCCCACGACGTCTTCACCGTGCTCGACGTGGGAGGCACGACGCTGCGGACCGGGAGCTACGACCCGGTGACGGCGGCCGTCTCCCGCGTGCGCCGGGTGCCGGTCGAGGGCATGGCCCGTCATCCGGGGGACCCGGTGGCCGGTCTGCAGCGCCGCGTCGTGGACCAGATCGTCCACGAGGTCGGCCGGCACGCCGCGGCAACGGCGCCGCGCGCCGTCGGCGTGGCCTTCGCCGGGCCGATCTCCGCCGGCGGTCTGGTGCTGGCCGCTCCCACGGTGTGGGGGCGGCGCGGTGACCCGCTGCCGCTGGGGCAGCTCCTGACGGAACGGACCGGCGTGCCGGTCGTGGTGGTCAACGACCTGACCGCCGCGGCCTGGCGCTACGCGGCGACCGAGACGGAGCCGTTCTGTCTGATCACCGTCAGTTCCGGCATCGGCAACAAGGTCTTCCGAGGCGGGGAGGTGCTGCTGGACGCGGACGGACACGGGGGCGAACTCGGGCACTGGGTGTGTGATCCGTCCCCGGGGGCGCCGCTGTGCGACTGCGGTGCTCGCGGCCATCTCGGTGCCGTCGCCTCCGGGCGGGGGGTGCTCGCCGCGGTCCGCCGTGCGGCGGACGCCGACCCGGCCGGCTTCGCCCGGTCCCGGCTGGCCGCGCGCTGCGGCGGCCGCGTGCCCGGCATCGACAACCCGTCCGTCGCGGCCGCGGTGCGGGAGGGCGACGCGTTCACGACGCGGGTGCTGCGCGGCACCCTCACGCATCTCGCGCAGGCGATCGGTGCCGTCTTCACCTCCGTGGGGGTGTGCCGGTACATCGTGATGGGCGGCTTCGCCCTGGCGGTCGGCGAACGCTACCGGGAGCTGCTGGTGGGCGAGTTGGTGAGACTTGGGTGCTTCGGCCTGGACGCGGACGCGGTCGACGCCATGGTGTCCCTCGGTGAACCGGACGACGACCACGGCCTGATCGGTGCCGGCAGACTGCTGGCCGACCGGATGTCCCGGCCGTCCCCGGCGGGTGCCCGATGAGCGCCGTGGGCACCCTCGTCGTGGGCAGCGGTTTCGTCGGCACGGGCATCGCGCGACGGCTGGCGGCGGCCGGTGAGCCGGTCACCGTCACCTCGCGCCGCCGCCCCGAGCGCCTCCCGGACCTCCCGGGGATCCGGTGGCAGGCCCTGGACGCCACCGATTCCGCGGCGTGCGGCCGGCTCGTGGCCCGGCTGAACCCGCGGAGCATCGTCCTCGTGCACGGCCCGTCCGACGTCACGTGGTGCGAGGAGCACCCGGACCCGGCCGTCGCGGCGCACACCGCAGCTGCCGCCCACTTCGCCGCGCTGGCCGGGGACGCGAGGCTGCTGATGATCTCCACCGACAACGTCTTCGACGGGTCCCGGCCCGACAACCCCGAGGACGCCCCGGTCTCCCCGGCCAATGCCTACGGCCGTGCGAAGCTGCGGGCGGAACGGATGGTGCTTCGCGCGGCGGCGGACGCGGTGGTGCTGCGGGTCAGCCTCGTCTACGGGCACGAGCGCGCGGACGCGGGCAAATGGCTCAACTTCTTCGCCGCGTGCGCGCACCGGCTGCGGCGCGGCGAGCAGGTCAGGGTGCCACGGGACCAGTGGACGACCCCGGTGCTGGTGGACGACGTCGCGGAGGTGACGGCGGCCCTGCTGGGCGCCGACGCGCCCCTCCCGCCGGTCCTCCATCTGGGTGGGCCGGACCGCGTGAGCCGTGCCGCCTGGGCCGCGGTCGTCGCCGAGACGCTGGGGGCGCCCGCGCACCTGGTCGTGCCGGTGCCGCGGGCGGCCACACGGTACGCCTCCCGACCGGAGAACGCGTGCCTGACCGGCTCCCGTCTGGCTCGGCTGCCGGCCACCGGGGCGATCACCGTCCGGGGCGTGCGGGAGGGCGCCCGGTACCTGGCCCCGGCGTTCACGGCGGCACGCTGAGCCCCGGTGGCCTTCCCCGCTCGTGGTCGGGGGCAGGGCGGTGCGGACACCCTTTACGGGTCTGTCATGTACGAGTAACCTCCGGGTGGCTGCAAGGTGTTGCTGCAAGTTTCCGAGATGCGGCGCATCACAGGCACGGGCGCAGGAGGCCTCGAGGCGCGTCAGGGTCTCCGGGGCGTCCGCACGACAACCGGCCCTCCCCACCGCATCCTGGAGACGCGCATGAGACGCCGCCGCTCCCTCGCCCGCCCCTGGGCGGCAGGAGTTCTCGCCGCAGGCATCCTCGTCCTGCCCCTGACCACTCCCACCACGTCCGAGGCCGCCGCAGCGCCGGCCTCCCCGACCGCCGCCTCGGCCACCGTCTTCTACTACACGAAGACGAAGAACTGGACGGACCACTATCTCCACTACGCCCCCGACGGCGGAAGCTGGACGACCGCCCCCGGCACGCGCATGGAAGCCGCCTGCACGGACTGGGTGAAGCTCACCGTCGACCTGGGATCCGCCGCAGGGCTGAAGGCCACCTTCAACAACGGCAAGAGTGTCTGGGACAACAACGGCGGCCAGGACTACGCCCTGGGCACCGGGAACATCACGGTCAAGGACGGCGTGGTGGCGCACAGCGACCCCTGCGCCGGGACCGGAGGACCCGGCAACGAGGCGACCGTCTACTACTCGACCCAGACCCTCGGCTGGACCACCGCCAACCTGCACTACCAGCCCGCCGGCGGCTCCTGGAGCGCCGTGCCCGGCGTGGGCATGGAGGCCGCCTGCGCCGGCTGGTGGAAGCGGACGGTCGGCCTGGGCTCCGCGACCTCGCTCAAGACTGCCTTCAACAACGGCAACGGGGTCTGGGACAACAACAACGGCTCGGACTACACCCTGGCCTCCGGGACCAGCACGGTGAAGAACAACACCGTCACCACGAACGCGGAGGACCCGTGCGCCGCCGGGGAACCCGACACCGAGGCGCCCACCGTCCCGGCCGGCGTCCGGGCGAGCGCGACCGACACCTCCGTGGTCCTGTCCTGGAACGCCGCCACCGACGACACCGGCGTGACCAAGTACCAGGTCACCCGGACCGGCGGCACCAAGGGCACCACGGTCACCGACGTGACCTCCACCGTGCACTCGGACACCGGCCTGGAGGAGAACACCACCTACACCTACACGGTCAAGGCCGTGGACGCGGCCGGCAACGCCTCGGCCGCCTCCGCCCCGGCTTCGGCCACCACCGGGAAGAAGCCGCCGGCGCCTCCCACGGGCGCACCGCTGGGCACGGACCCGCGCAAGGACCCGATCTACTTCGTCATGACCGCCCGCTTCAACGACGGCGACAGCTCCAACAACCGCGGTGGCAACCAGCACGTCAAGTCCGGCAACGCGGCGAACAACGACCCCATGTTCCGCGGTGACTTCAAGGGCCTGGTCGAGCGGCTCGACTACATCAAGGCCCTCGGCTTCTCCGCGGTCTGGATCACGCCGGTCGTCCTCAACCGCTCCGACTACGACTACCACGGCTACCACGGCTACGACTTCTACAGGGTCGACGCCCGCCTGGAGTCGGCCGGCGCGACCTACCAGGACCTGATCAACGCGGCCCACGCCAAGGGCATGAAGATCTACCAGGACGTCGTCTACAACCACAGCTCCCGCTGGGGCGCCAAGGGCCTGTTCACGCCGACCGTGTACGGCGTGCGGGACAACCAGTGGAGCTGGCTCTACGACGAGAAGAACGCGGGCTTCGAGTACGACGGTCTGACCGTCGAGACCAAGTCCGGCAAGTCGTACTACAACGGCGACCTCTGGTCGACCGCCGAACCGACCGGCAACACCTGCCTGAACTGGGGCAAACCCACCGGGACCAAGAGCCCCGAGGGTTACACGATCTACAACTGCCAGTGGCCGAACCCCACATCGGGCATGTTCCCCAAGGCGTACTACCACAACTGCTGGATCGGCAACTGGGAGGGCGAGGACTCCCGCTCCTGCTGGCTGCACGACGACCTCGCCGACTTCAACACCGAGTCGGCACCCGTGCAGAACTACCTGATCGGCGCCTACAACAAGTACATCGACATGGGTGTCGACGGCTTCCGCGTCGACACGGCCGTCCACATCCCCCGCGTCACCTGGAACCGCCGCTTCCTGCCGGCCATCCATGAGCGCGTCACCCAGAAGTTCGGGGCCGAGGCCGCGAAGAACTTCTTCGTCTTCGGCGAGGTCGCCGCCTTCGTCAACGACAAGTGGAACCGGGGCTCGGTCAACCACTCGGCGCAGTTCTACACCTGGAAGGAGCGCAAGGAGTACAGCGCCGACGACGGCAAGGCGGCACTCGAACAGTACGACTACGAGAACGGCCAGGGCACAAGCAACCAGCCGACCTCGAACAACGCCTTCCTGGACGGCAACACCTACCACGCGCCCGACCACAGCAAGTTCTCCGGCATGAACATCATCGACATGCGCATGCACATGAACTTCGGTGACGCGTACAACGCCTTCGGCAACGGCAAGGACTCCGACGACAGCGTCAACGACGCCACTTACAACGTCGTCTACGTCGACAGCCACGACTACGGACCCAACAAGAGCAACGAACGCTACACGGGCGGCACCGACGCGTGGGCCGAGAACATGTCCCTGATGTGGACCTTCCGCGGCATCCCCACCCTCTACTACGGCTCGGAGATCGAGTTCCAGAAGGGCAAGAAGATCGACTGCGGCCCTACCTGCCCCCTCGCCACGACGGGACGCGCCTACTACGGCGACCACCTGGCCGGCTCTGTCACGGCCTCCGGCTTCGGCACGGTGGAGTCCGCGAGCGGCAAGGTCGCCACCACCCTGGACCAACCGCTGGTGAAGCACCTGCAGCGACTGAACCAGATCCGCCGGGCCGTCCCGGCCCTCCAAATGGGTCAGTACTCCACGGAGGGCATCTCCGGCGGCATGGCCTTCAAGCGCCGGTACACCGACGGCGGCACCGACAGCTTCGCGCTGGTCGCCGTGACCGACGGCGCCACCTACACCGGCATCCCCAACGGCACCTACCGGGACGCGGTCACCGGCGACACCCGCACCGTCTCCGACGGCAGGCTCACCGTCGGGGCGCCCGGAAAGGGCAACCTCCGCGTCTACGTCCTCGACGGCCCCGGCAAGATCGGGACGGGAGGCCCCTACCTGAAGTAGGAACCTCCCGGTCGAGCCGGCGGATCACCGGGCGGAGCCGCCCCACCCACCCGGCCGGAAGACGAAAGCACCGTTCCGAGGTGCCCACCGCGATCCAGCGGCGGGCACCTCGCCGCACACCACCCATCAGCTCGACGGACGCGGGAAGGGTTCCGGCCTCCGGCAGCGGTGTCCACGTCCGGCTCTCCCGCGAGGCGGAGTTCCAGCACGGGTGGAGGATCATCGCTCAACTGGGGACGGAGCCAGAGCCTCGGCGTCCCGCTCGTCCGCCGTGGCGGCATGGGCCGGGACAAAGACATGGCCGATCCTCTGGGCAACGCGGCTTACGGACGCCGACCAGACCAGGGCCACTCCTACGTGGCGTCTGACGCGACCATGCAGCGCAATGCGCGGTACGCGGCGGCCGTCCGGCGGGAGGCCCTTGGGGACACTCCTCGCTCTCCCTGTTCGTTTCCAGGAGCCCGCTTCTCCTCAGGCTCCCCCCGAGGTGACCCATGCGTGTGCTGCTCGTCCATCCCAGCGCCCTGATGTACTCCGAGATCTTCCTGCGGCTGGAGCCCCTCGGCCTGGAAAGGGTGGCCGGCGCCGCCCTGGAGGCCGGCCACGAGGTGCGGGTCGTGGACCTCCAGGTGCTGCCGGTGACACGGCTGCGCGACGAGATCCGGTCGTTCCTGCCCGAGGCCGTCGGCTTCTCACTGAACTACCTGGCGAACATCCCAGAGGCGATCGACCTGGCCGCGAAGGTGAAGCGAGAGGTTCCGGGCTGCTTCGTCTTCTTCGGCGGACACAGCGTCTCCTTCGTCGCGGAGGACGTACTGGAGCAGGCGGCCGGGGCGGTGGACGCGGTGGTCCGGGGCGAGGGCGAGCCGGCGATCACCCCACTGCTGGAGGCGGTGCGCGACGGCGGGGTGGGCGGCGTCCCGGGCATCATCACCGCCGCCGGACGCGGACCCGCGCCGCTGATGATGCACGGCATCGACACGCCGCTCCCCGCCCGCGACCTGATGCGCAACCGCCGCCGCTACTTCATCGGCGAGCTGGACCCGTGCGCCTCCGTCGAGTTCACGCGCGGCTGCCCCTGGGACTGCTCGTTCTGCTCCGCCTGGACGTTCTACGGCCGCAGCTACCGGAAGGCCTCCCCCGAGGCGGCGGCCGAGGACCTGGCGCGGATCCGGGAACCGAACGTGTTCATCGTCGACGACGTGGCCTTCATCAAACCGGACCACGGCAACGCCATCGCCGCCGAGGTGGAGCGGCGCGGCATCCGCAAGCAGTACTACCTGGAGACACGCAGCGACGTGCTGCTGCGCCACCCCGAGGTCTTCGAAAGGTGGGCACGGCTGGGCCTGCGCTACATGTTCCTGGGCATGGAGGCCATCGACGCGGAGGGACTGGACCTGTTCCGCAAGCGGATCAGCCCTGACGAGAACCTCCGCGCCCTGGAAACGGCCCGCCGCATGGGCATCCAGGTCGCCATCAACCTGATCGTCGATCCCGGCTGGGACGAGGAGCGCTTCCGGGTGGTGCGGGAGTTCGCACTCTCGGTCCCGGAGATCGTCCACTTCACCGTGATGACGCCCTACCCCGGCACGGAGATCTGGCACACCGAGTCACGCAGGCTCACCACCCGCGACTACCGGCTCTTCGACATCCAGCACGCCGTGGTGCCCACCACGCTGCCGCTGGCACGGTTCTACGAGGAACTGGTCCGCACGCAGGCCGTGATCAACCGCAAGCACCTGGGCCTGCGCACCGCCTTCGGCGCCGCTCGTATCCTGGGGCGCAACCTGCTGCACGGGCAGACGAACTTCGCGCGCATGCTGTGGAAGTTCAACCAGGTCTACAACCCCAGCCGCCAACTGGCCGACCACGCCCGGCCGGTGCGCTACGAACTTCCCCTGCCGCAGCCGGTCGACGTCGGCGACCGGCGCCGGCTGTACGTGCACACCCGTGGCGGCGTCCAGGGCGCGACCGCCCGCCGGACGGACGACTGACCGACGAATGGTCCGGGTACCCAGGGGCCCGATCGATGTCGCCGACCTGACCGAGCGGGTAGAGAGCGACGGCTTGGTCCGCCGGAACGCGGCCACGTCCTGTCCGGGAACCCTGGCGGCGCCGGGCGAGGCACTCGTGCACTGCGAGGAGAGGGCCCCGCCCTGCGCTTCGGCGAGGGCCGCCGCCGGCTCGGCGGCGGCCCTCGCGGGCATCGGCGGTCTCTTCGTGGCCGGCCTCGTCAGGCGCGGGTCCAGCGCTGGTTGCTCCCGCCGCCGCAGGCGTACAGCTGGATCTGCGTCCCGTTGGCGGTGCCGGCGCCGACCGCGTCGAGGCAGCGGCCCGACTGGACGCCGACGATGGTGCCGTCGGAGTTCAGGCGCCACTTCTGGTTGTCGCCACCCCAGCAGCTGTAGATCTGCACCTTGGAGCCGTTGCCGGTGCCGGCGGCGTCCAGGCACTTGTCGCCGTAGACCCTGAGCTCACCGGAGCTGGTCAGCGTCCACTGCTGGTTGGTGCGGCCGTTGCAGTCGTAGAGCTGGACCTGCGTGCCGTCGGTGGTGCCGGCGTTGGGCACGTCCAGGCAGCGGCCCGAACCGACGCCCTTGATCGCGGCGCCGTCACCGGGCTCCGGGTCCGGGTCGCCGCCGGAGCCGCCGTTGAGGGCGTTCAGCACGGCGGTGTACGCCGCCTTCTTGCTGCCGTCGTTGTTGAACAGCAGCGGCGTGTCCCCCGACCGCCAGGAGTCGCTGTCGCGCACGCCCCAGACGGTGATGCCGAGGCAGCGCGAGACGGCCAGGCAGTCGTTGACCACGTTGGCGTAGGTCGTGGACGAGGCGCCCTGGATGTCGAGTTCGGTGATGGCCACGTCGACGCCGAGGGCGGCGAAGCTCTGCAGGGTGGTGCGGAAGTTGCTGTTGTAGGGGCTGCCGCTGTTGAAGTGCGACTGGAAGCCGACGCAGTCGATCGGCACGCCGCGCTGCTTGAAGTCCCGGACCATGGAGTACATGGCCTGGGTCTTGGCCCAGGTCCAGTTCTCGACGTTGTAGTCGTTGTAGCAGAGCTTGGCCGACGGGTCGGCGGCGCGCGCGGTGCGGAAGGCGACCTCGATCCAGTCGTTGCCGGTGCGCTGCAGGTTGGAGTCGCGCCGGGCTCCCGAACTGCCGTCGGCGAAGGCCTCGTTCACGACGTCCCACTGGGCGATCTTGCCCTTGTAGTGGGCCATCACGCCGTTGATGTGGTCGGTCATCGCCTGGCGCAGCGCGCTGCCGCTGAGGCTCTGCATCCAGCCGGGCTGCTGGGAGTGCCAGGCCAGGGTGTGCCCGCGCACCTGCTTGCCGTTCTGCACCGCCCAGTTGTAGACGCGGTCGGCGGCTTGGAAGTTGAACTGGCCCCGCTGCGGTTCGGTGGCGTCGATCTTCATCTCGTTCTCGGCCGTCACCATGTTGAACTCACGGCCCGCGATCGACGTGTACGTCGAGTCGCTCAGTCTGCCGGAGGCGATGGCGGTGCCGAAGTAGCGGCCGCTCTGCGCCGCCGCGGCGCCGAGCGTGCTCTCGGCGGCGTGTGCGGTCGTCGGTGCGACGACTGCGCCGACCACACCGAGGGCGCCGGCGACCAGCGTCGGTAACAGGATGCGGATCTTCCGTCGGAGGACGGGTCTGGGAAGTGCGTAGGAGCCCACTGCTGTGCCTCCAAGGCAGGAATGACGGATCACCGGACACTGCGGTCGCGGGATTCGTTCGAAATCTCGTACTACGGTCGGTTCACCAGACAGGATGATTGAGGCTTGACGGTGACTCGTCAACCCTCTCGGGCAGGGAAAGTTGCCGGACTTCTATCGAAACTTTCGATACTCACCTTGCGTGGCCAAAACCTCGGGTCGACCAGCCATACCGCAGTTGCGCCAAGGCCAGAGGGAGAAATCATTAGCGGGCAGATCGGCAACAGGCCTTGACCGGAGCACCCTGCCTTCCTAGCTTGTGCCGTCACAGAATCGGATTAGCTTCGAAAGTTTCGAACCCGTCCTTGCCTCGGCGTGGCTACCGCTCCGTGTACATCGGCGTCACCTCACCCCCCGAACCTCACCCCCCAAGGAGGCCCTCCATGCGGTTTCGCCACCTGTCCCCGATCCGTCCGAGACGCTTACTCGGCGTCCTCGCGCCCCTGCTGCTGGTGGCCGCCTTCCTCGGTGCCCAGCCCGCCGAGGCCGCGACCGTCGACCCCAACGCCTCGTACGTACTGGTCAACCGCAACAGCGGCAAAGCCCTTGACGTCTACAACCTGGCGACCGACGACGGCGCCCGCATCACCCAGTGGACCAGGAACGACCAGGCCCAGCAGCAGTGGCAGTTCGTCGATTCCGGGGACGGCTACTACCGCATCAAGTCCCGCCACTCGGGCAAGGTGCTGGACGTCCACAACTGGTCCACCGCGAACGGTGGCCCGATCGTCCAGTGGGCCGACCTGAACGCCACCAACCAGCAGTGGCGGCTGGCCGACAGCCCGGACGGCTACGTGCGGATCATCTCGCGCCACAGCAACAAGGCCCTCGAAGTGCAAGGGGGCTCCACCGCCGACAACGCGAACGTCGTCCAGTACGACGACTGGGGCGGCGCCAACCAGCAGTGGCAGCTCGTCAAGGTCGGCGCCGGCACCCCCGGCTCGTGCGAACTCCCGTCGGCCTACCGCTGGACCTCCACGGGCGCGCTGGCGCAGCCCAAGCAGGGGTGGGTCTCGCTCAAGGACTTCACCGTCGCCCCGTACAACGGCAGGCAACTCGTCTACGCGACCACGCACGACACGGGGACGAGGTGGGGTTCGATGAACTTCGGCCTGTTCACCAACTGGTCGGAGATGGCCTCGGCCGGGCAGAACACGATGTCCGGTTCCACGGTCGCACCCACGCTGTTCTACTTCGCGCCGAAGAACATCTGGGTCCTCGCCTACCAGTGGGGCGGGACCGCCTTCTCCTACCGGACGTCGAGCGACCCCACCAATCCGAACGGCTGGTCGTCCGAGCAGGTGCTCTTCTCCGGAAGCATCTCCGGCTCCGGAACCGGACCCATCGACCAGACACTCATCGGTGACGGCACGAACATGTACCTGTTCTTCGCCGGCGACAACGGCAGGATCTACCGGGCCGCCATGCCGATCGGGAACTTCCCCGGAAGCTTCGGCTCTGCCTCGACCGTGGTCATGAGCGACACGACCAACAACCTGTTCGAAGCCCCGCAGGTCTACAAGCTGCAGGGCCAGAACCGCTACCTCATGATCGTCGAGGCGATCGGCTCGCAGGGCCGGTACTTCCGCTCGTTCACGGCCACCAGCCTGAACGGCTCATGGACACCCCAGGCCGCGACCGAGAGCAACCCGTTCGCCGGCAAGGCCAACAGCGGCGCCACCTGGACCAACGACATCAGCCATGGCGAACTGATCCGCACCAGCCCGGATCAGACCATGACCGTCGATCCCTGCAATCTGCAGTTGCTCTACCAGGGACGCAGCCCCAGCTCCGGTGGCGACTACGGCCTCCTGCCCTACCGTCCGGGTCTGCTGACCCTGCGGCGCTGACGGCACGACAGGGTCCGGCTCCGAGGGGAGTCCGGCGTGGGGGGGGGGGGGGGGGGGCCGGGGCCCCCCCCCCGGGCCGGGCC
>NZ_JBHXFL010000059.1:0-39530 GCF_042724095.1 Streptomyces sp. NPDC127100
CCGCGAGGCCGTGCCGCGCAGCCGCGTCCTCCCCGGCCGCCGTTCTCCGCCTGTACGTCGGCGTGGTCCGGACACCGGTGTGTCCGGACCCTTTCGATACACCGGTGTATTCGATACATTCGCGTATCGAACGGCGGAGAGGCGGTGCGGGCATGCCGGTGGGGCAGGCGGCCGGGCGCGTGACCAGGCGGCGCGCGCGGACCCGCGCGAACCTGCTGGACGCGGCGTTCGCCGTGTTCGCCGCCAAGGGGTTCGGCCGGGTCTCGATCGAGGAGGTCTGCGAAGCCGCCGGCTACAGCCGGGGCGCCTTCTACTCGAACTTCGACAGCCTCGACGAGCTGTTCTTCGCTCTCTACCGCGAACGGGCCGAGCTGATCGCTGACCAGGTGTCCGGCGCCCTCGCCCTCGACGGGCCGGACCTCGACGTTCCGGCCGCCGTGCGCCGGGTCACCGAGGTGTTGCTGCTGGACCGGGACTGGCTCCTGGTCAAGACGGACTTCCTGGTGCACGCCGCCCGCGACCCGGACGTGGCACGGACGCTGCTGGAGCACCGGGCGCGCCTGCGCCGGGCGATCGCCGACCGCCTCGCGCGGGCGCACGCGCACACCCCGCTGCCCGCCGTGTTCGGCGACGCGGAGGCCGCCGCGCACGCCGTGGTCGCCGCCTACGACGGCGTCACCACGCAACTGCTGCTCGACCGGGACGCCGAGCACGCGCGGGGCTGGCTGGGCCGGCTGCTCACCGCGCTGCTCGTCGACGGGAGCACCGCCCCCGGCACCACAGGCAACACCCACTGAGAAGACGGACGAGGAAGGGACGGGCGCCATGGACGCCGACGTCATCGTGGTCGGAGCGGGCCTCGCGGGCCTGGTCGCGGCGCACGAGCTGACCAGCCGGGGCCGCCGGGTCGCGCTGGTCGACCAGGAGAACGCGGCCAACCTCGGCGGACAGGCCTTCTGGTCCTTCGGCGGCCTCTTCCTCGTCGACTCCCCGGAGCAGCGGCGCCTCGGCGTCAAGGACTCCTTCGACCTGGCCTGGAGCGACTGGCAGGGCAGCGCCGGCTTCGACCGGACCGAGGACGAGGACTCCTGGGCGGTGCGCTGGGCACGGGCGTACGTCGAGTGGGCGGCGGGGGAGAAGCGGTCCTGGCTGGCCGGGCACGGCATCTCCTTCCTGCCCACCGTCGGCTGGGCCGAACGCGGTGACCTCACGGCCGGCGGGCACGGCAACTCGGTGCCCCGCTTCCACATCGCCTGGGGCACCGGCACCGGAGTCGTCGAGCCGTTCGTGCGGTACGCGCAGCAGGCCGCGCGCGACGGCCTGCTGACCTTCCACCACCGTCACCGCGTCGACCACCTGGTCGTCGAGGGCGGCACCGCGCGCGGCGTGCGCGGCACGGTCCTCGCCGCGGACTCCTCGCCCCGGGGGGTCGCCTCCAACCGCGACGCGGCCGGCGAGTTCGAACTGACCGCCCAGGCCGTGGTCGTCACCTCCGGCGGCATCGGCGCCAACCACGACATCGTGCGCCGCCACTGGCCCGCACGCCTCGGCACGCCGCCCGCCGAGATGGTCACCGGCGTCCCCGCCTACGTCGACGGGCGGATGCTGGACATCAGCGCCGAGGCGGGGGCCCGCCTGGTCAACCGCGACCGGATGTGGCACTACACCGAGGGCCTGCGCAACTGGGACCCGATCTGGCCCGGCCACGGCATCCGCATCCTGCCCGGGCCGTCGTCGATGTGGTTCGACGCCCTCGGGCGCCGCCTGCCCGCGCCGTACCTGCCCGGCTACGACACCCTCGGCACGCTGCGGCACCTGCGCACCGCCGACGACCTGGCGGGCCACGACCACTCCTGGTTTATCCTCACCCGGAAGATCGTCGAGAAGGAGTTCGCCCTCTCGGGCTCCGAGCAGAACCCCGACATCACCGCCAAGGACCGCGCGGGATTCCTGCGCGAGCGCGTCCTCGGCAAGGGCGCCCCGGGCCCGGTGGACGCCTTCCTGCGCCAGGGCGCCGACTTCGTGACCGCGACGGACCTGGAGCAACTCGTCGACCGGATGAACGCGCTCACCGACAAGCCCCTCCTGGAGGCCGCCCCGATCCGGCGTCAGATCGAGGCCCGTGACCTCCAGATGGCCCACCCGTACGCCAAGGACGCCCAGGTCCAGGGCATCCGCAACGCCCGCCGCTACATCGGCGACCGCCTCGGCCGGGTCGCGGCCCCGCACCGCATCCTCGACCCGGAGGCGGGCCCGCTGATCGGCGTCAAGCTGCACGTCCTGACGCGCAAGACCCTCGGCGGCATCCAGACCGACCTGGACTCGCGTGCCCTGGGCGCCGACGGCACACCGGTCGAGGGCCTGTACGCGGCCGGCGAGGTGGCCGGCTTCGGCGGCGGCGGGGTGCACGGCTACAACGCGCTGGAGGGCACCTTCCTCGGCGGCTGCCTGTTCTCCGGACGGGCGGCGGGCCGGGCCGCGGCACGGCAGACCGCCTGAGCCCACCGGCCGCCCCGGGAAGGCACGGTGCGGGAACCCCGGGAGGCGGAGGTGCCTCCCGGGTCCCGGGGTGCGCCGCGACGTACCGGCCGCCCAGGGCCCGCGCTCATCCCGAGCGCCGGCGTGCCGCCGCGCGGCGCTTGAGCGCACGGCGCTCCGTCTCGCTGGTCCCGCCCCAGACACCGAGGGACTGTCCCGTGTCGAGCGCCCACTGCAGACACTGCTCCTGGACGGGGCAGTGCCTGCAGACCGCCTTCGCCTGCTCGGTCTGCATCAGGGCCGGGCCGGTGGTGCCGATCGGGAAGAACAGGTCGGGGTCCTCCGTGCGGCACGCGGCGTGCTCGCGCCAGTTGTCCATCAGTAGTCACCTGCGTTCGAATCGTGTCGTGCCCTCGTGAATGCCTTACTCCGCTTCGGGTGACCTGTCGACCGCGGAGTGAAACCGGCGGTATCGCGCCGGTCTCGCCGTGCACTCAGTCGCGCAGCGCCTCGGCCGCCGCCCTCACCACCGCGTCGGCCACCGCCGCCAGGGCGGGGGAGTCGAGCTTCCACTGCTGCCAGTACAGCGGGACGTCGACGGCCGACTCCGGTGCGAAGTCGACGAGCCGGCCGGTGCGCAGCAGGGGCTCCGCCTGGGGCTGCGGCACCATGCCCCAGCCGAGCCCGGCGGCGACCGCCTGCACGAAACCCTCCGAGGTCGGCACGTAGTGCCGCGCCGGCCCGGCGCCGTCATGCCCGAGCCGTCGCACGAAGGCGTCCTGGAAGTCGTCCCGCCGGTCGAACACCACCACGGGAGCCGTGGCGAGCGCGTCCCCCAGCGGCCCGTCCAGCTGCCGGGCGGCGAAGTCCGGGGCGGCGCAGGGCCGGTAGCGCATCCGGCCCAGGAACCGGACGGTGCAGCCCGGCACCGGATCGGGGGAGGAGGTCACCGCGGCCATCACCACCCCCTCGCGCAGCAGGGCCGCCGTGTGGTCCTCGTCCTCGCGGCGCAGCTCGAAGCAGAGCCGGGACTCCGGCGGAATACGCGTGAGGGCGCCGAGGAACCAGGTCGCGAGCGAGTCGGCGTTGACGGCCACCGAGACCCGGGTCGGCTCCCCGGCACCGGTCAGCCCCAGCTCCGCGCGGGCGTCCCGCTCCATCCGGGCCATCTGCCGGGCCAGCCGCACCAGCACCGCCCCGGACTCCGTGGGCCGCACCGGCTTGGTGCGCAGCAGCAGCACACGCCCGGTGCGCTGCTCCAGCGCCTTCACCCGCTGGCTGACCGCGGACGGGGTGATGTGCAGCGCGGCGGCCGCCGCGTCGAACGTGCCCTCGTCCACCACGGCCAGCAGGGTGCGCACCTGGTCCAGTGGCAGGTCCGCCGGCACCGTCGTCGCCCCGGTAGTCACCGTTCCGCCCCTTTCATAAGCTCCGCTGATGTTACGTAAGAATCTTTAGCTGTACGTCCGGTGATCGTCCCGCTTAGCGTCGGGGGCATGCCCAACGCACTCACCGCCGCGGCCGCCGGCTTCGGCACCGGCCTCTCGCTCATCGTCGCCATCGGTGCCCAGAACGCCTTCGTCCTGCGCCAGGGGATCCGCCGCGACGCGGTCCTCGCCGTGGTCGGCATCTGCGCGCTGTCCGACGCCGTCCTCATCGCCCTCGGCGTCGGCGGAGTCGGCGCGGTGGTGGTGGCCTGGCCGGAGGCGCTGACCGCCATCGCCTGGATCGGGGGCGCCTTTCTGCTCTGCTACGGCGCCCTGGCCGCCCGGCGCGTGTTCCGCCCGGCCGGTGCGCTGCGGGCGGAGGGCGACGGGGCCGGCACGCGACGGCGCGCGGTGCTCACCTGCCTCGCGCTGACCTGGCTCAACCCGCACGTCTACCTCGACACCGTGTTCCTGCTGGGCTCCGTCGCCGCCGACCGCGGACCGCTGCGCTGGACCTTCGGCCTGGGAGCCGCCCTCGCCAGCCTCTGCTGGTTCGCCGCGCTCGGCTTCGGCGCCCGCCACCTCGGCCGCTTCCTGGCCCGGCCCGTGGCCTGGCGCGTCCTGGACGGCCTGGTCGCCGCCACCATGATCGTGCTCGGTCTCACCCTCCTCGCCGGCGCGTGACCGAGGCCGGCGCCGGGACCGGCCACGCGGTTCGAACGCAGCCGAACGGAGCTGCGATAGTGAGGCCCGAAATCGAAAGATGTATCAAGCATGTAGGAAGCGCGTGGACACGAGCGAGAGCAGCACCGAATCCCCGGACGAGGTCCCGGCCGGGGACCGGCGGCGCGGCCGGCGCCGCTGGGCCATGGACACCCGCCCCCTGCGCCGTCCGGCCTACCGCAGGCTGTGGTCCTCGACCGTCGTCACCGCCGTCGGCAGCCAGCTCACGGCCGTCGCGGTGCCCAAGCAGATCTACGACATCACCGGGTCCTCCGCCTGGGTCGGCGCCGCCGGCCTGGCCGGCCTCGTGCCGTTGATCGTGTTCGCGCTGTGGGGCGGCGCGGTCGCCGACGCCGTCGACCGCCGCAAGCTGCTGCTGATCACCAACACCGGTATCGCCGTCACCTCGCTGCTGTTCTGGGTGCAGGCCGTCACCGGCCTGGAGTCGGTGGCCGTCCTGATGCTCCTGCTCGCGCTGCAACAGGCCTTCTGGGGCCTCAACGCCCCGGCCCGGAACGCCTCCATCGCCCGCCTGGTGCCCGAGGACGAGCTCGCCGCGGCCAACGCGCTCGGTTCGACCGTCATGCAGACCGGCCAGGTGGCCGGGCCGCTGCTCGCCGGCGCCCTCATCCCGGTCGTCGGCCTGCCCGAGCTGTATCTCATCGACGCGCTGGCCCTGTGCGTCACGGTGTGGGCGGTCCACCGGCTGCCCGCCCTGCCGCCGCTCGCGGCCACGGCGGTCCGGCGCGCGGGCGTCCGCGAGATCGTGGCCGGCTTCCGCTACATCGCCGGGCACAAGGTGCTGCTGCTCTCCTTCCTGGCCGACATCGTCGCGATGGTCCTCGGCATGCCCCGGGCCCTGTTCCCGCAGCTCGCCGCCGAGACGTACGCCCCCTGGGGCGAAGGGCTCGCCCTCGGCCTGCTGTTCGCGGCCGTCCCCATCGGCGCGGTGGCGGGCGGGCTGTTCTCCGGCACCTTCTCCCGGGCGCGCCGGCACGGCTGGATGGTGATCGGCGCGGTCGTCGTCTGGGGGGCGGCCATCACCGGCTTCGGCCTGAGCGGCAGCCTGTGGCTGGCGGTGGCCTTCCTCGCCGTCGCCGGAGTCGCCGACATGGTCTCCATGGTGTTCCGCGGGGCCATCCTGCTGTCCGCCGCGACCGACGAGATGCGCGGGCGCATGCAGGGCGTCTTCACGGTGGTCGTCGCCGGCGGCCCCCGCCTCGCCGACGTCCTGCACGGCGGCGCGGGTTCCGCCTTCGGTGCGCGGGAGGCCGTCGCGGGCGGCGGGCTGCTGGTCGTCGTGGTGATGCTGGCCCTCGCCGCCGCCGTACCCGCGCTGCGCCGCTACCGCGTCTGACGCCGTGTCACAGCACGCGCCCCCGCATCGCGGCGTGCTCCACGAGGCGGACCCGGGTGGCCTCCAGCCGGTGCGCGAGGATCTCGGCCACCGTCCGCACCAGCACGATCCCGAGCTGCGGGTCCCTCTCGCACAGCGCGAGCACCGACGCCGCCTCGAACTCGTAGGCGCGTACCGGGCTGAAGGCCTCGGCGCCGAAGTCCCACTCGTACGGCGGGAAGAGCCAGGACCAGCCGAGCAGGTCGCCCACGCCCAGGCTGGCGACCGTGACCCGTTGCAGGGGCGTCACCTGCTGGATCAGGGAGACCGCGCCGGACCGGATGACCCAGAAGCGGTCGGCCCGGTCTCCCGCCTCGAAGATGCGGACGTCCTCCGGGAAGGAGACCTCGCGGGCGAGCTCCATGAGACGGGCGCGCTGGGGCGGGGGGAGGGCGGTGAGCAGTTTGATCGCTTTGGTCATGACCTGGGGCTCCTCGCCGGCGATTCGGTTCCGGTGCTATCCCTCTGCACCATTTTCAGCCGCTGTCGCCGCTCCGAGCACCTCGGCGGCCGGCGAATCCTGTACGAATTCCGTGCCGGTCCGGGGGATGCGGTACCGGGACATGAAAAAGCCCTGGCTGGACGGGGGAAGCCAGCCAGGGCCGTAAGCGGTGACACACGGAGGACATGTCCGTCGACTCCGTCGCCACGTATGGATGAACGCTAAACCATCTCTGCGCGTTCCGGGAACCTGTAACCGGGTCACGTGACCTGTTTCACTGCCCCGTCACCCGCCGTGACGAGGGCACCCTTCCTCCGCGACGACCCTGACCGTCTCCAGCGACGGGTCGCTCGGGTCCGGGAGGAACATCCCCGCCTCCAGGCCGCTGCGCAGGTACCGCAGTACGGGCTCGGTCAGCCGCTCGCCCGGCAGCACCGCCGGGATGCCGGGCGGATACGGCGTGATCATCTCCGCGGCGATCCGCCCGGCGGCCCGCTCGAGCGGCACGGCCTCGGCCGGCCCGAAGAACGCGTCCCGCGGCAGCATCGTCTGCGGCATCCGCAGCTCCGACGGCGACGGCACCTCGACCCGCGGCGCGGCGTCCAGGTCCGGTGCAGCCCGGGCGAGGTCCTTGAGCGCGGCGAGCAACTCGCCGGCCGTCTCCCGGTCGTCGCCGTGGGAGATCTGCGTGCCGATCCGGCGGTGGTCGGTGAGGTGTGCGACGACGCCGCGGTGCTCGCGGAGCCAGTCCGCCGCCTGGTAGCCGGACACGCCGAGCTCGTCGAGGTCGATGACGACGGGCAGCGGATCGAAGCCGTGGGCCAGCCCCGGGCCGCAGAAGTCGTCCCGGCCGTTCACGTGCATCCCGTCGATCTCCTCGACGGCCGCCCGGACCTCGGCCACCAGGTCCAGGGCACCGCCCATGATCTCCTTCCCGCGCAGCGCCATCTGACGGCGCCAGCCGTCCAGCCCGGCGAAGATCAGCGCGGACGGGCTGGTCGTGCCCAGCAGGTCCGCCCGCATGCCGAGCAGCTCCGGCGGGACCAGGTCGCCGCGCAGGTGGAACACGGAGCCCTGCTCCAGGCCGCTGCCCATCTTGTGGATGCTGGTCACGCAGATGTCGGCACCGGCGTCCATCGCCCACGACGGCAGGTCGGGGTGGAAGGGCAGGTGCGCCCCCCACGCCTCGTCGACGATCAGCGGCGCCGAACGGCGGTGGCACACCTCGGCGACGGCCCGCAGATCGGCACTCGCTCCGTACGGCGTCGGGCTGGTGATCAGCGCCCCCTTGGCGTCGGGATGCGCGGCGAACGCCCGCTCGAAGTCCTCGGCGGACGGGGGATGGGCGAGATGCCGCTCGGCGTCCCAGCGGGGATCCACCCAGACCGGCTCGATGCCGGACAGGATCAGACCCGCCACGACGGACTTGTGGGCGTCCCGGCCGATCAGCAGCTTCTCGTGCGGGCCCGCCACGGCGAGCATCGCCGCCTTCACCGACAGGCTGCTCCCGCAGGTCGAGAAGAAGGTGTGGTCGGCGTGCACCGCGTCGGCCATCAGCTCCTGGGCGCGCTGCAGCACGCGGCCCCGGGTCAGCCGGTCGTCGAGGCCGCCGGTCGCCAGGACGTCGCCGTGGAAGACGGCGTCGCCCAGCACCTCACGCACCTCCGGATCGGCGCCGCGCGCCTGCTTGTGACCGGGCGGCGTGAACGACAACCGTCCCTCGCGGCGGTAGTCGGAGAGGGCTTCCAGGACGGGTGCGCGGGTGTGGTCGGCTGTCATGCCGACCCGGTTTCCCGCCCCGCGCCCTCGTCAATCCGACCGGCGGCCCGGCCCCGCGCCCGGTCCGTCAGCCGGACTCCGCGTGCCGGCCCGGGGTCAGCACCTCGTCGAGCACCCGCAGGACCGCCTCGTACGCCATCGTCCGGACGGCTGCCTCGCGCGAGCCCTCCGGGTCGGTCGACCGCAGCTCTTCCCTTCGCGCCCGCCACGTCCGTTCCTGTTCCTTCGCGCAGGCCCTCGCGCGGTGCATGCGGCGCAGCAGTTCGTCCGAGTCCACAACATCCGTCATGCACTCCGCGTACCCCCGCACGCCGCCCGGATGGCCGTTGGGCCGTAAGGAGGGCCGAAGGTTTGGGGGTGCGGTCAGAGGTCAGCCGGAAAGTACGAGGCCCGCGGCGGGCGTACCGGGTGGGGTCCGGCCGTCCGCCCCTCTCGACGACAGGGAGCCGACGGATGCATGACAGGCACACCACCCCCTTCGCCCTCGAGCGGTCCGGCACCGACGGGCACCGGCCGGCACCGCCGTGCAGACCCGCCGAGGCACGAAGCGCCGTGGAGCGCGCGGTCACCGAACGCTGCCGGACCCGCCACCTGCCGTGCGACGCGGGAGCCCTGTCCGACGCCGTGCTCGTCGCCTCGGAACTGACCACCAACGCGATCCTGCACGGAGGCGGCATCACCGACTTCCAGGTCGACGTGGTCGGTCCCGGCGTCCTGCTGTCGGTCAGCGACCGCAGCGCCGACCTGCCGGTCGCCGTGGCACCGACCGACCCGCAGGGCCGACGGCGCGTCGGCGGACGCGGCTGGCCCATCGTCTGCCGGCTGGCGCGCGACGTGCGCGTGGCAGACCTTCCGTCCGGAGGCAAGTGCATCAGCGTCGTCGTTCCGCTGTCCTGAGTACATTTCGAAAAGCGGAGTTTGTTCCACCGGGGCGGGGGCAGTCGCAAGTTCGTGCTTCGGACCGGAGGCGCAGCAGCGGGAGCGGTATGACTGCTCCGGCCCCTCCGGGTGAGACCCGGACCGTGCCGCTTCCGCGGAAAGTTCCCCTGAGACCACCGTTCAGGAGCGAATCCGCATGCTCATTGAAACGCCCACCATTCGTCCCGGTAACCCCGAGCCCGCGCACGACTCCGCCGGTCCGGCCGCCG
The DNA here is from genome assembly GCF_042724095.1 of Streptomyces sp. NPDC127100. NCBI lineage: Bacteria > Bacillati > Actinomycetota > Actinomycetes > Kitasatosporales > Streptomycetaceae > Streptomyces > Streptomyces sp. NPDC127100. Next base: position 9,394 of record NZ_JBHXFL010000059.1, read on the forward strand.
CCAACCGCCGTCGGCACGACGACGCGCCGGACACCGCCGCGCTCTTCGCCCGGCTGTCGGTCCTGGAGGACGGGCCCGAACGGGACGCCGTCCGCGACGAACTCGTCACGGCCTGGCTGCCCATGGCCCATCGGATCGCCGGCCGCTTCCGGGACCGCGGCGAGTCCATCGAGGACCTGCGCCAGGTCGCGGCGCTGGGGCTGGTGAAGGCCATCGACCGCTTCGACCCGGAGCGCGGCGCCTTCGAGAGCTACGCCGTGCCCACCATCACCGGCGAGGTCAAGCGGCACTTCCGCGACCGGATGTGGGCGCTGCGCGTGCCCCGCCGGGTCCAGGAACTGCGGAACAAGGTGCGGGTGGCCCGGCGCGAGCTCACCCAGAGCCCGGGCAGCCCCGAACCGTCGGTCGCGGCACTGGCCGCCCACACGGGACTCACGGAGGACGAGGTCAGCGCAGGTATGGAGGCGCTGGAGAGCTTCAGCACCCTGTCGCTGGACGCCGAGCTGTCGGCCGGCGACGACGGCTACAGCCTCGCGGACACCCTGGGCGCGGCCGACGCCTCGTACGACACCGTGATCGACCGCGAGTCCGCCAAGGAGGGCCTGCGCAGGCTGCCCGAGCGGGAGCGGGCCATCCTCTACATGCGCTTCTTCGAGGACATGACCCAGAGCCGGATAGCCGACCGCCTGGGCATCTCGCAGATGCACGTCTCCCGGCTGATCAGCCGCAGCTGCGCCCGCGTGCGGGACGAGGCGCTGGGACAGCGCACGGTCCATCGGCGCACGACCATGTGAGGACGGCTCCGGCGGGACGCACCCGGGGAACGGATCGACACCCCGCCCCGCCCTGTCGCGCCGTCGCCCGCGGCCGTCGAGGAGTGCGGTGCGACAGCCGGGGAAGGCGAGGTGGATGCCCCGTATGCCGGGCGACGGCATACGGGGCAGACGCTTGTCCAAGGCACGAGGGCGGAGGGACGCATGACGGCGGCCGATCACGGGGTGGCGACCGAACGGGGGGACCCCGGGGAGGAACTGGAGCGGCTGCGGGCACAGATCCGGGACCTGAGGGCCAGGGCCCGGGTCCACCCACTGATCTCCCAGACACAGGGCATGCTGCGGGAGCGGTACGCGCTGCCCGACGCGGAGACGGCGTTCGCGCTGATGCAGCGCGCCTCCCAGCGCTACAACATCAAGGTACGCACCCTGGCCGAGGCCCTCGTGACCACGCCGGGACCGGACCGGCCGGACGAGGTGTGGTTCCCGCGCCGCGTCCGCCTGCCGCAGCCCCCGCTGTCCTTCACCGACGCCCACCACCAGGGGGCCGGCAACCGCGGCGGCGTCCTCGGGGCCGTACTGAGCCAGACGCTCGCCGTGGTCGGCACCGACATGGGCAACGTCCAGCTGGCCGACCGTGCCCGGGGCGGACTGAGCATCGAGAAGCACACCGGCCTCACCGCGGACTTCGTCGACTTCTTCGGGCACGTCGGCCCCGAGGGCACCTCCTGCGCCCGGGCCGCCCGGGACGTCACCCAGGTCACCGTGCGCGACGTGGAGTCGGACCCCGTCTTCACCGAACCCGCCCGGCAGGCCATCCTCGCGGCGGGCAGCCGCTCCTGCCACAGCGTGCCGCTCACCACCGGCTCGGGAGGGTGCGTCGGCATGGTCTCCGCCCACCTCGGCCACACCCTGCGAGAGCTCACCGCGGCCCAGCGCGGGGCACTGGACGTACTGGGCCGCGAGGCGGGCCGCTGGGTCGCCTGGCACGACCGCACGGTGGTCCTGGACGCCCTGGAGCACCTCCACGTCCTCGGCCGGGCCGCGCGGGGCAGCCGGCTGCGCCGGAGCTGAGCGGGCGTCCCGCCACCGGCCGCGCGAAGTCCCCGGTGTGCGGGGGAGCAGGCGGGGCAAGCGGAGTCCCGGAGGGGAGGCTCGTATGAGTGTTCTGACACGCACCGGCCGCGGCAGGGCCCGACAGGCGGCCAACGGATCGGCCGCCGAGGGGGCCGCCCGGGCGGGACTGACCGCCCGCGGAGTCATCTACCTGCTGGTCGGGCTGCTGGCCCTGCGGATCGCCTTCGGCGACGGGCAGCGCCAGGCGGACCGCGGCGGGGCCCTGGCCGAACTGTCGGACAAGCCGTTCGGCGCCGTCCTGCTGTGGGCGCTGGGCGCCGGACTCGTCGGCATGGCGCTGTGGCGGCTGTCCGAGGCGCTCTTCGGTGTGACCGGCAAGGACGGCCACACCGCGAAGAAGCGCCTGCCGGCCGCCGCCCGCTGCGTCTTCTACTCGTTCGTCGCCTACTCCGTGCTCGCCTTCGCGGCCGGTTCCCGCGGCAGCGGCGGCGGAGCCGGTGACCGGCAGTCCCGGGACGTCACGGCCAAGGTGCTGGAGATGCCGGCCGGACGGTGGGCCGTGGGCGTGGCCGGGGCCGCGATCGTCGTCGCCGGGGTGGTGATCGCCGTCCAAGCCGTGCGCCGCAGCTACCACAAGAAGCTGAAGCTGGGTGAGCTGAGCCGGCGGGTACGGCGGCTGATCGACGTCACCGGCGTCGGCGGCGGGACGGCCCGGGGGATCGTCTTCGCGGCGGCGGGTGCCTTCGCCGTGCAGGCCGCGGTCGACTACGAACCCGACAAGGCCAAGGGCATGGACGACACCCTGCGCTCCTTCGCCGGCACCCCGCTCGGACCGTGGCTGCTGGTCCTCGTCGCCGCGGGTCTGGTGCTGTTCGGCGTGTTCTCGTTCGCCCTGGCACGCTGGCGCAGGGTGTGAGGGTCTGAGCCGCGCGGCACGGGGAACACGGGGCGAATGAACGAACACGAGATTCCTCCGCCGGACGGACGTCCCGTGGACGTCTACCTGGACCTGCTGCGCTTCCGCATGGAGACCGACGACTACCAGCTGCTGCTCAGCGTGGTGAAACCGGTCCTCCAGGCGATCGACGAGCACCAGATGCCCACCATCGACTTCTCCCTGGACGGCGACAACGCCGAGGCGCTGCCCCAGGAGATCCGGGACGAGGCCGCCCTGGTCATCGCCACCGCCGTCACCGGCCGGCTCGACAACGAGGTCGTCGAGATCAGCACCGACGAGACCGGCCCCGTCCGCGTCGTCACGGACGCGGCCACCGCCTCCGACCCCGAACGGCTCGGCGAGATCGCCGACTACCTCAAGGAACGCCACCGGCAGAACGAGGAGCTGCGCGGCATCGCCGAGGTGAGCGGCATGCCGAGCGACTTCTGACCCGTCACCGCTTCGGCGTCGCGACGGGCACGCCCAACGGCCGGGCGAGGCCGACCACGGCCTCGTCCAGCCGCTCCAGGTGCCGCAGCACGCGCCCGGTGATACGGCCGTACCGGGGCGCCCCGGCGGCGTCGAACTCCAGCAGCGACGCGATGCTGGGTCCGGTCTCCACCTCGGTGCCGGCGTGTTCGTCCTCGACCCGGGCGGCGATCGCCTCGATGTTGCGCACCGTGCGCCGTACCGCCCCGCGCAGCCGCGGGTCGGCCGCGATCGACGGGTGGGTCGGCAGCAGCTCGGCCGTCGCCGCCAGGGACCGCGCGTGGTAGGCGCACGTCTCCAGCAGCGCCAGCACGTACTGGGCCGTGTTCCGGCGGGCCCGCAGCGGCGTGATCGGGTGGGTGAGCGGCTGGACGGCGCCGCGCAGATCGCCCAGCGCCTGGTCCAGGTCGCGCGCCGTGTCCAGCAGATCCGCGGCCGGCCCGCCGCTGAGCTGGTCGACGGCGCCCTCGGTGACGTCGACCAGCCGTTCCAGCACCGTGCCGAGCAGCTCGTTCGTACGCCGGTCCGTGCGGATCGGCAGTACCAGCGCCGCCGCGATGATCCCGCAGGCCGCGCCGAGCGCCGTCTCCTCCACCCGCAGCAGCAGCACCGACATGCTGTACGTGTGCAGCAGGGTGTACAGCAGCCCGAGCATCGCGGTCACGAAGAACGACATCAGCGTGTAGGACAGCGGCGCGGTGTAGAACATCGCGAAGACGAGCAGCAGCACCAGCCCGAACGCGGTCCAGGTGTGGTTCCCGACGACCCCGGCCAGCACGATGCCGGCCACCACCCCCAGCATGGTCCCCAGCAGCCGGCGGTAGCCCTTGACCAGGATCTCGCCGGTGGAGGCGGTGTTCAGGAAGACGATCCAGCAGGTGAGCACGGCCCAGTACCAGCGCTGGGAGGAGAGGAACTCCCCGCCGACGATGGCCAGCGACGACCCCACGGCCACCTGGACGGCCGCGCGGGTGGTGGGCCTGCGCAACCCGCCCGGCTCCTCCTCCGGCACCGCCTCCTCGCCGGCGTCGATGGCGGCGTCCTCGGCGTCCAGCTCCTCGCGCGAGCGGGTCGTGGCGGGGCTGTCGTCCGACTCGTCCTGCGGCCCGTCCAGGGCGGTCCTGAGGCCCATGACCGCGCGGGCGGTCTCCCCGATGCCCCGGAAGACGTCCTGCACGGCGGGCGTCGCCTCCGGCAGGTTCTCCTCGTCGCGGTAGCCGAGCAGCCGGTTGCGCAGGTGGGCCAGCGCCGTGCCGCGGGCCTCGGCGGGGGGCCGCAGCACCAGCGCGCGCAGCGCCATCAGGTCACGGCGTACGACCGGCGTCGCCTCGCCGGGCGCGGGCGTGCTCCCCACCGCCGGGGCCGGCGCGCCCGGCAGATGCAGGGTGAGGGTGTCCGCCCGCTCGGCGCTGCGCGCGCCCAGCAGCAGCAGGCCGAGACGCTCGGCGGCGATCTCGGCGTCCGCGATGCGGCGCTGCACCAGACGCGCCGTGGACGCGTCGGGGGTGCCCTCCTCCAGCCGGGACTGGATCATCAGGGCCGTCTCGTGCAGACGCGCGGTGCCGTCCCGCAGGTGCTCCAATGTCTTGTCGATCTCGTCGGGCCCGGCGTCCAGCAGTTCGATCTGCGCCGAGATCAGCTGTGCCAGCCGGGCCCGGAAGGCCTGGCGCAACCGCCCCAGAACGCGCGCGGGCGTCGCCGGCACGATCGCGAAACGCACCAGGGCACTGCACGCGAACGCCACGGCCATCGCGGCCCACAGGCCCGGCAGGCCCGACACCTTGGCGCCCACGAACAGGGACACGAAGTACACCTGGAAACCGATCAGGCCCAGGGCGGTACCGCGGTCGCCGAACCGGCGGCCGTACACGGCGCAGAAGATCAGGACGACGAAGAAGACGTCACCGACGACGACCCGTGGGGTGAGCAGCGCGCTCACCGACACGGCCGCCAGCGCCACCGGCAGGCCCAGCGCCAGGGTGACGGCCTGCGCGCCGGGCTGCTTCTCGCGGATGGCGAAGGTGGCGACCATCGCCGACATGGCGCCCGCCACCAGATGCTTGACGTCCATCCCGGACAACGCCAGCACGGCCAGCGTCAGAGCGATGGCGCCCACCGTCCGCAGCCCGGCCGTCAGCCGCAGCAGTCCGGGATCGGACGCGGCGACGCCGTCCCGCAGCCGTGCCCGCACCGAGCGTCCCGCTGACTTCACGCCGCCGTACACTCTCCCGTTTCACACCGCTTCACGCCTAGATCCACTTCTCAGCATGCCATGCCGGGAGCGGGCCACGGGCAGCGGGTCACAGCTCCGCCCGGCCCGCTCCCTCGACCTGCTTGCGCACCTGCTCCGGCGTCAGATAGGCGTCGGTGTACTCGAAGTCCTTGAGCTTCGCGGGCTTGCGGGCCTGGAAACCGGTGCGCACGAAGTCGTCGCCGGCGACCGCGTTCAGCAGCCAGTTGGTCGCCACCCGGGCCTTGGCCACACCCGTGCGCAGCGCCGACCAGTGGTACCCGCGGGCCACCGCCTGGGCGGGCACGCCGTGCAGTTCGATGCCGAGGGGCTTGGACACCGCGTCGGTGCCGCCGAGGTCGACGACCAGGCCGAGGTCCTTGTGGACGTACGGCCGCATCGGCTGGTTGCGCAGGGAGGCGATGAGGTTCTCGGCGACGTGCCGGCCCTGCCGCATGGCGTGCTGGGCGGTGGGCGGGCAGACGGCGCCCTCCTGGCCCTTGGCGAGGTCGGGCACGGCCGCGGAGTCGCCGAGCGCGAACACCCCGTCGTGGTTGGGCAGGCACATCTCGGCGGTGACGGCGAGACGTCCCCGGACGGTCTCCGCGCCGAGCGTGGCGATCAGCGGGCTCGCGACCACGCCGGCGGTCCAGATCAGGGTGCGGGTGGGCACCACCCGGCCGTCGGTGAAGGTGACCTCCTCCGGCCCGGCCTTCTCGATGGACACGCCCAGCGAGACCTCGATGCCGCGCCGCGTCAGCACCTCCTGCGCGCTCCGCCCGAGCTTCTCGCCCAGCTCGGGCATGAGCTTCGGCGCGATGTCGATCAGGTGCCACTTGATCAGGGCCGGGTCCAGGCGCGGGTAGCGCTTGACTGCCGCGTGCGTGAGCCGCTGGAGGCAGGCCGCGGTCTCGGTGCCCGCGTATCCGCCGCCGACCACCACGAACTGCAGGCGGGAGGCGCGCTCGGCCGGATCCTGGCTGGCGTCGGCGAGGTCGAGCTGCGAGATGACGTGGTCGCGGATGTAGGCGGCCTCCGCGAGCGTCTTCATGCCGAACGCGTGGTCCGTGAGCCCGGGGATGTCGAAGGTACGGGTGATGCTGCCGGGGGCCAGCACGATGTAGTCGTAGGGTTCGTTGACGATCTCGCCGGTGATGGTCCGCACCACGCAGACCTTCGCCTTGAGGTCCACCCCGATGGCCCCGCCCGGGATGATCCGGGTGCGGTACCTGCTGCTGCGGCGCAGGGACAGCGCGATCGACTGCGGCGTCAGCACGCCCGAGGCGACCTGGGGCAGCAGCGGCAGATAGAGCTGATAGGCGAAGGGCGTCACCAGGGTGACGTCGGCCTCGTGGGGGGACAGCCTGCGCTCGAGACGGCGGACGCACTCCACGCCGGCGAAACCTGCGCCGACCACCAGGATCCTGGGTCGTGTCACGGTGTTCATCCCTTTCTGCGGCTCCGGGCGGTCAGCCGCGAACGCCATTCGCCTGCCCCTGGATCGCTGCTTCGCACCTCGTCGATCCCATCGCGTCGGCGGCGGTTCGGCGAGCCGGGAGCGCCAGGCAGGCGAAACACCCTGTGCACCACCATGCCCCGGCCGGGACCTGACCGCACCGGGCGGACGTGAACGGCCGGCAACGGGTGCGCGGGGGAGTGGTGACGGCGCCGGTTCAGCCGGAGCCGTCGAGGTGGCACAGCAGCAGGCACACGTCGTCGTCGCGCTCGGAGTCGCTGAGCAGCGGCCGCAGGATGCCGTCCGCCGAACCCTCCAGGTCCGTGTCCAGCTGCTCGGGGGAGAAGGACCCCAGGGCCTCGGCCAGCCGCTCGATGCCCGGGTCTATGCCCCGGGCCCGCCGCTCCACCAGGCCGTCCGTGTACAGCGCCAGCGTCGAACCCGGCGCGAGCAGTTCCGTGTGGTCGGCGATCTCCTGCTCCAGCGGGATGCCGAGCATCGCTCCCGGTTTGGCGTCCAGCGTGCGCACTCGGCCGTCCGGGGTACGCAGCACCGGAGGCGGATGACCGGCCGCCGCCCATGTCATCGTCGGGTCGTCGGGGTGGAAGCGCGCGATGACGGCCGTGGCGAACAGGTCCGGCTGGAGGTGGTGCAGGAACGTGTGCAGCCGGGTCAGCAGCCGGCCCGGGCTGCCGCCGTCGACCGCGTAGGCCCGCAGCGCCGTCCGCAGCTGGCTCATCATCACGGCCGCCCGCAGACCGTGCCCGGTCACGTCGCCGACCACGACGATCACCCCACCGTCGGGCTGGCGGAACGCGTCGTACCAGTCACCGCCGATGTTCAGTCCGTGCGTGGCCGGCAGGTAGCGCGCGGCCAGGCCGAGGCCGGGCGGCGCCGGAAGCTCGGTCAGCAGGGCCCGCTGCAGGGTCTCGGCGATGTCGCGGTTGTGCTGGTAGCGCTGGGCGTGGTCGATCGCGATGGCGGCCCGCCGGGTGAGCTCGATCAGCATCACGGCGTCGTCGGGGTCCCACTGCTCCCCGGGCTGGGTGAGCGTCAGCACCCCGAGGGCCGACCCCCGGGTCGGCAGCGGGATGCACAGCAGGGGGCGGTCCGGGTCCAGCGCCGACGGCGGCTGGTCGTCGACGCCCGGCAGGCCTCCCGGCCGCGCGGCGGCGTACTGCGGCCGTCCGGTGCGGGCCGCGGCCACAGCCGCGGAGGCGTGCACCGGGGGCCGGTTCCGGTCGCCCTCCTGGTCGAAGATCCAGACGTCGACGCCGGAGGCGTACTCGGGCACGAGCAGGTCCGGCAGGCGGCGCACGATCTCGTGGTGGTCGAGCGAGGCGTTGAGCACCGCGCTCGCGTCCGCCAGGAACGTCAGTCTGCGACGGGCGTTCTCCGCCTCGGTGCGAGCCTTGCGCTCGGCGGCGAACGCCTCCCGCTGGGCCCGTCCGGCGGCGTCCAGCTCGGCGTGCAGCGCCACGACGCCCTGGTTCGTCTGCTGGAGCTCCTCCCGGTGGAAGGCGACGAGGGCCTCCTGCTCGCCGAGCCGGTCCAGCACCAGCGCCGTGTCCTCGTCGGCGCCCAGCAGGGCCTCCGCCAGCGCGGCGGGGTCGTCCGCCACGGTGCCCTCGCCGACGGCCGGGACCGCCTCGGGACGGGGCACCGTCATCCGCCACGGCGGCTCCCCGTCGGCCGCGGCCTCACGCGCCGGCGTCACGACAGCGATCAGCACGCCCTGCCCGGCGTCCGGCGTCCCGGCGGGCGCCGTGGCCGCCTCCAGGGTCAGCCGCCAGGTGCCGCCCTTGGTCAGGCACTGCCGCAGCCGCGTGCTCAGCGAGGCCGCCAGCCGCGTGCGCTCCAGCGGCGGCACACCGTAGGCCGCGGCCAGCCGGGCGGTGGCGATCCGGGCCCGGGCGGCGTCGGTGACGCCGGTGATCTGCCAGGTACGGGTCATGGGCGGTCCGGCGGGGTCGAGGTCAGGACGGCGACGGCGGTGTCGTCCCGCACCGGGCGGGCGGAACTGCTGGCGTCACGGATCGTCACGGCAGCCGTCACGGCCGGGTCGACGTCCGGGGCACAGGCGTCGGGCGAGGGCGTCCAGCGGCTCGGCAGGCCGTCGCTGTGCAGGATCAGCACCCGGTCGTCCGCCCACTCCCGCTCCTCGTCGCGCACCCTCGTCGGCCGGTGGGTGCCGACGATGCCGGGCTGGGACACCAGCGCCCGCCAGGTGCCGCCCGCGCAGAGCCGGGCGCCGATGTTGCCGATGCCGGCGAACCTGAGCCGCCCGGCCCGCGTGTCGACCTGGGCGAGGGCGACGGCCGCGCCGCGGGTGCCGGCCAGGGCCGCGTCCAGGCGCTTCAGCGCCTCGGAGGGCACCAGGTGGGCGGCGCCGCGCAGCGCCTCCACCGCGGCCGACGAGGCCCGGGCCGCCTCGGGGCCGTGCCCCAGCCCGTCGGCCAGCATGAGCGTCACGCGGTCCTCGGTGCGCACCCAGGCCCAGGCGTCGCCCGAGTAGTCGGCGCCCGCGAACGGCACGTTCACGCCACCGGCCCGTACGCCCGCCACCGGGTCCTTCCCGACGGCACGGGCCCGGGGCGCGCCGCCGATCCGGGCGAGCGCCACGGTGCCCCGGCCCGGGACGCTGTGGACCTCGAAGTCGTCGGCGAGGCGCGCACAGGTGCCCAGGCCCGCGCCGAGCGACGCCGTGGTGGTGAAACCGTCGCTCAGCGCGGTGGGCACGTCGGCGATGCCCGGACCGTGGTCGACCGTCGTGATCTGCACGGCCCTGGCCTCGTCCCGGCCGGCCGTGAGGACGGGCGGGGCCACCACGTCGATGAGGACCTGACCGCCTCCGGCGTGCTTGAGCAGGTTGGTGGCCAGCTCGGTCGCCACCAGCGCCGCGGAGGCGGTGCACTGCTCGTCCAGCCCGGCCAGGGCCGCCGCGTGCTCGGCGGCCACCCGGGCGTCGCGCACCCGGGTCGAGTCGTGCACGGGTACGTCCCACACGCGGGGCATCAGGCCTCCTCTCGGGGGCGCGGCGGACGGCCCACCCAGGACGTCACCCGCACGGTGGTCCCGGTGCCCGGCGCGCTGTCGATGGCGAACTCGTGCACCAGGCGCCGGGCACCGCCCAGCCCCATGCCGAGTCCGTCACCGGAGGTGAAACCGTCGCTGAGGGCCTGCTCCACGTCGGCGATGCCGGGACCTTCGTCGCTGAAGGTGAGCCGGAGGCCCCGCGTGCCGCCCTGGGTGAGGGTCTCCGTGTCCATTGTTCCGCCGCCGCCGTACACGAGCGTGTTGCGGGCCAGTTCGCTGGCCGCAGTGACCAGCTTGGTCTGGTCCACCAGCCCGAAACCGAGCTGGGCGGCGGCCTGCCGCACGTGCTGACGCACCCACACCAGATCCAAGTCCGACTGGATCGGCAGGCGGGCCTGAGCGCCCGCGGCAGTGTGCATCACGGACTCTCCTGGCGCAGTCCGCCGAAGCGGGCCGACGGTGCCTGCCCCGCGAGGAGGTCCATCGCCGCCTCGGTACTGAGCGCGGTGTGCACCCGCGGCAGCAGCAGACCCAGTTCCACCAGGGTGATGGCGACCGCCGGCCGCATGCCGACCACGACGGTGCGCGCGGCCAGCAGACCGGTCTGCCCGGCGATCTCGGCCAGCACCCGGCCCAGGAACGAGTCGACGATCTCCACGCCGGAGATGTCGATGATCACGCCGGTGGCCCCGGTGCGCACGATCGTCTCGGCGAGGTCCTCCTGGAGCCGCTGCGCCGTGCTGTCGTACAGGTCCCCCTGGAGGGTGACCAGCAGGACTTCACCCAGCCGCAGGACCGGTACATGACCCGTCGCGGGACCCGCGTGGGGCCCGGGGAAAGCCTCGTTCACCGCGCGACCGGACCGTTCGTGACGGGGTTCACGATGCCGACGCCGAGCTGGTGCAGCACGTAGCCCAGCGCGTCGGCGAGGCTCGCCCGGGTCACCACCGTGCCCAGGTCCAGGCCGAGGTGGACCATCGTCTGCGCGATCGCGGGCCGGATGCCGGAGACGATGCACTCGGCACCCATCAGGCGGGCCGCGGCGACCGTCTTCATCAGGTGCTGGGCCACCAGTGAGTCGACCGTCGGCACCCCGGTGATGTCCAGGATCGCGTAGCGCGCCTGCTGCTCGACGATGGACTCCAGCAGGGTCTCCATGACTACCTGGCTGCGGGCGCTGTCCAGCGTCCCGATCAGCGGCACGGCCACGATGCCGTCCCACAGCTTGATGACGGGCGTGGCCACCTCCAGCAGCTGCAGCCGCTGCCGGTCGATCAGCGCCTGCCCCTCGCTCAGCGCCGTCTGCATGACCACCACCCGCAGGGTGCCCAGCAGGACGCTCAGCGTGGTGACACAGTCCCTCACGTGCTCGGCCGGGGCGTCCGGGAGGTCGGCGAGCAGCAGCTTCTCGACCGGCGGTCGCAGGGCGGCCAGCTCGCTCGACACCTGGGCCGTGCTCAGTCCGGCGCGGGAACGGGCCGCCCCCATCCTCGCCAACTGCTCGCGCACCGTGGTGAACCCAGCGGCGTCCGGGTCCTCCACCCGGGAGGCGTCCGCGACTTGGGCCAGGGCGTCCACCACGGACTTCCCCGCCTCGACCGCCTCGTCCCGCGAAACCGTGAACACCGCCCGGAACAAGGGCTCGTCGGCCCATCGCTGGGCGATCTGCTCACGGTGACGCCGCAGGAAATCCCTGACCTCCCGCGTCGCCGACCCGGCCGTTCCCTCCGCCTGCTCCGGCACTTGCTCCACTCCTCATCCGCGCTGCGCCGTACCGACCCCTCGGGCAACGTGACGGCGACGTGACTCTGCCGGGCGACAACTGTATCCACCCGTCCACCTCGTACGACACCTGCTCCCGCACGAGCGGCCCGGATGAGCGGCGGGGCGTGCCGGCTCAGGCTTCCGGGACCTCCGGACCGCCCGGCTGTCGGTCGACGCGGGCGAGGGCCTCCTCGACGCTGTCGGACACCGGCACGGTGATGCTCACACCGGTCAGGTCGAGGATGCGCAGCACCGCCGGCGCGGGCGAGATGATGTGCACGCTGCCCGGCAGGTCGCGTGCCTCCTGGTAGACCCGGAGGATGATGTTCATCCCGGAGGAGTCCATGAACGGGACGTCCGACAGGTCCAGCAGGAAGTGCCGGCGGCCGTGGTGCAGCTGGTTGGCCAGGTGGTGCTGGAACTCGGTCGCCGTGTCGACGTCCAGGTAGCCCTCCACCTTGAGCAGCGCGACGTCCTCCCGGGGCAGCGTCACCTCGACGGACAGCGGGTTCTGGGCAATGGGCACGTGTACCTCCAACGATCCTGACGGCCAGGGGCTGGGCCACCCCCGTGAGCGACTGCGCAGTCCGCGGACGAGGGGCACGTCCGGTGAGCGAAATCCCCACCGTGCGCCATGCCCCTCGTCCGCGAACACCGCTCACCGCGCCCGGCGTCTACCCCCGAATCCCAGGAGCACACATCACCCCACCCGGATGCCCACGAGACATGTGTCGTCGTCCGTGTCCGACCTGCTGTAGGTGAGCAGACGGTCCAGGTGCTGGTCCAGGGACCTGGGGCTGAGACGGGCACTGCTCAGCAGGTGCGTCAGCGACTCCTCCACCGAGCGGTCACGGCGCTCGATCAGGCCGTCGGTGTACATCAGCAGCGTGTCCTCGGCGGCCAGTTGCACCTCGTCCTCCTCGTACACGGCCTCCGCCACCGCGCCCAGCAGCATGCCCCGCACCAGCGGCAGGGGCTGCGCCTCCGGCCCCCTCACCAGCACCGGCGGCAGATGCCCCGCGCGGGCCCAGCGCAGCGTGCGCCGGGCCGGGTCGTACAGGCCGCACACCGCGGTCGCCGTGACCCCGCCCGTCAGATGGTGCACCACGATGTTCAGCCAGGACAGCAGTTGCCCCGGCCCCGCGCCCGTCACGGCCAGTCCGCGCAGCGCGTTGCGCAGCACGACCATGCTCGTCGCGGCCTCTATGCCGTGCCCGGCCACGTCCCCCACGCACAGCAGCACCATGCGGTTCGGCAGCATCACCGCGTCGTACCAGTCGCCGCCGACCAGCTGCTCCGTCTCCGCCGGGCGGTATCGGACGGCCACCTGGAGGTCCGGCACCTTGAGCGGCGTATGGGCGGGCGGCATGATGGCGTGCTGCAGCTGAAGGGTCAGCCGGGCGCGTTCGACGGCCTGCTGCTCGGTGTGCGCGAGCTGGTCGCGGGTCGCGGCGAGTGCCACCTCCGTCCAGTGCTGGGCCGAGATGTCCTGGTACGCGCCGCGCACGACGAGGAGGCGGTCGTCGGTGTCCAGGACGGGTTCGGCCACCACCCGCACGTGCCGGGTCACGCCGTCCGGCCGTTGCAGCCGGAACGCCGCCGACGCCGGCCTGCGGTGGTGCAGCAGCGTGCGCAGGAACCGGCCGATGGGGACGGCGTCGTCCGGGTGGGCGTGGGCGGCCAGCTCCTCAAGCGGCACCGGCGTACTCGTCTGCGGACGCCCGTACAGGTCGAAGAGCTGTCCGTTCCAGGTGATCTCGCCGGTCAGCAGGTTCTCCTCGAAACCGCCGATGCGCCCGAGGCGCTGGGCGTGCTGGAGGAGGCTGGCCAGCCGGGCCGTCTCGTCCTCGATGCGCCAGATGAGCAGGACGGCGTTGCCGTGCCGGCTGATGCTGATGTCCGCGATCGCCGACAGCGGCACCTGGTCGACCAGCGCGGTCAGGTTCATCCGCCGGGCCCGGAACGACTCGCCGGTGGCGTACACCCGCTCCACGCTCCGGAACAGCTCGCTGTCCCCGGCGGCCATCGGATAGGCCTCCAGCAGCAGGGCGCCGCCCACGACGGCCCGCGGCCGTCCGGCGGGGTCCAGGAAGCGGTTGTTCACGTGCTGGATGCGGAAGTCCGCCAGGTGCCCGGCGGCGTCCAGGTGCGGCACCAGGACCAGGGCTGGGTCGTGCAGCCCGTCCGCCAGGTCCATCAGCTCCGCCGCGTCGGGCAGCACCCGCGGCTCCGGCCCGGCGCCGTTCGGCGGCGTGTACGTCTCCAGCGTGTGCGCGCACAGCTCCGCCAGGGCCTCCACCTGGCGCACCACCTGGGGCGGCTGCTCGGGCAGGGGCTGCGGCCAGGCGATCTCCAGCACGCCGTGGATGCGTCCTCCCGTACCGGCGGGCACGGCGGCCCGGCCGCCGTCCGGGTACTGGTGCCGGCCCACGCTGGGCAGCCCGGTCTCCGCCAGCGAGGTGATCCACTGGCCCGCCCGCTCGGTCAGGCCGCGCCGCGCCACCGTCGCCACGTCCGGCGGCACGTAGCGCCAGCGGGTGGCCTCCGCGGCCGAGAAGCCCGCGCTGCCGGCCAACGTGAGCGAGCCGTCGGAGCCGGCCGCCCAGATGGCCACGGCCACCGCGCCGAGCGGGCGCAGCGCCTGCTCCAGCAGGGCGTCGGCGACGGCCTGGGTGTCGTCCGCGGCCAGCGCGCCGCTCTCGGCCGCCCGCAACCGCACGGCCGCGGAGTCGGCGGACTGCTGGTCGGCCTGCTCGGCCTTCTCCGCCTCGGCCGCGGCGGTGGCGGCGAGGAACGCGTCCGTGACCTCCGACATCCGGTCCCGGGCGGCCTGGTTGATGACGTCGACCGCGAACTCCAGCGGCGTCACCTGGGACTGCTCGGCGAGCTCGGCGAGCTGCCGGGCGGCCTGCGCCGGACCGCAGCCGAGCCGGGCCACCAGCACGCCCTTGGCCAGCTCGATCAGGGCCCGGCCCTCGGCCTCCGCCTGGGCGGCCCGCACCTCGCGGCTGAGCCGGTCCACGGTGGCCGCGAGCCTGCCCACGGGCGACAGCGGGGACATGCGGCGCAGGTCGCCGGGGCCGTCGGCCGCGGCGGACCGCGACGGCTCGGACCCCGGGGTCCGAGCCGCGGACGTACCGCGCGGCTCGGCGCCGGGCTCGGGCGGCTGCTCGGAGATACTCACGGTCGGGTCACTCCTCGGCTGGAGGCCGCCACGGGGCGCGACGGGACGCGTCGCACGCCGCCCGGCCCACCGGTGTACGGGACGGGGACCGGCGCGCTCATGCGGGCAGCCAACGGCGGACACAGGCGATGAGGTCCTGCGTGTCGACCGGCTTGGTGACGTAGTCGCTGGCGCCCGAGGCGATGCTCTTCTCCCGGTCGCCCGGCATGGCCTTCGCCGTCACCGCGATGATCGGCAGTTCCGCGTACTGGGGCATGCGGCGGATCTCGGCGGTCGCCGTGTAGCCGTCCATCTCCGGCATCATCACGTCCATCAGGACCAGGGCGACCTCCGGGTGGGCCATCAGGGTCTCGATGCCCCGGCGCCCGTTCTCCGCGTGCAGGACCCGGAGGCCGTGCAGCTCCAGGATGCCGCTGAGCGCGAAGAGGTTGCGGGCGTCGTCGTCCACGACCAGGACGGTGCGGCCCGAGGGCGCGTCGTCCACCGGCAGCGGCGCCAGACGCTGCGGCTCCTCGGCGCGGACCAGGGACAGCACGTCGCCGGGCTCCTCGGCGGCCAGATGCAGCGCGATGCGCTCCCGCAGCTCGTCGAGGCTGGACAGGAACTCCAGCGCCCCGCCCGCGGGACCGGAGCGCAGGCTCTGCTCCAGCGCCGCGTCCGCGCGGTGCCCGCTGTGCACGAGCACCGGCACGCTCGCCAGCGCCGAGTCGCCGCGCAGAGCCTCCAGGAAGCGGGACGCCTCGGAGTCCGGCATGCCCAGCTCCAGGACCACGCAGTGGCACGGGTCGGCCGCCAGCGCGCCGGCCGCCTCCTGTGCGCCCACGGCGGTGATGACGTCGAGCGGCGGCCTGCCCCCCGCGTCGTCCCGCCCGTGCGACAGGTCCGCGACCACGCTCTCCGCGACCAGGGTCAGCAGACCGCGCGGCCGCTCCTCCACCACGAGCAGGCGCCGCGGACGCTGCCGGTGCCCGGTGGTCAGCTCGGGGACCGCGGCCGGACGCGCGAGCACGTCCGAGGGCGACTCGGCCGGCGCCTGTTCGGCGCCCCGGCCCAGCAACTCCTCGAAGTCGGGCCGTGCCACCGGCAGGAACAGCGTGAACGTGCTGCCCCGGTCGGGCGTGCTGTCCACCGACACCGCGCCGCCCAGCAGCTGGGCGATCTCCCGGGTGATGGACAGGCCGAGGCCGGTGCCCCCGTACTTGCGGCTCGTCGTGCCGTCGGCCTGCTGGAACGCCCCGAAGATCGACTCCAGGTTCTGCTCTGGGATGCCGATGCCCGTGTCCTTCACCCGGAACGCCACCACGGCACCGCCGCGGACCACGCCCTGCGGCACCTCGTCGTCCGGCGCCGGCTCGATGGCCAGCTCCACCCGGCCCCGCTCGGTGAACTTCACCGCGTTGGACAGCAGGTTGCGCAGCACCTGACGCAGCCGCGAGTCGTCGGTCAGCAGGTCCGCAGGCGCGCCGGCGGCCGTCGTCACCGTGAACTCCAGGCCCTTCTGCGTCGTCATCGGCCGGAAGGTCGCCTCGACGTACTCGATGAGCTGCCGCAGCGTCACCCGCTCCGGGGAGACGTCCATCTTCCCGGCCTCGACCTTCGACAGGTCCAGGATGTCGTTGATCAGCTGGAGCAGGTCCGAGCCCGCCGAGTGGATGATCCCGGCGTACTCGACCTGCTTCGGCGTGAGGTTGCGCGACGGGTTCTGCGCGAGCAGCTGAGCGAGGATCAGCAGACTGTTGAGCGGGGTGCGCAGCTCGTGGCTCATGTTCGCCAGGAACTCCGACTTGTACTTCGAGGCCAGCGACAGCTGCTGGGCGCGGGCCTCCAGCTCCTGCCTGGCCTGCTCGATCTGCAGGTTCTTCGCCTCGATGTCCCGGTTCTGGGTGACCAGCAGGGACGCCTTGTCCTCCAGCTCGGCGTTGGAGCGCTGGAGCTCCTCCTGCTGCACCTGCAGCTCGGTGGACCGGGCCTGCAGCTCGACCGTCAGGCGCTGCGACTCGGCGAGCAGCTCGTCGGTGCGGGCGTTGGCGACGATCGTGTTGACGTTGACGCCGATGGTCTCCATCAGCTGTTCCAGGAAGTCCCGGTGGATCGGCGTGAACGGGGTGACCGACGCCAGCTCGATCACACCGAGGACCTGGCCCTCGACGACGATCGGCACCAGCACCAGGGCGGTGGGCACCACCTGGCCGAGCCCCGAGGAGATGGTCACGTAGCCGGGCGGCAGCTCGTCCACCACGATGGTGCGGCGGCTGCGCGCGGTCTGGCCGACCAGCGTGCGGCCGAAGGCGATCCTGGTGGGCCGGTCCATGTCGTCCGGATAGCCGTAGGAGCCGACGAGCCGCAGCTCGGGCCCGTCCTCGCCGTCCTCGGCCAGGTAGAAGGCGCCGTACTGCGCCGACACGAGCGGCACCAGCTCGTCCATGATCAGTTCGGCGACGACGGGCAGGTCCCGGTGGCCCTGCATCAGGCCGGAGATGCGGGCGAGGTTGGTCTTGAGCCAGTCCTGCTCCTGGTTGGCCCGGGTGGTCTCGCGCAGGGACTGCACCATCGCGTTGATGTTGTCCTTGAGCTCGGCGACCTCGCCGGACGCCTCCACGTTGATCGAGCGGGTCAGGTCGCCCTCGGCGACGGCACTCGTCACCCCGGCGATCGCGCGGACCTGACGGGTGAGGTTGCCCGCCAGCTCGTTCACGTTCTCCGTGAGCCGCTTCCAGGTGCCCGAGACGCCCTCCACCTCGGCCTGTCCGCCGAGCCGGCCCTCGGTGCCGACCTCGCGGGCCACGCGGGTGACCTCGTCCGCGAACGCGGAGAGCTGGTCGACCATCGTGTTGATCGTCGTCTTGAGCTCGAGGATCTCGCCGCGCGCGTCGACGTCGATCTTCTTCGACAGGTCGCCCAGGGCCACCGCCGTCGTCACCAGCGCGATGTTGCGCACCTGGCCGGTGAGGTTGTTGGCCATCGAGTTGACGTTGTCGGTGAGGTCCTTCCAGGTGCCGGCGACGTTCGGCACGTGGGCCTGTCCGCCGAGCCGGCCCTCGGTGCCGACCTCGCGGGCCACGCGGGTGACCTCGTCGGCGAAGGCCGACAGCGTGTCGACCATCGTGTTGATGACCTCGGCCAGCGCGGCGATCTCGCCCTCGGCCTTGACGGTGATCCGCTGCGACAGGTCACCGCGGGCCACGGCGGTGGCGACCTGGGCGATGGAGCGGACCTGCCCCGTCAGGTTGGACGCCATCACGTTGACGTTGTCGGTGAGGTCCTTCCAGGTGCCGGACACGCCGCGCACCTGCGCCTGCCCGCCCAGGTTGCCGGCCGTGCCGACCTCGCGGGCGACGCGGGTGACCTCGTCGGCGAACGCGGAGAGCTGGTCGACCATCGTGTTGATGGTGTTCTTGAGCTCGAGGATCTCGCCGCGCGCGTCCACGGTGATCTTCTGGGAGAGGTCGCCCTTGGCCACCGCGGTCGCCACCTGGGCGACGTTGCGGACCTGGTTGGTCAGGTTGCCGGCCATGAAGTTCACCGAGTCGGTGAGGTCGCGCCACGTCCCCCTGACGCCCTGGACGTCCGCCTGGCCCCCGAGCCGCCCGTCGGTGCCGACCTCGCGGGCGACGCGGGTGACCTCGTCGGCGAAGGCGGAGAGCTGGTCGACCATCGTGTTGATGGTGTTCTTGAGCTCGAGGATCTCGCCGCGCGCGTCGACGTCGATCTTCTGCGACAGATCGCCCTTGGCCACGGCCGTGGCCACCTGCGCGATGTCGCGCACCTGGGTGGTCAGGTTGCCGGCCATGGCGTTGACCGAGTCCGTCAGATCGGCCCAGGTGCCCGAGACCCCCGGCACCCTGGCCTGTCCGCCGAGGGTGCCCTCGGTGCCGACCTCGCGGGCCACCCGGGTGACCTCGGAGGTGAACACGGACAGCTGGTCCACCATGCCGTTGAAGACCTTGGCGATGTCACCCAGCAGGCCGTCCGCCTCGTCCGGCAGGCGCGTGCCGAAGTCGCCGTCCCGCACGGCCGTCAGGCCGGCCAGGAGACGCCTCAACTCCTGATCGCCCGGGACCGTGTCCACGGTTCCGGCGCTGTCGCTGGTCATGCGCACCCTCGTTCCGCTCCCCAGGAGCCCTCGGCACCCGAGGACTCGGAACACCTCCGGACACGCCCGGCGGTCCGGTTCATTGTGCATTTCCGCAGTTCACGGATCTGCGAGATGAGAAAAATACGTAGAAGGCTAACCCAGGCGCGGCCCGGGCGACAAAGCGGGGCCCCTGCCGGACCCGGCAGGCACGACGCCGTCCGGCCGCATGCCCCGAATGCGGCGGCCCGGGCCGGGTATCAGCTGCTGTGGAGCCGGTCCGGCCTGCCCGCCCGGGGCATCCGCCGGGCCCGTCAATCGCCGATCCATGCGGAAGGGAAGGGCAGCGTGCCGACGGAAGACATCTGGTCGTACGCGGTGGGAAGCGGTCACACGGAGGGACAGGACCTCACGGGCTGCACCGTGCTCGCGAGCGACGGCACCGTCGGACACGTCGACCGGCAGGCCGACCCCGCCGGCATGCGGCACCTGGTCGTCGACACCGGCGTCTGGGTCTTCGGACGCAGTGTGCTCGTCCCCGTCGGCATGGTGCGGGGCATCGACGTCGAGGCCCGCACCGTCACCGTGGGGTGCACCAGGGCGGAGATCAAGGCCGCGCCCCGGTTCCGGACCGACAGCGAGACCATGGACCCGGAGTACCTGGCGGCCGTGGGCGACTACTATGACCGGTTGCCGCCGCGGGACACCACGGGAGACTGACCCGGCAAGCGACCGACCCGGCACAGTACGACCGCACGGCCGAAGCGAGCCAGGGACACCACAGACATGGATCAGACCGACGGAACGACCACGTCCGGCTCCGCCACCGCGCCGGGCGGCGCACCGGCGCGGGCCGACGTGACCACCGCGGCCGACGCGCGGGCGTACGCGGAGTCCGTGGTGCGCGCGCGATGGGACGGCGGCGGGCGCGGGGTGCGCGAGGAGGACGTCGTCGATCTGCTCCTCGTCGTGTCGGAGCTGGTCACCAATGCGATCCGGCACGGCGGCGGACTGGCCGGCTTCGACGCCCGGACCACCGGCGAGGGTGTGTGGATCGCTGTCCACGACAACAGTCGGGTGATACCGCCGGTGGTGCACGCGTTCCCCACCAGGCACCACGGCAGCGGCTACGGATGGCCGCTCGTCGCCCGGCTGGCGCGGGACATCGCCGTCGAGCTGCGCCCCGGGGGCGGCAAGACCATCAGCGCGATGGTCCCGCTGCGCCCTCCCGCCGCCTGAACCGGGACGCGTCACCAGGGCAGGAAGACGTGGATGTCCTTGCCCCGCCCGCCGGTGACGACGCTCACCTGGTCGGACAGGGTGTGGATCAGATGCCAGCCGATACCGCCGCCGCCGCTGTTCGGATGGAAGGGGCGCGGCGCGGGCTCCGTGGTGCTGGTGTCGTGCATCACCACGTGCACCCCGTCGAAGGTCCGGCGCATGCGCAGCTCGAAGGGCCCCGGGGCGTACTGCACCGCGTTGGCCGCCAGTTCCGTGACGACCAGCAGAATGTCGTCCCAGTGCTCGGGCGCCGAGGGCGGCGCCGACCGCGCCAGGTCGTAGAGGAACTCCTCCGCGACAAGGCGCGCACCGGTCACATTGTGCAGTTCCCCGGTGAAGCTGGCGGTGCGGCTCGTGATCTCCTCGGAAGCCAGTGTCCTGTCCCAACGCGACTCGGCTGCCATTTCGCCTTCCCGGCCCGGTGTCCGCCGGGCGTCGTACCTTCTCTCGCTTTCCCTTCGTTTGTTAGTTCCCGGGTCGGCGGACCCTACGCGCCCTGTGGTCCGGACAACGTCGCAGCGCACCGCGGGTGGCGGCCCCGTCACCCGAAGAAGACGTTGTCCGAGTCCTCCCAGCCCGCCGGCTCCTGCGCCGGCACCCTGGGCCGCCGCCGCGAGCGCGCCTCGTACATCGCGTCGATCTCCAGGGCGTAGGTCCGCACGATCTCGTCCCGCCGCAGTTTCATCGACGGAGTCAGCAGCCCGTTGCTCACGTCGAACGGTTCCGGCAGGACGCGGAAGACCCGGATGGACTCCGAGCGCGAGACGGCGCTGTTGGCCGCGGCGACGGCCCGGGCGACCTCCTCCCGCAGCGCGTTCTCCTCGCGCGCCTCGCGCGCCGACGCGTCGCCCGGCAGCGCCAGGGCCGCCCGCCAGTCGGCCAGGAACTCGGGATCGAGCGTGATCAGGGCACCGACGCAGGGGCGGTTGTCGCCGACGACCACCGCCTGGTGGACGAGCGGGTGCGTCCGCAACCGCTGCTCCAGGGCGGCCGGGGCCACGCTCTTGCCGCCGCTGGTGATGATGACGTCCTTCTTGCGGCCCGTGATCGCCAGGTAGTTCTCCTCGTCGAGGTGCCCGAGGTCCCCGGTGGCCAGCCACCCGCCGCGCAGTACCCGGCGGGTGGCCGCCTCGTCACCGACGTACCCCTGGAACAGCGACGGTCCGCGGACCAGGATCTCCCCGTCGTCGGCCACCCGGAACTCCACGCCCGGCAGGGGCTGCCCGACGGTCCCCGACTTCTCCCGGCCCAGCGGCTGCATCGTCAGCCCGCCGCTGGTCTCCGTCAGGCCGTATCCGTCGTGCACGTACACGCCGATGCCCTCGTAGAAGAGGGACAGGTCGCGGCTGAGCGGCGAACCGCCGGACGTGGCCCGCCGGACCCGGCCGCCCAGTGCCGACCGCAGCCGGCGGTACACCGTCCGTTCGTACAGCGCGTGCTGGAGCCGCAGATCGAAGCCGGGCCCCGGCCCCCTGCCGAGCCGCCGGCGCTCCAGCGCCGCGGCGAAGTCCCGTGCCGTGCCGGCGGCGCGCTCGAACAACGCGCCGCGGCCCCCCTGCTGGGCCGTGCGGAGGAAGGTCTTGTAGAGCTTCTCCAGGACCGAGGGGACGGCGTAGAGGTACGTCGGACGGAAGGAACGCAACGCCGACGACAGCGCCTCCTCGCTCGTCGCGGGCTCGTGGGCCATGAGTAGTCCGCCGCGGACGCACAGGCTCTGGATCATCAGCCCGTACACGTGGGAGAACGGAAGGAAGGCGAGGACCGCTCCCTGCTCCCCCTCGGGCGCCACCGTGTGGCCCCAGCCGGCGAGCAGCGTGTCGCACGGGGCGGCCAGGCTGCGGTGGCTCAGCGCGCAGCCCAGGGCCCGGCCCGAGGTGCCGGAGGTGTAGGCGACGACGGCGGTCGAGTCCGGCAGCACGATGCGGCGCATGGAGTCCACCGTCGCGTCCGGGATGAACTCGCCCCGCGCCACCAGCGCGGCCGGCGCTCCCGTGTCCAGTTGCCAGACGTGCCGCAGCGACGGCAGCGACGCGCACACCGAGCCGACGGTCATCACGCTCTGCTCGTCCTCGACCACCACGGCCACGCAGCCCGCGTCCCGCAGGATCCACTCGACCTGGTCGCGCGACGAGGTCGGGTAGATCGGGACGATCTCGGAACCCACCGTCCACAGGGCATAGCTGAAGACCGTCCACTCGTAGCGGGTGCGGGCGAGGATCGCCACGCGGTCGCCCGGCCGGATCCCGCACGCGATCAGCCCCTTGGCCAGCCCGACCACCTCGTCGCGGAACTCGACGGCCGTCACCTCCTCCCACACGGCGGAGGACGGGACGGGGCGGCGCGCGAGCATCGGCAGCGCGGGGGTGCGGGCCGCCGTCTCGAAGAGACTGTCGGCGAGCCCGCCGGTCAGGGGCGGCGGGGCGGCGGGGGGAGCGAGAGCGAGGTCGCGCATGCGCTGCTCCTGACATGTACGGAGGGTGACGTCGCCGACGGGCACCGTCATCGGCCGCTCGAATCTAGCCGAGGCGCGCACACCGGGGGGCCGGGACGGCAGAAGTGTTCCCGCGCGGTGATCCCGGCGGATCGGGGGACCCGTACGGCATGAGCTACACGAATCCCGATCCCGACCCGGAAAGCACCACCGGCCTGGAACCGGGCGGCGGCGTACCGCCCGGCGAGACCCCGCCGGCGGAGAGCAGCCTGCCCGAGGCGGGCCCGTTCGAAGTGCACAACCCACCGAAGGGCTGGGCCAAGGGACCGCTGATCCTGATCCTCGCCCTCGTGGTGCTGATGGCGGCCGGCTTCCTCGCCTACGCCCTCGCGCTGATCTTCTGAACGGTCACGGCCCGCCCCGTCAGGCCTTCTGGGTGCGTCGCACGCACTCGGTGACGACGTCCCGCAGGCTGCCGGTGCGCTCCAGCAACTCGCGCTGCACGCGGGCGCCGTTGCCGTGCCTCAGCAGGCCCTCGGCCAGTTCCTCGGCCCGCTCCAGATCGCCGGCGGCGGCCAGCGCCTCCCGTACGTGGTCCAGCAGGGCCCGGACCACCGTCTCGGCGGGCATGCGCCGCATCGTCGCGGGGTGCAGCAGTTCCTCCGTCAGTCCGGACCGGGCGGCCCGCCAGGCCGCCAGGCGCAGCAGGCTCACGCTGTGCCCGGCCGGCTCGACGCCCTCCCGCCACTCGCGGGCGGCCGTCTCGACCAGGGCGCGGGCCAGCGCCGCGATCAGCACGGCGGTGCTCGCGTCCAGGCAGACGTCCATGACCCGGAACTCGACCGTCGGGTACCGCCGGGACAGCCGGACGTCGAAGTAGATCATTCCCTCGTCGAGGATGGTGCCGGTGGCCACCATGTCCGCCACCCGCCGGTGGTAGTTCTCCGCGGACCCGAACAGCTCCGTCGGCCCGGCCGACGGCCAGCGCTGCCAGACCCGGCTGCGGTAGCTGCTGTACGCCGAGTCCTGGCCCTGCCAGTACGGGGAATTCGCGCTCAGGGCGGTGAGCACCGCCAGCCAGGGCCGCACCCGGTCGACGACCGCGACGCCCTCCTCGTCGGACTCCACCGAGACGTGCACGTGACAGCCGAGGACGAGCTGCTCCTGCACCACGACGCCGTACTGCTCCGCCATCCACCGGTAGCGGTGGTTCATGCTGACGGCGGGACTGACCGGCAGCGGGGAGGTGGCGAGCGCGGCGACGGCGCAGCCGATCCTTCCGGCGTGCAGCCCGGCCTCCTCACGGCAGCGGACGATCTCCGCGTGCAGGTCCTCCATGTCCGCCTGCGGGCGGGTGGCGAACTCGAGCATCTGCTCGTGCAGTTCCTTCTCGAAGACGTCCTGCTCCGCGTCGTCGCGGGAGGCCCGGGCGAGCACCGCGGCGGACAGTGCCCGCGGCTCACCGGACTCGGGGTCGACCAGGAGGAGCTCCTCCTCCACTCCGACAGTGCGCACCTGATGCCGCCTTTCCGGGACCTACGGGGTCACGACGGCCGGAGCGCCCGGGCCGTCGTCACCCCGGTTGCCCCCTCAAGGGGACCGAACACCTGGTGTCGCCGTGTCTCAGCCACCGAAGGGCGTCAGCCACACCGTGGCCAGGGGAGGCAGCGTGATCCGGAGGATGCCCTCCTCCGCCTTCACCGGGTCGGGGCCGGTCACGCCGCTGCCGCCGAACCGCTCGGCGTCGGTGTTGAGGACCTCCCGCCAGACGGCGACGTCGTCGCCGACGGCGAGCCCGTACTCGTGCCGGACCACGGGCGAGAAGTTCGACACCGCCAGCAGGGGGCTGCCCTCCCCGTCGAACCGCAGGAACGCGAAGACGTTGTCCTCGGCCGCGTCCACCGCGACCCAGCGGAAACCGGCCGGGTCGGTGTCGCGCTGCCACAGGGCCGGCGTCCGGCGGTAACGGGTGTTGAGCTCGCGCACCAGGTCCTGGATCCCGCGGTGGTCGCCCGCCGAGGCGTACCCCTCGTCGAGCAGCCACCACTCGGGGCCCTGCTTCTCCGACCACTCGGCACCCTGTGCGAACTCCTGGCCCATGAACAGCAGTTGCTTGCCGGGATGGGCCCACATGAAGCCGAGGTAGGCGCGGACGTTCGCGCGCCGCTGCCACCAGTCGCCCGGCATCTTCGACACCAGCGCCTGCTTGCCGTGCACGACCTCGTCGTGGGAGATCGGCAGCACGTAGTTCTCGCTGTAGGCGTACACCATCGAGAAGGTCATGTCGTGGTGGTGGTACTTGCGGTGCACCGGCTCGTGCGCGACGTACTCCAGCGAGTCGTGCATCCAGCCCATGTTCCACTTCAGCCCGAAGCCGAGCCCGCCGCCGTCGGTCGGACTGGTCACCCCGCCCCACGCGGTCGACTCCTCCGCGATGGTCACCACGCCGGGGCAGCGCCGGTAGACCGTCGCGTTCATCTCCTGCAGGAACGCCATGGCCGCCAGGTCCTCCCGGCCGCCGTACTGATTCGGCTCCCACTGCCCGGAGTCGCGCGAGTAGTCCAGGTACAGCATCGAGGCGACGGCGTCGACGCGCAGCCCGTCGATGTGGAACTCCTCGCACCAGTACACGGCGTTGGCTACGAGGAAGTTGCGCACCTCGGTGCGGGCGAAGTCGAAGGTGTACGTGCCCCAGTCGGGGTGCTCGGCGCGCCGGGAGTCCCCGGGCTCGTAGAGCGGGTCCCCGTCGAACCGCGCCAGCGCCCAGTCGTCCTTGGGGAAGTGCGCCGGCACCCAGTCCATGATCACGCCGATGCCCGCCGCGTGCAGGGCGTCGACCAGGTACCGGAAGTCGTCGGGCGAGCCGAGGCGCGCGGTCGGCGCGTAGAAGCCGGTGACCTGGTAGCCCCAGGACGGACCGTAGGGGTGCTCGGCGACCGGCATCAGCTCGACGTGGGTGAAGCCCAGGTCCTTGACGTACGCGGGCAGCGCGTCGGCCAGCTCGCGGTACGTCAGCCCCGGACGCCACGAGGGCAGGTGCACCTCGTACACCGAGAACGGCGCCTCGTGCACCGGGGTCGCGGACCGGGTCCGCATCCACTCCCGGTCGTTCCACTCATACCGGGACACCGTCACGACGGAGGCCGTGTCCGGCGGCTCCTCGGCCGCGCGCGCCATCGGGTCGGCCTTGAGGAACCGGTGCCCGTAGCGGGAGTGGATCTCGAACTTGTACCGGGTGCCCTCGCCGACCCCCGGCAGGAACAGCTCCCACACCCCCGACGAACCGAGCGAGCGCATCGGGAAGGCCGAGCCGTCCCAGTGGGTGAAGTCGGCGGCGACCCGCACGCCCTGTGCGTTCGGCGCCCACACCGTGAACCGGGTGCCGGCGACGCCCGCGTGGGTCATCGGCTCCGCGCCGAGCGCCCGCCACAGCTGCTCGTGCCGGCCCTCACGGATCAGGTGCAGGTCCAGCTCGCCGAGGGCGGGCAGAAACCGGTACGGGTCGTGCGTCTCCTGCTCGCCCTCCTCGTACGCCACGACGAGGGTGTACGCGGGGATCTCCGCGAGCGGCAGGACGCCGGAGAACAGGCCGTCCCCCTCCGACACCAGGGGGTGGCGCTCGCCGTCGACGACCACGCTCACCTCGCGGGCGAAGGGGCGCAGCGCCCGGAAGGCGATGCCGCCGGGCACCGGATGGGCGCCGAGCAGGGCGTGCGGGTCGTGGTGGGCGCCCGCCAGGAGGCGCCCTCGGTCGGTCGGGTCCAGCGGCGGAGCGGCCTCGCACCCACCGGGTGCGGGCGGGACGGGACCGGACGGCTCGGGGAGCGAGGTGTCGCGGAGGGCCACGGGTCAGTCTCCTCTCACGGCGAGTCGTTCGATCGCCGCCATGGGTACGGGAAGCCAGTCGGGGCGGTGCCGGGCCTCGTACAGCACCTCGTACACGGCCCTGTCGGTCTCGTAGGCGCGCAGCAGGCCGTGCTTCTTGCGGGGGTCCCACCCGGCCCGGGCGGCGTAACCCGCGCAGAAGGACTCCCGGCAGCGGCGCGCCCACTCGGGACGCCACGGGCGGCGCTGCCGGGCGGCGTAGTCGAAGGAGCGCAGCATGCCCGCGATGTCCCGGACGGGGGAGTGGGCGCTGCGCCGTTCGGCGAGCGGGCGGGACGGTTCGCCCTCGAAGTCGATGACGAACCAGTCCCGGCCGGCCCGCAGCACCTGCCCCAGATGCAGGTCGCCGTGGATGCGCTGGGCGGGCGGCCCCGAGTCGCAGGTGGTCAGCGCGGCGAAGGCCGCCCGCAGGCCGGGTACGAAGGGCCGCAGCGCGGGCACGCAGTGCGCGGCGGTGGTCAGCCGCTCGGTCATCGCCGCCGCCGTGCGGCCGTTCTCCCCGGGGGCGCCGGCCGGGAAGGCCGAGGCCAGGGCCAGGTGCACGTCGGCCATGGCCCGTCCCAGCTCGTGCGCCTGCGTGGTGAAGTCGTCCCCGGAGGACAGGGCCTCCAGGGCGAGGGTCCAGCCGTCGGAGGCGTCGTGGAGGAACGGCTGCAGCACACCGAGCGTCGCCTCGTACGGATGGGTGGTGGTCAGCCACGCCACCGGTGCGGGCACCCGCCCGCACCCCTGCCGGGCCAGCGCGCTCGGCACCTCCAGGTCGGGGTTGACCCCCGGCTGGATGCGCCGGAACACCTTGAGGATGTACTCGTCGCCGTACACCAGCGAGGAATTGGACTGCTCGGCGTCCAGGATGCGGGGTGCCAGCCCGCCCGGCACCGGACGGGACGGGTCGCACTCGAAACGCAGCGGCCCCGCCCGGCCGGGACTGCGCAGCCGCTCCAGGAGCAGTTGGGCCGTCCGGGGGTCGTGCAGCGCGTCGTACACCGTCCGGCCGGCCAAGGGGCCGCCCGGCACCTGCCCGATGAGCGCCCGTCCCAGGCGCGGCGACGGCCGCTCGCGCACACCGAGCAGCAGTTGGTAGCAGTCGCCGGCCGGGAGCGCCCCGCCGGGCGCGGGCACGGAGCCGTGCCCGGTGTGGACCAGGAGATGCAGGCAGCCCGGGAACAGCTCGGTCATGGACAGCAGGCCGAGTTCGGCCACGGGCCGGTCCTTGCCCGCGAACCAGCGCTGCCTGGGCAGCCACTCCCGCAGCAGCCCCCCGAGCGAGGCCATCGGCTCGGCGGGTTGCGCCGGTCTCGGGCGCAGGGGTGCGGTCTTCGGCATGGTGACGCGTCCTTTCCTCGGCCCACGCTCACACGCGGCGGCCGATGCGGGATGCGACTCGGGTGAGCCGGAACCAGTAGAAGCCGTGGCCCCCGAGGGTCAGCAGGTACGGCAGTTCACCGATGGCGGGGAAGCGGACCCCGCCGAACAGCTCGACCGGATGACGGCCGGCGAACTCGCGCAGGTCCAGCTCGGTGGGCTGGGCGAACCGGGAGAAGTTGTTCACGCACAGCACCAGGTCGTCCCCCTCTTCCCCATTCGGGGGGGCCTCGCGCAGGAAGGCCAGCACGGCTGGGTTGGACGAGGGCAGCTCGGTGTAACTGCCGAGGCCGAAGGCGGGATTCTGCTTGCGGATCTCGATCATGCGGCGGGTCCAGTGCAGCAGCGACGAGGGCGAGGCCATCGACGCCTCGACATTGGTCACCTGGTAGCCGTAGACCGGGTCCATGATCGTCGGCAGGTACAGCCGGCCCGGATCACACGTGGAGAAGCCGGCGTTGCGGTCCGGGGTCCACTGCATGGGCGTGCGCACCGCGTCGCGGTCGCCGAGCCAGATGTTGTCGCCCATGCCGATCTCGTCGCCGTAGTAGAGGATCGGCGACCCCGGGAGGGCGAGGAGCAGGGCGGTGAACAGCTCGATCTGGTCGCGGTCGTTGTCCAGCAGGGTGGCGAGCCGCCGGCGGATGCCGATGTTGGCGCGCATCCGCGGGTCCTTGGCGTACTCCGCGTACATGTAGTCGCGCTCCTCGTCGGTGACCATCTCGAGGGTCAGCTCGTCGTGGTTGCGCAGGAAGATGCCCCACTGGCAGCCCGACGGGATCGCCGGGGTCTTGGCCAGGACCTCGGAAACCGGGTAGCGGGACTCGCGGCGCACGGCCATGAAGATCCGCGGCATTACCGGGAAGTGGAACGCCATGTGGCACTCGTCGCCGCCGGAGGCGTAGTCGCCGAAGTAGTCGACGACGTCCTCCGGCCACTGGTTGGCCTCCGCCAGCAGCACGGTGTCCGGGTACTGCGCGTCGATCTCGCGCCGGACGCGCTTGAGGAACTCGTGACTGGCGGGCAGGTTCTCGCAGTTGGTGCCCTCCTCGGCGTACAGGTACGGCACGGCGTCCAGCCGGAACCCGTCGATGCCCAGGTCCAGCCAGAACTTCAGGGCGGCCAGCATCTCCTCCTGGACCGCCGGGTTCTCGTAGTTCAGGTCCGGCTGGTGGGAGAAGAAGCGGTGCCAGAAGTACTGCCCCCGGACCGGGTCGTAGGTCCAGTTGGAGGCCTCGGTGTCGACGAAGATGATGCGGGCGTCCGCGTACTGCGTGTCGTCGTCGGCCCAGACGTAGTAGTCGCCGTAGGGGCCATCGGGGTTCTTCCGGGACTCCTGGAACCACGGGTGTTGGTCGCTGGTGTGGTTCATGACGAAGTCGATGATCACGCGCATGCCGCGCTGGTGGGCGGCGTCGACGAACTCGACGAAGTCGGCCAGGTCGCCGAACTCGGGGAGCACGGCGGTGTAGTCGGAGACGTCGTATCCGCCGTCCTTCAGCGGTGACTTGAAGAACGGCGGCAGCCAGAGGCAGTCGACGCCGAGCCACTGCAGGTAGTCCAGTTTGGCGGTGAGGCCCTTGAGGTCACCGACGCCGTCGCCGTTGCTGTCCTGGAAGGAGCGGACGAGGACCTCGTAGAAGACGGCGCGCTTGAACCAGTCGGGGTCCAGGAGCTTGGCCGGCGTGTCCTCGAAGGTGTCCGGTACGGGCTCGTTGACGCTCATGAGGCTGCTGACCCTTCGTTCTGCGGCGCGGCGGCGGACGAGCGCTGGACGTGGAAGACGTGCGCGGGGGCCCGGCCGGGCTCGAGGCGCACGTAGTTCGTCCTGCCCCAGTGGTAGGTCTCACCCGTGAGCTCGTCGTGGAACGGCGCCGACTCGTGCCAGTCCAGCCCGAGTTGCGGCATGTCGAGCGAGACCGTGGCCTCCTGGGTGCGGTGGGGGTCGAGATTGACGACCGCCAGCACGACGTCGCTCCCCGCGCGCTTGCTGTACGCGATGAGGGCGTCGTTGTCGGTGCGGTGGAAACGCAGATTCCTGAGCCGGTGCAGCGCGGGATGGTCGCGGCGGATGGTGTTGAGGCGGGTGATGAGGGGGGCGATGGTGCGGCCCTCGCGCTGGGCGGTGTCCCAGTCGCGGGGTTTGAGCTGGTACTT
>NZ_JBHXFL010000060.1:0-37937 GCF_042724095.1 Streptomyces sp. NPDC127100
CGGCCACGGGCACTTGGCGCCCCGACCCGGCCCCCCTGCCGCCGCCCCCCCGCTGGGGGGCCTGCGCGCGGACTACGCGGGGTGGGGGGGGGGCCCCGTTGGGTACCGCCCCCTCTCGCCGCTCACCGCTACTTCTTCTTCGCGCCGCGCTTCTCGCGCACCCGCACCGAGATGTGGATCGGCGTCCCCTCGAAGCCGAACTCCTCACGCAGCCGGCGCTCGATGAAGCGCCGGTAGCCCGCCTCGATGAAGCCGGAGGCGAAGAGCACGAACCGCGGGGGCTTGGTGCCGGCCTGCGTGCCGAACAGGATGCGCGGCTGCTTGCCGCCCCGCACCGGATGCGGGTGGGCGGCGACCAGCTCGCCGAGGAAGGCGTTCAGCCGGCCCGTCGGGACGCGCGTCTCCCAGCCGGCCAGGGCCGTCTCGATCGCCGGGACGAGCTTCTCCATGTGCCGCCCGGTCTGCGCCGAGACGTTCACCCGCGGCGCCCACGCCACCTGGCCGAGCTCCGTCTCGATCTCCCGCTCCAGGTAGTAGCGGCGCTCCTCGTCGAGGGTGTCCCACTTGTTGTAGGCGACCACGATCGCACGGCCCGCCTCGACGGCCATGGTGACGATCCGCTGGTCCTGCACCGAGATGGACTCGGAGGAGTCGATGAGGACGACGGCGACCTCCGCCTTCTCGACGGCGGCCGCGGTGCGCAGCGAGGCGTAGTAGTCGGCGCCCTGCTGGAGGTGGACGCGCTTGCGGATGCCCGCCGTGTCGACGAACTTCCAGGTCTTGCCGCCGAGCTCGATCAGCTCGTCGACCGGGTCGCGGGTGGTGCCGGCCAGTTCGTTGACCACGACCCGCTCCTCGCCCGCCACCTTGTTCAGCAGGGAGGACTTGCCGACGTTGGGCCGGCCGATCAGGGCCACGCGGCGCGGGCCGCCGACGGCGGTGCCGAAGGTCTGCGCGGGGGCCTCG
Organism: Streptomyces sp. NPDC127100; assembly: GCF_042724095.1. Classification (NCBI taxonomy): domain Bacteria; kingdom Bacillati; phylum Actinomycetota; class Actinomycetes; order Kitasatosporales; family Streptomycetaceae; genus Streptomyces; species Streptomyces sp. NPDC127100. The sequence goes on from NZ_JBHXFL010000060.1 coordinate 967, forward strand.
GGCAGGGCCTCGAGGACCCTGTCGAGCATGTCGCCGGTGCCGCGGCCGTGCAGCGCGGAGACCGGGTGCGGCTCCCCCAGACCCAGCGACCACAGATACGACGCGTCCGCCTCGCCGCTGGGGCCGTCCACCTTGTTGGCGCACAGCACGACGGGCTTGCCGGCCTTGCGCAGCAGCCGTACGACCGCCTCGTCGGTGTCGGTGGCGCCGACCTTGGCGTCCACGACGAAGACGACCGCGTCGGCGGCCTCGATGGCGTACTCGGCCTGGGCGGCGACGGAGGCGTCGATGCCGAGGACGTCCTGCTCCCAGCCGCCGGTGTCGACGACCTTGAAGCGGCGGCCGGCCCACTCGGCCTCGTAGGTGACGCGGTCGCGGGTGACGCCGGGCTTGTCCTCGACGACCGCCTCCCGGCGGCCGATGATGCGGTTCACCAGGGTCGACTTGCCGACATTGGGGCGGCCGACGACGGCGAGGACGGGCAGCGGGCCGTGCCCGGCCTCCTCGATGGCGCCCTCGACCTCCGACAGGTCGAAGCCCTCTTCCGCGGCGAGCTCCATGAACTGCGCGTATTCGGCGTCGCCAAGCGCCCCGTGGTCGTGCTCCTCGCCCGAACCCTCGGAGTGGATGTCGTCGTTCATGAAGTCCGTACCTCGTTCATCGTGGTGATCGGTGGACCGGTCCTGTACCGGTGGCCCACTACTGAAGTGTCGCCCGGCGGCCGGTGAGCCGCCTGGCGTTTTCCAGGTGCGCGGTGAGCTGCTTCTGGATGCGCTCGGTCGCCTCGTCCAGCGCCTTGCGGGTGCGTCGTCCGCTGCCGTCGCCCGCGTCGAAGGGGTCGCCGAAGACGACGTCGACGCGGGAACGCAGGGGTGGCAGCGCCTTTATCAACCGCCCGGGTCTCTCGGAACTTCCCAGGACGGCCACCGGGACGATCGGGGCGCCGCCGCGCACGGCGAAGTAGGCGAGGCCGGCGCGCAGCGAGGCGAAGTCGCCCTCGCCGCGGGTGCCCTCCGGGAAGATGCCCAGCACACCGCCGCTGTCCAGCACGCCGAGCGCCTGTCCGATGGCCGCGCGGTCGGCGGAGTGGCGGTCCACCTTCAGCTGGCCGATGCCGGTCAGGAACTGTCCGAGCGGTCCGACGAACGCCTCCTTCTTGATCAGGAAGTGCGTCGGCCGGGGCGCCACGCCCATGACCATCGGGCCGTCGATGTTGTGCGCGTGGTTGACGGCGAAGATCAGCGGGCCGGTCGTGGGCACCCGCCAGGCGCCCAGCACGCGGGGCTTCCACAGGCCGTACATCAGGCCGACGCCGATGCGCCGCCCGACCTCGGCGCCCTTCTCGGAGGGGACGGAGGGTGAGGTCACTTACCCGCCCGCTTCTCCTCGACGAGGGTGACGACGCACTCGATGACCTGCGGCAGGGTGAGGTCGGTGGTGTCCACCTCGACCGCGTCGTCCGCCTTGGCGAGCGGCGAGGTCTTGCGGCTGGAGTCGGCCGCGTCCCGCTTGATCAGGGCCTCGCGGGTGGCCCGCACGTCGGCGTCCTTGAGCTCGCCGCTGCGCCGGGCGGCGCGGGCCTCGGGCGAGGCGGTCAGGAAGATCTTCAGGTCGGCGTCGGGCAGCACGGTCGTACCGATGTCGCGGCCCTCGACGACGATGCCCCGCTCGGCGGCGGCGGCGATGGTGCGCTGGAGCTCGGTGATCCGGGTCCGCACCTCGGGGACGGCGCTGACCGCGCTCACCTTGGAGGTGACCTCCTGGGTGCGGATCGGGCCGGCCACGTCCACGCCGTCGACCGCGATGGCCGGGGCCGCCGGGTCGGTGCCGGAGACGATCTCCGGCTTGCCGGCCGCGGCCGCGACGGCGTGCGGGTCGGCTATGTCGATGCCGTTGGTCACCATCCACCACGTGATCGCCCGGTACTGGGCGCCGGTGTCCAGGTAGCTCAGGCCGAGCTGCGCGGCGACGGCCTTCGACGTGCTCGACTTGCCCGTGCCGGAGGGGCCGTCGATGGCGACAATCACGGCCGGGGCGGTCGGGGCGGCGCCGTTTTCCACGAGGGGACACCTTCCTGGTGCGGTGCGGTGGGTGGTGTGCGGGACGCGAGCGCGTCCCGCACAAGGTTACTGGGTCGGCGGAGCCCCTCCGACAGGCGCATGACCCCGTGCGGCCGGGCGCCTCACTGCCGGATCGCCCAGCCCCGTTCCCGCAGGGCCGCCGTCAGCACGGCGGCGGACTTCGGTTCGACCAGCAGCTGCACCAGGCCGGCCTGCTGCCCGGTGGCGTGCTCGATCCGCACGTCCTCGATGTTGACGCCGGCCCGTCCCGCGTCCGCGAAGATGCGGGCGAGCTGTCCCGGCTGGTCGTCGATGAGGACGGCCACGGTCTCGTAGACGCGCGGCGCGGAGCCGTGCTTGCCGGGGACCCGGACCTGGCCGGCGTTGCCGCGCCGCAGGACGGCCTCGATGCCGGCACTGCCCTCGCGGCGCTTGTCGTCGTCGGAGGACTGCAGGGCGCGCAGGGCCCGCACCGTCTCCTCCAGGTCGGTGGCGACGTCGCCGAGCAGGTCGGCGACCGGCCCCGGGTTCGCGGAGAGGATGTCGATCCACATCCGGGGGTCGGAGGCGGCGATCCGGGTCACGTCGCGGATGCCCTGCCCGCACAGCCGTACGGCGGCCTCCTCGGCGTGCTCCAGGCGGGCGGCGACCATGCTGGAGACCAGGTGGGGCATGTGGGAGACGAGCGCCACGGCGCGGTCGTGGGCGTCGGCGTCCATGACGACCGGCACGGCCCGGCAGTGCGAGACCAGTTCGAGCGCGAGGTTGAGCACCTCGGTGTCGGTGTCCCGGGTCGGGGTCAGCACCCACGGGCGGCCCTCGAAGAGGTCGGCCGTGGCGGCCAGCGGGCCGGACTTCTCCCGGCCGGACATGGGGTGGGTGCCGATGTACGCGGACAGGTCGAGTCCGCGCGCCTCCAGCTCGCGCCGGGGGCCGCCCTTGACGCTGGCCACGTCGATGTAGCCGCGGGCGAGGCCGCGCCCCATGGCGTCGGCGAGCACGTCGGCGACCAGGGCCGGCGGGGCGGCGACGACGGCGAGGTCGACGGGTCCCTCGGGGGCCTCGTCGGTTCCGGCGCCGAGGGCCGCGGCGGTGCGGGCCTGCTCGGGGTCGTGGTCGGCGAGGTGCACGACGACGCCCCGCCCGGTCAGGGCGAGGGCGGCGGAGGTGCCGATCAGGCCGGTGCCGATGACGAGTGCGGTTCTCACTGGGCGATGTCCTTGCGCAGGGCCGCGGCGGCGCCGAGGTAGACGTGGGCGATGTCGGCGCGGGGCCGGTCGGACTCGATGTGGGCGAGGATCCGGACGACGCGCGGCATGGCGCCCTCGACGTCCATCTCCTGGGCGCAGATCAGCGGGACGTCGGTGACGCCGAGCTTGCGGGCGGCGGCGGCCGGGAAGTCGCTGTGCAGGTCGGGCGTGGCCGTGAACCAGACGCTGATCAGGTCGTCGGCGGTCAGTTCGTTGCGTTCCAGGACGGCGGTCAGCAGGGCCGCGACCCGCTCGTCCATGTGCCCGGCTTCGTCCCGTTCCAGTTGGACGGCGCCCCGGACCGCTCGTACCGCCACGGCGATGCTCCTTGCTGACGTGCGTTTCGGCTCTTGGTCCGTCCAGCGTAGTCAGGCCGCGCCGGGCCGGTGCGCGGCGCCCGCCTCCTGAGACGCTGGTCCCGGCCTCGGCCACCGCCCTCTCACCTCCCGGAGCGACGACATGACGCACAGCCCCGCCCGCCGTACGGTCCTTCTCTGCGCGGGTGCGGCGACGCTCGCCGCCGGCTGCGGCGACGGGAGCGGCGACAGCGGTTCCCCGGCGGTCTCGCCGGGGCGGGAGCTGGCGGCGACGGGCGACATCCCGGTCGGCGGGGGCAAGGTCTTCGACGCCGAGAAGATCGTGGTGACACAGCCGCGGCAGGGCGAGTTCAGGGCCTTCTCCGCCGTCTGCACCCACCAGGGCTGCATCGTGGCGGACGTGCGCGACGGCACCATCCTCTGCGCCTGCCACGGCAGCAGGTTCGCCATCACCGACGGCGCGGTGGAGCAGGGCCCGGCGACGAAGCCGCTGCCGCAGGAGCGGATCTCCGTGGAGGGAAATTCGGTCCGTCTGGCGTGAGGGGGCGACGTACGCTCCCGGGCATGCACCCCGAGACCCTGGTACGCGACCACACGATCTACGCCTGTGTCATGGGTTCGCGCGCCTTCGGTCTGGCGACGCGGGACAGCGACACGGACCGCCGGGGCGTCTACCTCGCCCCGACGCCGCTGTTCTGCCGCTTCGAGAAGCCGCCGGCCCACGTCGAGGGGCCGGCCGAGGAGCAGTTCAGCTGGGAGCTGGAGCGCTTCTGCGAACTGGCCCTGCGCGCGAACCCGAACATCCTGGAGTGCCTGCACTCCCCGCTCGTGGAGTACGCCGACGCCACCGGCCGTGAACTCCTGGAGCTGCGCGGGGCGTTCCTGTCCCGCCGGGCCCACGGGACGTTCACGCGGTACGCGCACGGCCAGCGCCGCAGGCTGGACGCCGACGTGCGCGCGTACGGCGCCCCGCGCTGGAAGCACGCGATGCACCTGCTGCGGCTGCTGACGTCCGCCCGCGAGCTGCTGCGCACGGGCACCCTCACCGTCGACGTCGGCGACCGGCGCGAGGCGCTGCTCGCCGTGAGGCGCGGCGAGGTGCCCTGGCCCGAGGTGGAGTCGCGGATGGCCCGCCTGGTGGAGCAGAACGAGCGGGCCGTCCGCCGCAGCCCCCTCCCCGAGGAGCCGGACCGGCGCCGCGTCGAGGACTTCCTGTTCCGTGCCCGGCAGGCCTCGGCCCGGGAGGACGCCGGGCGGGCCTGACGCCGCTCAGGCGTCCCAGAGCGTGCCGAGGTCGAGGAGGCCCGCCCGGTACTCGATGCGGTCGGACCAGGCGGCCGGCCACGCGTCGGCGCCCAGGTGGGCGCCCGCGAAGGCGCCCGCGAGGCAGGCGATGGAGTCGGAGTCGCCGGAGGTGCAGGCGCCGCGGCGCAGGGCGGTCAGGGGCTCGTCGACGAAGAGCAGGAAGCAGAGCAGCCCGGCGGCCATGGCCTCCTCGGCGATCCAGCCCTCGCCGACGGCGAGGCACGGGTCGGTCTCCGGGGAGACGGTGCGCACCGCGTGCTGGAGCCGTTCGAGGGTCGCCAGGCACTCGTCCCAGCCGCGGGCGATGAAGTGCCCGGGGGTGGGGTCCTGGGAGCGGGTCCACAGGTCGCCGAGCCACCGCTCGTGGTAGCGGGTGCGGTTGTCGTAGGCGTAGGAGCGCAGCAGGCCGACCAGCCCGGTGGGCTCGGCGCCCTCGGCGAGCAGCCGTACGGCGTGCGCGGTGAGGTCGGAGGCGGCGAGCGCGGTCGGGTGTCCGTGGGTGAGCGCGGACTGCAACTGGGCGGCACCGGCCCGCTGTTCGTCGCTCAGCCCGGGCACGAGTCCGACGGGGGCGACGCGCATGTTGGCGCCGCAGCCCTTGGAGTGGATCCGGCTGGCGTCCTGCCAGGGCCGGTCCGGCCGCTCCAGCAGGTCGCAGGCCGTGAGGCAGGTGTTGCCCGGCGCCCGGTTGTTCTCCGGCGACCGGTTCCAGGCGATGAACTCCCGCCGTACCGTCCCGGCCATCGCCTCGGGCGTCAGGCTTCCGTGGTCCATGGCGGTGCGCAGCCCCCGTCCCAGCGCCAGTGTCATCTGGGTGTCGTCGGTGACGACGGCGGGCCGGGGCAGCTCCATCCGCCGCCAGGGTCCGCACTTGGCGAGGATGGACGGGACGTCGTTGAACTCGGTGGGGAAGCCCAGCGCGTCCCCGAGGGCCAGTCCGGTGAGCGCACCGGTGGCGGCGCGCTTGGTGACGGTGGTCGTGGTCATGCGGGGCGTCCTTCCCGAGAGGGGCGCAGCAGGGGCGGGTGCAGTGCGGTGGCCGGGCCGGCGCGGTGGAGGGCGGCCGGTTTGCCGCGGCCGCCGGTCAGGCGGGCGGCACCGGGGACGGGTTCGACGAAGCCGGGGGTGGCGAGGACCTTGCGGCGGAAGTTGGGCCGGTCCAGGGCGGTCCCCCACACCGTCTCGTAGACCTGCTGGAGCTCGCCGAGGGTGAACTCGGCCGGGCAGAAGGCGGTCGCCAGGCAGGTGTACTCGAGCTTGGCGCCGACGCGTTCCCGGGCGTCGGCCAGGATCCGGTCGTGGTCGAAGGCGAGGTCGCGGGCCTCGTCGTACGGGACCCAGCGGGCCTCGGCCGCGTCGGTGCCCGCGTGCGGCTCGGGAGGGTCGGGCAGCAGCGCCGTGAACGCGACGGAGACGACCCGCATCCGGGGGTCCCGTCCCGGCTCGCTGTAGGTCCGCAGCTGCTCCAGGTGCAGTCCGGTCACGTCCGCGAGACCGGTCTCCTCGGCCAGCTCGCGGCGGGCCGCCCGCTCGGCGGACTCCTCGGGCAGCAGAAAGCCGCCGGGCAGTGCCCAGCGGCCGGCGTACGGCTCCCGCCCCCGCTCGACGAGCAGCACGTGCAGCGCGCCCGCGCGGAGCGTGAGGACGGCCAGGTCGACGGTGACGGCGAAGGGCTCGAAGGCGTGCTTGTCGTAGCCGAGCACGGGCGGCCACCCCCTTAATAGTCATTCCGACTATAAAAGGGGGTGGCCGCCCGTCACAACCCTTCGGGCCCCTAGAGGTCGACCTCCTGCATCAGCATCCCGACCTCCGTGTTGGACAGCCGGCGCAGCCAGCCCGACTTCTGGTCGCCCAGGGTGATCGGCCCGAAGGCGGTGCGCACCAGCTTGTCGACCGGGAACCCGGCCTCCGCGAGCATGCGGCGGACGATGTGCTTGCGGCCCTCGTGCAGCGTGACCTCGACGAGGTAGTTCTTGCCGGTCTGCTCCACGACCCGGAAGTGGTCCGCGCGCGCGTACCCGTCCTCCAGCTGGATGCCGTCCTTCAGGCGCTTGCCGAGGTCGCGCGGGATCGGGCCCACGATGTGCGCGAGGTAGGTCTTCTTCACGCCGTACTTCGGGTGGGTCAGACGGTGCGCCAGCTCACCGTGGTTGGTGAGCAGGATGACGCCCTCGGTCTCGGTGTCGAGCCGGCCGACGTGGAAGAGGCGGGTCTCGCGGTTGGTGACGTAGTCACCGAGGCACTGCCGGCCCTCCGGGTCCTCCATGGTGGACACGACACCGGCGGGCTTGTTCAGCGAGAAGAACTGGTACGACTGCGTCGCGACGGTCAGGCCGTCGACCTTGACCTCGTCCTTCTCCGGGTCGACCCGCTTGCCCTGCTCCAGGACGATCTCGCCGTTGACCTCGACGCGCGCCTGCTCGATCAGCTCCTCGCAGGACCGCCGGGACCCGTAGCCGGCGCGGGCGAGGACCTTCTGCAGCCGCTCGCCCTCCTGCTCGGCGCCCGGGAAGGTCTTGGGCAGCCTGACGTCCTTCTTGCCCGCGTACCGCTCGCGGTTGCGCTCCTCGGCCCGCGTCTCGTACTCGCGGGACGTGGCCGGGGCGCTGCGTCTCCGCTGCTGGGGCCGCTTCGGGCCGCCCTTGGCGCCGCCGCGGGCCGAGGGGCCGCGCCCCGACTTCGGACCGTCCTGGGTCGCGCCGGGGCCCACGTCGTAGCGGCGCTCCTCCGGGCGCGGCTTCTTCGGACGGCCGCCCTGCTTGTCGTCGCGGGCGTTGCCGGCGCCGCGGTAGTTGCCGCGGCCACCGCCGCTCCCGCCGCGGCCGCCGCTGTTGCCACCACGGCTCCCGCCGTTGTTTCCGCTGCTGTTCCTGCCGCTGCTGCTTCGCATCAAAGTTCCGTCTTGTCGTCTGCGTCCTCGGAATCCGGGGCGTCCGGATCGAACGACGGGACCCCTTCCAGCGTCTCGGCCTCGATCGCCGCCGCCTCGGGGAGGAAGGGCGCGAGCTCCGGGAGCTCGTCCAGGCCGCGCAGGCCCATCCGCTCCAGGAAGTAGTTCGTCGTCACGTACAGGATCGCACCTGTTTCGGGTTCCGTGCCCGCCTCCTCCACCAGCCCCCGTTGCAGGAGGGTGCGCATCACGCCGTCGCAGTTCACCCCGCGCACCGCGGAGACGCGGCTGCGGCTGACCGGCTGGCGGTAGGCGACGACGGCGAGGGTCTCCAGCGCGGCCTGGGTGAGGCGGGCGTGCTGGCCGTCCAGGACGAAGCCCTCGACGGCCGCGGCGTACTCGGGGCGGGTGTAGAAGCGCCAGCCGCCCGCGACGAGCCTGAGCTCGAAGCCGCGGCCCTGGACGGTGTACTCGTCGGCCAGCTCGCGCAGGGCGTCCGCGATCTGCCGCCGGGGCCGCTGGAGGACCTTCGCGAGGTGCTCCTCGGTGGCGGGTTCGTCGACGACCATGAGGACGGCCTCCAGGGCGGGCCGGAGGTCGAGGGCGGCGACGTCGCGCGGCCCGCCGGGAGGTTCCGTGGTCTCGTCACTCACGCCTGCCGCGCCTCCTCGGTCGTCTCGTTCTCCTCGGGCCGCCGGTCGAACTCGTCGGTCACCGCCGGTCCGGCGTCCCCGTCCCCGCCGGTCCAGCGCACCAGCAGCCCGCCGAGCGCGGTCTCCTGGTCCAGCGCGACGGCCTTCTCCCGGTACAGCTCCAGCAGGGCCAGGAAGCGGGCGACGACGGTCAGGGTGTCGTCGGTGTCCTCCACCAGGACCCGGAAGTCGGCCTCGCCCAGCTCCCGCAGCCGGGCCACGACGATCTGGGCCTGCTCCTGCACGCTGACCAGGGGCGCGTGGATGTGCTCGACGTAGACCTGCGGCTTGGGCTTCGGCTGCATCGCCTTCACGGCGAGCCGGGCGAAGCCCTCGGGGCCGATGCTGATGACGACCTCGGGGAGCAGCTCGGCGTGGTGGGGCTCCAGGCCGACGGTGCGGGGGTAGCGGCGGGCCTCGGCTTCCAGGCGCCCGTTGAAGATCTCCGCGATCTGCTCTACGCCCGGTACTGCAGCAGGCGCGCGAAGAGCAGGTCGCGGGCCTCCAGCAGGGCCAGATCGGCCTCGTCCTCCACCTCGGCGGCGGGGAGCAGCCGGGCCGCCTTCAGGTCGAGCAGGGTGGCAGCGACGACCAGGAACTCGGTCGTCTCGTCCAGGTCCCAGTCCGGCCCCATCGCCCGGATGTGCGCCATGAACTCGTCGGTCACCTTGGACAGCGCGACCTCGGTGACGTCCATCCTGTGCTTGGAGATGAGCTGGAGGAGCAGGTCGAAGGGCCCCTCGAAGTTGGCGAGCCGGACCGTGAAGACCCCCTCGCCGGGAGCCTCGGACTCGCCCCGCGGCGCGCCCTCCGGCTCCGCGGGTCCGTTCCCCGGCCCACCTCCCCGCGGCCCCTCCGGCACCGCGCCGGGCGTCCCTGCCACCGGCTCGGCCGCCGGGGGCTCGGCCGCCGGGGACCCGATCACCGTGAGATCGGCCGCCGGGGACCCGATCACCGCAGGCTCGACGTCCGCGAGCTCGGTCACCGCGGACTCGGGCACCGCGGACTGGGCCGCCGAGGACTCGGGCACCGCGGGCTCGGTCGTCGAGGTTTCCGTGGCCCCGTGCTCGGGGGTCTGCCCCGGCTCGGGCGGCGCCTCCGTGGGCTCGGTGCCGGGCTCCGCCCGCTCGGGCGGCGGCATCCCCGGCCCCCTGCCCAGGGCGCGCCGACGGGCGGCGGGGGCGCCGGGGCGGGGAGCGTCGTTCGAGGTCATGGCCCCCGCAGGCTACCGCTAGCGCCCGCGCAGCCGCCGAACGAGGATGCTGGCGTCACCGCGGCTCTCCAGGTCGGCGAGGACCACGGCGACCGCCTCGCGGACGATCCGGCCGCGGTCGACGGCCAGCCCGTGCTCGCCCCGGAGCACCAGCCGGGCGTGCTCCAGGTCCATGAGCTCCTCGGCGGAGACGTACACGGTGATCTTCTCGTCGTGCCGTTCACGGCCGCTGGGGCGGCGCGCCGCGGCCCGGCCGCGCTTGCGGGGCTGGGCCGCGGCGGAACCGTCCGCGTCCGTCGCGGCGTCGGGGCGTCGCGCCGAGCGCTCCGCGCCCCGGCTGCGCGACTCGCCGGCCCCGGCCGGCTCCGCGTCCGCCGCCGTGTGCTCCGCGCCCCCGCCGTCGCCGCCCTGAGCGGGCACCGACTGCGGCGCGTCCTCGGCGGCCGCCTGGTCGCTCTCCCCCGCCGGAGCCGGTACCCGGGCGTCGCCGCCCGCCGGTCGCCGCGGGGTGGACGCCTGGAGCGCCGTTCCCCCTGTCGTGCGGAAGAGTTCGTCGGCCCCCGGCAGACTCACTCGGCGTGACACCGGGCGAGCACCTCCCTGGCGAGCTGGCGGTAGGCGGCGGCACCCACGGAGTTGGAGGCGTACGTGGTGATCGGCTCACCGGCGACCGTGGTCTCCGGGAAGCGGACCGTGCGCCCGATGACCGTGTGGTAGACGTGGTCGTCGAACGCCTCGACGACCCGCGCGAGTACCTCACGGCTGTGCACCGTGCGCGAGTCGTACATCGTGGCGAGGATGCCGTCGAGCTCCAGGTCGGGGTTGAGCCGCTCCTGGACCTTCTCGATCGTCTCGGTCAGCAGCGCCACACCGCGCAGCGCGAAGAACTCGCACTCCAGCGGCACGATCACCTTGTGCGCGGCCGTCAGCGCGTTGACCGTGAGCAGGCCGAGCGAGGGCTGGCAGTCGATGACGATGTAGTCGTAGTCGTCCATCAGCGGCTTCAGCGCCCGCTGGAGCGTGGACTCGCGCGCGACCTCGCTCACCAGCTGCACCTCGGCCGCCGACAGGTCGATGTTGCTGGGCAGCAGGTCCATGTTGGGGACCGCGGTCTTCAGCAGCACCTCGTCGGCCGCCATGCCCCGCTCCATGAGCAGGTTGTAGACGGTGAGGTCGAGCTCCATCGGGTTGACGCCGAGACCGACCGACAGCGCGCCCTGCGGGTCGAAGTCGACGAGCAGCACCCGGCGCCCGTACTCGGCGAGCGCGGCACCCAGGTTGATGGTCGACGTGGTCTTGCCGACGCCGCCCTTCTGGTTGCACATCGCGATGATCTTCGCGGGGCCGTGCTCGGTCAGCGGGCCCGGGATCGGGAAGTAGGGCAGCGGGCGTCCGGTCGGGCCGATGCGCTCGCGGCGCTGACGGGCCGCGTCGGGCGCGAGCGTCGCCGCGTACTCGGGATCGGGCTCGTACTCCGCGTCCGGATCGTAGAAGTGCCCCTCGGGCAGTTCGTCGTAGTCGGCGAAGTGGTTGCGGGACGCGCCACTTCCGTCGCCGGCCATGGCGTTCACGTGTTGGCCATCCATACTCATGTGTGCTGTCTGAGTTGCCTGCGGACTCTGGTGGGCGGCTTCGAAGGTGCGTACAGCGACGGAGCCGACAGCCTCGAGACGCCCGGGGCTGTGGGCCCGTGCAGGCATTCCTGGTTGACCACCCCCGGGAGTAAATGTCGACTCATTCACAAGTCGTCTTACCTCCTTGGTGACCAGGAAACTTCTAGACAGGTCAGCGTGACACCATGCCGACGTTCGGCGACTCTATGGCGTGTCGGCCGTCCGCAGCAACACAATCCGCCGGACCCGGCCGGATGTGTCGGCAATGAAACATCCCTCTGTCAAGGGCGTACGGCCGTCGCACAGCAGGTTTCACCGGTGCGCGAATCGGTTGAAGCGTTACGTTCGAGGCGAGTTGGCCGAGAATCGCAAAGTGACCATACACACACCCGGCCGGACCTTGTCGGGCAAGGTCCGGCCGGGTGTGCGGGGTTGACGGCGACTGTTGACGTATCGCCTTTCCCGGTTGATGACTTAGCCGACTTGACGGCTCCGGATGTCAGGCGAGCAGCGAGGCCAGGTCGACGTGCTCAAGACCGTGCGCCTCGGCGACCTCCTTGTAAACGACCTTGCCGTCATGGGTGTTGAGACCCTTGGCCAGCGCGGGGTCGCGGCGCAGCGCGTCGGCCCAGCCGCGGTTGGCCAGCTCCACGATGTACGGGAGCGTGGCGTTGGTCAGCGCGTAGGTGGAGGTGTTCGGCACGGCGCCGGGCATGTTGGCGACGCAGTAGAACACCGACCCGTGGACCGGGAAGGTCGGCTCGGCGTGCGTGGTCGGGTGGGAGTCCTCGAAGCAGCCGCCCTGGTCGATCGCGATGTCGACAAGGACACTTCCGGGCTTCATCCGGGACACCAGCTCGTTGGTGACCAGCTTCGGGGCCTTGGCGCCCGGGATCAGCACGGCGCCGATCACGAGGTCGGCCTCCAGGCAGGCCTTCTCCAGCTCGAAGGCGTTGGAGACGACGGTCTGGATCTTCGTGCCGAAGATCTTGTCGGCTTCCTTGAGCTTGTTGATGTCCTTGTCGAGCAGGGTCACGTGGAAGCCCAGGCCGATGGCGATCTGCGCGGCGTTCCAGCCGGAGACGCCGCCGCCGATGACGACGGCCTTGCCGGCCAGCACGCCGGGGACGCCGCCGGGGAGCACGCCGCGTCCGCCGTTGGCGGCCATCAGGTGGTAGGCGCCGACCTGCGGGGCCAGGCGGCCCGCGACCTCGGACATGGGCGCGAGCAGCGGCAGCGCGCGGTTCGGGAGCTCGACCGTCTCGTAGGCGATCGCGGTGGTGCCGGACTCGATGAGCGCGTCCGTGCACTCCTTGGAGGCGGCCAGGTGCAGGTAGGTGAAGAGCGTCTGGTCCTTGCGGAGGCGGTGGTACTCCTCCGCGACGGGCTCCTTGACCTTGAGCACCAGGTCGGCGGTGGCCCAGACCTCGTCGGCGGTGTCCAGGATCCGCGCACCGGCGGCGACGTACTCCTCGTTGGGGATCGAGGAGCCGACGCCGGCGTCGCGCTCGACGACGACCTGGTGACCGTGGCGCACCAGCTCGTGCACGCCGGCGGGGGTGATGGCCACCCGGAACTCGTTGTTCTTGACCTCGCGGGGAATGCCGACCTTCACGTGGATCACGGTCCTTGGCTCAGAGAATGGGGCTATTACAAGGCATACCCGCTCAGACTCGGGCACACCGGGGTAGACCGCAGGAGAATGTGCGGCAGAGCCAGTCTAATGAAGGCGTTCCCGCTGTCTAGCCTTTCAAAGCATCAATCTTCATCAGAAGCGCTGCGGATTTCGCAGGCATCAGCCGCTTCTTCCCTCAGCATGCGTTCGGCCGTACTCCGGTGGAGGCCGGCCGCCGTGGGATCGCCTAGGTGGTCGAGCGTGTCGGCGAGCCTGAGGTGCAGCGCGGCCTGGAGCCGGACGTCCTCGGCCCGCCGGGCCCACTCGACGGCCTCCTGGCAGGTGCGCAGCGACTCCTCGGGCCGCCCGGCGTACTCCTGGACCCGGGCGAGCTCGCTCAACGCCCGCGCGTGGGCCGGGAGATCACCGCTCCTGCGGTACCCGGCGACCGCCGCGCGCCAGGAGCGGGCCGCCTCGCCGTAGCGGCCGGCGTAGGTGTGGGCGGTGGCGATGCGGCCGTAGACGCGGGCGGCGTCGGCGCGCTCGTCCCGGGCGAGCCGCTGGGCGAGGGCCCGGCCGAACCAGTCGGCCGCCCGGTCGTAGTCCCCGAGCTCCAGGTGGGCGCCGCCTACGGATTCCATCGCGCGGCCGGTCGCGTACGGATCGTCCGCCGCCCGGCCGGCGTCCAGCGCGGCCCGGTAGCGCACCAGCGCCTCGGCGGTGCGGCCGGTACGGGCGTCCAGGTCGCCCAGGTTCAGCAGGGCCGCAGCCTTCTCCCGGGGCAGGTCGCGGCGCTCGGCCACGTCGAGGACGAGCCGGTGGACGTCGTACAGGTCGGGCGCCGCCGCCTGGGTGCCGAAGTGGGCCACCATCGCCCGCACGAGCTGGGACATCAGCCTGCGGGCGAGGGTGTCCAGCTCCCCGTCGGCGACCGCGAGCCGGACCGCGGCCAGCAGGGCGGGCCGGCGGACGCGCAGCCAGTCGGCGGCGGCCCGCGGGGAGGGGAAGCGCAGGGCCCGCGGCATGCCGTCGAGCTTCTCGCGGGCCCGGTCGCTGTCGGTCTCGGTGATCGCCCGGCACGACTGGAGCAGCCGCACCGTCCGCTCCAGCATCCGGGCACGGGCCAGCTGGAGCTCGGCGGGCCGGTCGTGCTTCGCGGTGAGGGCCCTCAGCAGGGGGTGCAGGCAGCCGGGCACCTCGTACTGCGGCAGTGCCGAGCCGGCCGGGTGCAGCAGCCCGAGGGCGACGAACTCGTCCAGGGCGGCGCGCGCGTCACCGACGGAGCAGCCGGCGAGGGCCGACGCGGTGTGCGGGTCGGCCAGTCCGGCCGGGGCCAGGGAGAGCAGGCGCAGCATCCGGGCGGCGGGGCCGGGCAGCGACCCGTAGGCGAGGCGGAAGACGCGGCCGAGCGGGGTCCCCTGGGCGTCCTCCGCGTGCACCTGCCTGGCGAGGTCGGCGACGGCCGCCTTGGGGCGGGCGGCCAGCCAGCCGCCGGCCAGGGTGAGGGCGGCGGGCTGGGCCTGGCAGACCTCGGCCAGCTGCTCGGCGGCCCGGGGGTCGACGGTGATGCGGACCGAGCCGGTGAACCGGGACAGCAGCTCCACGGCCGACTTGGTGTCCAGGCCCCCCAGCGTGCACGGGCGGACGTCCGCGATGCCGGTCAGCGGCCCCTGGGAGACGGCGACGGCCAGGCAGTCCGGGGTGTCCGGGAGCAGGGCGTCGACCTGCTCGGCGTCGGCGGCGTCGTCGAGCAGCAGCAGGACCCGGCGGTCGGCGAGCGCCTCGCGCAGGGCGGCGGTGAGGTCGTCCTCGTGGGCGCCGGGCGGGGTGGGGCGGTCCAGCTCGGTGAGCAGGTCGCGGGCGAGGCGCGTGACGGGGACGCGTCTGCCGTCCGGCTCGCTCAGCCGGGCCCGGAGCACCCCGTCGGGGTACTGGCCGGCGACCTGGGCGGCGAGTTCCTCGGCGAGTGCGGTGCGGCCGGAGCCGGGCCTGCCGGCGATGAGCAGGACGCGCGCGCGGGGGGCCTTGCGGCCGGAGAGGGTGTCCAGACCGGCCCGCTCGATGTCGGCGCGCAGCTGTTTCAGCTCGCGGGTGCGGCCCAGGAACCGAGTCTCCCCGGCAGGGTCGCCCGACAGCCGTACGCCGTCCGTGTCCACCGCCTGATCCGTCACGGGCCACACTCCCGATCCCACCGCACGCCGGCGCCCGCCGGAACTCCGGTTCGGGCGTTTCACGAGCCTAGTTCACGCTGTGCTACGGACCGTGTGGAGCGCGGCGGGCGCATCCCCTGATCGGATCAACCGATGGTCACACCGCAGGGGTGCGCCCGGGGCGCCGGAGGCCCGCTCAGGCCTCGAAGGGACGCGCGGGCCAGGGCGCCTCGGCCGGCCGCAGCGCGTCCAGCCCGTCCCCCCGCTCGGCCGCGACCAGCGAGAGCACGCCCACGACGAGGCAGTTGTTGTGCAGGTCACCCGCGAGCACCCCGCGGACCAGGTCCGCGACCGGCACCCGCGCCAGTTCCATGTCGGCCTCTTCGTCCTCGACCTCGAAGCGCTCGCCCTCGGCCGCGGACAGGTTCCGGGCGAGGAAGATCCGCACGGCCTCGTCGCAGCCGCCGGGGGTGGTGTAGACGTCGGCCAGCACCCGCCAGTCCTCGGCCTTGACGTGTGCCTCCTCGTACAGCTCGCGCTGGGCGGCGTGCAGCGGGTTCTCGCCGGGCACGTCGAGCAGGCCGGCCGGGATCTCCCAGAGCTTCTCGCGCACCGGGTGCCGGTACTGGCGGATCACCAGCACCCGCCCCTCGCCGTCCAGGGCGAGGACGGCGACCGACCCGGGGTGGACCTGGTAGTCACGGCTCGCCACGGAGCCGTCGGGCATGACCACCTCGTCCGTGCGGACGGCGGTCTTCTTGCCCCGGAAGGGGGTCTCCGTCGCCCGGACCTCCCACTCCTCGGGGGTGTCCTTGATGGTCGTGCCCGTCATGCCCTGTTCCTTCCAGACGTACGCGAAGAAGCCGGGACCCGCCCGTTCGCACGGACGCGTCCCGGCCACCGTACAACTGGTCCGCTACTTCGACGTCTTCCGCTCGACCGCAGCCTTGACCAGCCCGGCGAACAGCGGGTGCGGGCGGGTCGGGCGCGAGCGCAGCTCCGGGTGCGCCTGCGTGGCGACCAGGTAGGGGTGGACCTCGCGCGGGTACTCGACGTACTCGACGAGCTTGCCGTCCGGGGAGGTGCCCGAGAAGACGATGCCGGCCTTCTTCTCCAGCTCCGCGCGGTAGGCGTTGTTCACCTCGTAGCGGTGGCGGTGCCGCTCCTCGACGTACTCCTTGCCGTCGTACACCTCGCGCGCGATGGAGCCCTCGGCCAGCTTGGCCGGGTACATGCCGAGCCGCATGGTGCCGCCCATGTCGCCCTCGCCGGCCACGATGTCCAGCTGCTCGGCCATCGTGGAGATGACCGGGTGGGCGGTGGCGGGGTCGAACTCGGTGGAGTTGGCGTCCGCGATGCCGGCCAGGTTGCGCGCGGCCTCGACCACGATGCACTGAAGGCCCAGGCACAGGCCGAGCAGCGGGATCCCGTTCTCGCGGGCGTACTTGATCGCGCCGACCTTGCCGAGCACGCCGCGGTCGCCGAAGCCGCCCGGGATGCAGATGGCGTCGACGTCGCCGAGCTGGGCCTCGGCGCCGGCCGGGGTCTTGCAGTCGTCGGACGTGACCCACTTGATCTTCACGCGGGCCCGGTTGGCGAAGCCGCCCGCACGCAGCGCCTCGGTGACCGAGAGGTAGGCGTCGGGCAGGTCGATGTACTTGCCGACCAGGGCCATGACGATCTCGTGCTCGGGGTTGTGGACGCGGTCGAGCAGGTCGTCCCAGGTCGTCCAGTCCACGTCGCGGAACGGGAGGTCCAGCTTGCGCACGACGTAGGCGTCGAGGCCCTCGGTGTGGATCACCTTGGGGATGTCGTAGATCGAGCGGGCGTCGGGGCAGGCCACCACGGCCGCCTCGTCGACGTCGCACATCAGCGAGATCTTGCGCTTGATCGCGGTCGGCACCTCGCGGTCGCACCGCAGCACGATCGCGTCCGGCTGGATGCCGATGTTGCGCAGCGCGGCGACCGAGTGCTGGGTCGGCTTGGTCTTCAGCTCGCCGGAGGGGCCGATGTACGGCAGGAGCGAGATGTGCACCACGAAGACGTTGTCGCGGCCGACCTCGTGGCGGACCTGGCGGACGGTCTCCAGGAACGGCAGCGACTCGATGTCGCCGACCGTGCCGCCGACCTCGGTGATCACGACGTCCACCTCGTCCGTCGCCATGCGGCGGATGCGGTGCTTGATCTCGTTGGTGATGTGCGGGATGACCTGCACCGTGTCGCCCAGGTACTCGCCGCGCCGCTCCTTGGCGATCACCGTCGAGTAGACCTGGCCTGTAGTGACATTGGCGGAGCCGTCCAGGTCTCGGTCGAGGAAGCGCTCGTAGTGTCCGATGTCCAGGTCGGTCTCGGCACCGTCGTTGGTGACGAAGACCTCACCGTGCTGGAAGGGGTTCATCGTGCCGGGGTCGACATTGAGGTACGGGTCGAGCTTCTGCATCACGACGCGCAGACCGCGGGCCTTGAGCAGCATGCCGAGGCTGGAGGCCGTCAGCCCCTTGCCCAGCGAGGAGGCGACACCCCCGGTGACGAAGATGTGCTTGGTCGTCGAAGATTTGGGCGGCATGGCCAAGAGGGGGCTCCCGTGGTCGCGGTCTGGGGTGCGGTGCGTCCGTCGTACGGCCCGGTCGTCCCGGGTTGCCGTCGGCGGCGCCGTCGCTGCGGTTCCGGGGTTTGTCTCCCACCGGTCCACGGGCTACCAGCGTATCAGCGCCGGAGAGCGACGGCTCCCGGCCACGCTCCGCGCACACGCGGACACGGACACCCGCGGCTCACCGGGTTCTCACCCGGTGGCCACCCGTTCGGCGCACTCGGGTTGTCCGGAGCGGCACACAGATCATCTACGTGCGTCGTATCCTGCTCGGACGTTCGCTGCCGAGCCCGCCCGGCGACACGGCACCACCCCTCGCCCGTCAGCGCCGGAACAACGCGAGCTCGTCAACGCGTTGAGTGACCATTGTCGATTGCGGCACAGCGTTTGGCTTCACGGCCGGACGGCTGCTTTGCTTCATGGCTCATACAACGCATGACACACCCCCCTTGACCGCAATAGCGACCGCCCCCACGCGGGGTGACGTGGCCGTTCGACTGGAGTTGCACGTGGCCGGGCGCATCGAAGACTACGCACTCATCGGAGACATGCAGACCGCTGCCCTGGTCTGCCGGGACGGCACAGTCGACTGGCTGTGCCTGCCCCGCTTCGACTCGCATGCCATCTTCGCCGGTCTGCTCGGCACCGAGGAACACGGCTTCTGGCGGCTCGGGCCCGCCCACGCGCCCGGTGCCGAGCCGCCCACCGCCGCCCGGCGCGGCTACCGCGGCGACTCGCTCATCCTGGAATCCGAGTGGGACACCCCGCGCGGCACGGTCCGCGTGACCGATTTCATGCCGCCGCGCGACGGCGCCCCGCAGCTGATCCGGATCGTGGAGGGCGTCTCCGGCCGGGTGCCGATGCGCTCGGAGCTGCGGATGCGGTTCAGCTACGGACGGGTCGTGCCGTGGGTGCACAAGCACGAGGGGCGCACGGTTGCCGTCGCGGGCCCCGACTCGGTGTGGTTCGACACGGAGGCCGAGACCTACGGCAAGGACCTCACCACGTACGCGGACTTCACCGTCGCTCCGGGTGACCGGATCGCGTTCACCATCTCCTGGGAGCCCTCGCACAAGGAGCCGCCGGCGCTGCCGGAGCCCGAGCAGTCGCTGGTGGCGACGGAGGACTTCTGGCGCGACTGGGTCGAGCACTGTACGTACCACGGGCCCTACCGCGAGGCCGTGGTCCGTTCCCTGATCACGCTGAAGGCGCTGACGTACGCCCCGACCGGCGGCATCGTCGCCGCGCCGACCACCTCCCTGCCGGAGGAGATCGGCGGCGTCCGCAACTGGGACTACCGCTACACCTGGCTGCGGGACGCGGCGATCACCCTGTCCTCGCTGCTGCGCACCGGCTACCGCGAGGAGGCCCGCGCCTGGCGCGAGTGGCTGCTGCGCGCGGTCGCGGGCGACCCGGAGAACCTGCAGATCATGTACGGCATCGCCGGTGAGCGCGAGCTCGGCGAGGCGGAGCTGGACTGGCTGCCCGGCTACGAGAACTCCACGCCGGTCCGGGTCGGCAACGGCGCGGCCCACCAGCTCCAGCTGGACGTGTACGGCGAGGTCACCGAGGCCCTGCACCTGGCCCACATGACGGGCCTGGCCCGCAACGACTACGCCTCGGTGCTCCAGCTCAAGCTGATCCGCTACCTGGAGGACCACTGGCAGGAGCCGGACGAGGGCATCTGGGAGGTGCGCGGTCCGCGCCGCCACTTCGTGCACTCCAAGGTGATGGCCTGGGTCGCCGTCGACCGCACCATCAAGCTGATCGAGTCCGGTGACGCGGACGGCCCGCTGGAGCGCTGGAAGCAGCTGCGCGACGACATCCACCGGGACGTGTGCGAGAAGGGCTACGACAAGGAACGCAACACCTTCACGCAGTCCTACGGCTCCCGGGAGCTGGACGCCTCGCTGCTGCTGATCCCGCAGATGGGCTTCCTGCCGCCGGACGACAAGCGGGTCATCGGCACCATCGAGGCGATCCAGCGGGAGCTGTCCACGTCGGACGGCTTCATCCTGCGCTACCCGACGGACGGCAAGGACGAGGGCGTCGACGGCCTGCCCGGCGACGAGGGCGCCTTCCTCGCGTGCTCGTTCTGGATGGCCGACGACCTCGCGATGATCGGAAGGGTGGACGAGGCGCGCAAGCTCTTCGAGAAGCTGCTGTCCCTGCGCAACGACCTGGGCCTGCTCGCCGAGGAGTGGGACCCGCGCCTCCAGCGCCAGGTCGGCAACTTCCCCCAGGCCTTCAGCCACGTCCCGCTGATCGACACGGCCCTGCGCCTGACGGCGAGCGGCGCGTACGGGGGCTGAGCGCGACGACCAGGAGGGTGACGGGGCCGAGGGCGGGACCGGGCGGCCCGTGCTGGCTCCCGTCTCCGCAGGACACGGCTCCCGGAACCCGCAGGCGCCCGACAGGAAGACCCGTCCGCACCCGCCTAGGCTGAAGACGGACACCATCCCCTTTCCGGAAGGGGGCGGCCATGGCTTCCCTCTCGACGGCGGGTGCGGCGACGGCCGCGCTGCACGAGGAACTCACCGGCGAGGTCTTCACCCCCGGTGACCCGGGCTACGACGAGGCCCGTACCGTCCACAACGCCATGATCGACCGGCGGCCCGCCGTGATCGCCCGGTGCGCGGACGAGGACGACGTGGTGCGGGCCGTGCGCTTCGGCAGAGAACTGGACCTGCCCATCGCGGTGCGCGGCGGCGGTCACAGCGTGTCGGGCCAGGCCCTCAACGACGGCGGTCTGGTGATCGACCTGCGTCTGATGCACGAGGTGACGGTCCACCCCGCGGCCGGGGCGGTACGGGTCGGCGGCGGGGCGACGATGAGCCATCTGGACCGCGCCACCCAGCCGCACGGCCTCGCCACCACCGGCGGTCGCGTCTCCACCACCGGCGTCGGCGGCTTCGTGCTGGGCGGCGGCACGGGCTGGCTGGACCGTTACTGCGGACTGGCCGTGGACAATCTGCTCGGCGTGGAACTGGTCACCGCCGACGCCCAGCGGATCCGGGCCGACGCCCACGAGAACCCGGACCTCTTCTGGGGACTGCACGGCGGCGGCGGGAACTTCGGCATCGCCACCGCGCTCACCCTGAGGCTGCACGAGCTGCCCGAGTTCTCCATCGCCCTGCTGCTCTACCCGCCCGAGTCCGGCGGGCAGGTCGTCCGCACCTTCCGCGACGTGATCGAGTCGGGTCCGGACGAGGCGGGCGGCGGCGTCATCTACCTCACCGGCCCGCCCGTGGACTTCGTCCCGCCGCACCTGGTGGGCACCCTGCAGTGCGCGGTGCTCCTCACCTACGCCGGCCCGGAGGCGGACCTGCGCAAGATCGCCGAGCCGCTGCTGGCGCTGCCGCACGAGGCCGAGGTCGTCGGCCCGATCCCGTACGCCGACCTGCAGTGCATGATCGACGACCCGCCGGGGATGCGGAACTACTGGTCGGCCGAGTACCTGACGGGGCTCCCCGACGAGGTGGTGGACCTGTACTGCGCCCGCGCGGGCTCCATGCCCGTGCCGAGCGGCACTCAGCACGCCCTGTTCCCGCAGGGCGGCGCGATCGCCGCCGGGCCGTCCGTCCACCCGGTGCCCTACCGGGACGCCCCGTGGGCGGTGCACCCCTTCGGGGTGTGGGAGGACCCGGCCGACGACGAACGCGGCGTCCAGTGGGTGCGGGACGTCCGCGCGGACGTCCGGCCGTGGAGCACCGGGGCGGTGTACCTCAACTTCATCGGCGACGAGGGCTCGGACCGGGTGGTGGCCGGGCTGGGCGCCGAGAACACCCGCAGGCTCGCGGAGCTGAAGCGGCACTACGACCCGGACAACGTGTTCCGGTTCAACCACAACATCCCGCCCGCGTGAGGCCCACGCGCGGGCCGCCTGCCCGCGATGTGCCCGCAGGCGCCCCGCGCGGGTAGCGTCCGGCCCATGGACAGCGGCAACCTCAACAGCGGCGACGGCTCCAAGGACGCCGGATACGGGACACGGGGCACCGGGATCACGGTGCAGCGCGCCCTGGAACTCCCCGGGCTGCGCAGCGGCCTGCCGGAGATCCTCGCCGGCGCCGACCGCCTGCACCGCACCGTGCGCTGGGTGCACGCGGGCGAGGTGCCCAACATCGCCTCCCTGCTCAAGGGCGGCGAGCTCCTGCTGACCACGGGCTACGGCCTCGGCACCCGCCCCGCCGAGCAGCGGGCGTTCGTCCGCACCCTCGCCGAACGCGGCATCGCGGCGCTGGTCGTGGAGCTGGGCCCGCGCTTCGCCCGGCTGCCCGCGACCCTGGTGGACACCGCCCGCGCGGCCGGGCTGCCGCTGGTCCAGCTGCACCGGGAGGTGCCGTTCGTGACGGTCACCGAGGAGATCCACACAGAGATCGTCAACGGCCACTACGCGCTGCTCCAGCGGGCCGAGGAGGTGCACCGGCGCTGCACGGGGGCCCTGCTGGGCGGCGGCGGGGTGCCCCAGGTGCTCGGCATCCTGGCCGAGTTCGGCGACAACCCGGTCTTCCTGGAGACGAGCGACGGCCGCCTGCTGTACGCCGCCGGTGCCGGCCCCGAGGGCGCCGACCCCCTTCAGGTGTGGGAGGGGCTGCGGGGCCAGCACAAGGAGACCCCGCCCCCGGCGGGGTCGGTCCTGGTCGACGTGCCCGGCGGCGGCCCCGGCGCCGGGTCGGTGCGCGCCCGGCTGGTCCTGCTGCCCGTACGGTCCCTGCTGGCGCCGGTGCACCGGATGGCGGCGGAACGGGCGGCCGGCGTCCTCGCCGTGGTGCTGATGCAGGCCCGGCAGGAGGAGGAGCTGGCGGCGCGCGGGCGCGGCGACTTCCTCACCGACCTCGCCGAGGGCCGGATCACGGCGGAGGACGCCCCGGCGCAGGCCCGTGTCCTCGGCTTCAAGCCGGGCGGCAGCCCGCTGCTGCCGGTGGTGATGCGGCTCGGCGTCACCCTCGCTCCCGCCGGCGGCGGCTGGGCGGTGCTGGCCCGCGCGGTCGGTGAGGAGCTGGCGTCGGTCGGGGTGCCGGTCCTGCTGGGCGTGCGGCCGGTGGAGGGCCGGGTGCCGCTCCTGCTGGGCCTGCGCTCGGAGGCGGAGCGAGCGGCGGTCGCCGACCGGGTCGCGGCGGCGCTGCGGGCGGGCGTGGAGCGGGCCGGGATGCAGCGGCCGGGAGCGCACCCGCCGGTCGTGGTCGTCGGGGTGGCCGGGGGCTGGGCGGCGGCGTCGGCCGGTCTGCGGCACGCCGCGGAGACGGCGACCGCGGCCCAGGGCCTCGGCGACCGGCCGTGGTACGACGCCCGGCGCCTCGACATCGACCTGCTGCTGTGGCGGCTGCGTGACGATCCGGACCTGGCGGCGTTCGTCGGCCGGGCGATCGGCCCCCTCCAGGACCACGACAACCGCTCCAGGCCGCCGCTGCTGCCCACCCTCCAGACGTACCTGGCGCACGCGGGCCGCAAGGCGGAGACGGCGCGCGAACTCCATCTGAACCGGCAGACGCTGTACAACCGGCTGGCCCGGATAGGCGAGTTGCTGGGCACGGACCTCGACGACCCGCAGACCGTGCTGGCGTTGAGCCTGGCCCTGCGGGCACGCCGGCACGTGCCCAGGCGGAGCACGCCGGACGAAGGGCGCTAGAACAGCGGTGTGGGCCGGGTCAGTTCGTCGTAGACGCTGAGGACCTGGGCGACGGTCTCGTCCTCGGTCGGCCAGCCGGCCGCCTGCCGGGCGCCCCGGTCGCGCAGCGCCTCCCGCCGCTCGGCGTCGCCGAGCAGGCCGACGACGGCGTCGGCGAGTGCCCCGGCGTCCCCGGGCGGGACGAGTTCGGCCGCGTCGCCGACGAGTTCGGGGAGGCCGCCGGTGTCGGCGGCGACGAGCGGCAGGCGCGCGAGGAGGGCCTCCTGGGCGAGGACGGAGCGCCCCGCCCTCCGGTGGTCCGGCAGCAGCGCGAGGTCGGCGGCCGCCAGCAGGTCGGCGACGTCGTCGCGGCGCCCCATGAGGACGACCGGCAGCCCCTCGTCCTCGATGCGTCGCTGCAACTCCCCGCGCAGCGGCCCCTCTCCGGCGACGACGACCAGCGGCGCGGGGTCGAGACGGCGCCACGCCCGCGCGGCGTCGAGCAGGACGTCGTATCCCCGGTGCGGTTCCAGGGAGCCGACCGCGATCAGCAACGGGCGGCCGACGGCGCCCAGTTCGGCCCGGATCTTGGAGCGCGTCCGGTCGGGTTCCTCCGGGCCGGCGACCCGGCGGGGGCGGCCGGGGAGCGCGACGGGCCCGAGCCGGGCGTCCCGCGCGCCGGTCCGCCGGGCCCGGTCGACCAGGCCCGGGGTGGCGCCGAGCACCACGCCGGCGGACCGCATCACCCGCCGTTCCAGCACCCGCAGCAGGTGGGCGCGCGCCCCTTCGGCGTGGGCCCGGTCGTGCCAGGTGACGACGAGCGGGGTGGGGGTCCGGCGCCCGCCGAGGGCCAGCACGGCGCGGAAGGAGGCGTGCAGCCCGTGCGCGTGCACCAGGTCCGCGTCGGCGCACACCGACCGCAGCGCCGCCACGGAGACGGGGTCGCTGCTGCGTGGTACGTGCACGTGGTCGGCTCCGGCGCCGGTGAAGTCGTAGGTGCGTTCCGCCTCGGCGGGGGCGCACACCGTGACCTTCACGCCCCGCGCGACGAGCCCCGCGGCCAGCGAGCGCACGTGCGCGCTGCTTCCGGCGTTGCCTCCGCCCAGCACCTGCACGGTGCGCAGCGGCGCCGGGCCGAGCGGTGAGTGGCTGCTCACGGGGGTCACGTGGACCGGGACTCCTGGTTCATCGGGGGGACGGTCACGAAGAACGTACAGAAGGATGGTGCGGCCGGGGCGCGCCGCACGGCTCCCTGCGCGTCACTCCGTCAAGGATGCCAGCACGTACGGGTGTTCCGGGAACGACGATCCCCGTGCGCACGCGACGACGGGGCAACGGAACAGGACCGGTTCACTCACACGAGTGACATGCCAGCGCGCTCACCCGGTCCCCGCACACCGCCGCGGCCACCAGCGCGACGGCGTGGGCGGCGAGTCCCGGCCTGCGGTTGCCCATCACGACGGCGGCGCCCAGGGCCGCGCCCAGCGCGTGTGCCCCCGTGTCGCCGAGCATCGTGCGCGCGGCGAGGTCGTCGGGCAGGACGGCCGCGGCGGCTCCCATCGCGGCGGCGGCCGTCTCGGCTCCGGGCCCCGGCCGCAGCAGGCCCGGCGCTCCGAGCGCGAGGACCACCGCGGCGGCCCTGCCGGGGCGTACGTCCACGAGGTTGACGAGGTGCGCGGCCCCGGCGATCACCACACCGGCGAGCACCTTGTCCAGCGGCCGCGGCTTCATCACCGCACCCGCCAGGAGCCCGGCCCCGCAGATCCCGAACAGCTTCACCGCACCGGTGGTGACCTCGCCGTCCCGCAGTGCCGCCAGGTGGGCCCGGAACCCGCGCCGGGGGTCCTGGGCCCCCGCGACGTCGTCGTAGGCCCCGCAGGCGCCGGCGGCGAGCACGGCGAGGCCGGCGGCGGGGCGCACCCGGCCGGCGCCTACGGCCGCCGCCACGGCGGACGCGGGTCCGGCGTACAGCCCTACGGTCCGCCCGGCGTGGTTCCCGCGCTCCCAGCGGTCCCGGCCGCCCGGTGCCGTGGTCCGCAGCGCGGTCAGGCCGGTCCGGGCGACGGCGGCGGCGAGCGCGAGGGAGGCAACGGTCCGGCGGCTGCGGTTGATCATCCGGCCACCCTACGGGACCTCCGGCGGGCGCCCCGGGCGGCGCGAAGCCCGCCCGGACCGGCCTCACCGCGCCCGGCGGGGCGGGCGGCGGGCGGTCACCGCGCCCGGCGTCCGCGGGACCTCCCTACGCGTCGTCGCGTGCCGTCGCGAGCAGTTCCTCCGCGTGGGCGCGGGCCGTTTCCGAGTCCTCCTGGCCTGCGAGCATCCGCGACAGCTCCTTGATCCGCTCCTCGCCCTCGAGGACCTTCACCCCGGAGCGGGTCACCGAGCCGTCGTTCGTCTTCTCCACCAGGAGCTGCCGGTCGGCGAACGCCGCCACCTGCGGCAGGTGCGTGACCACGACGACCTGCGCGGTCCTCGCGAGCCGCGCCAGGCGCCGCCCGATCTCCACCGCCGCCTTGCCGCCGACCCCGGCGTCGACCTCGTCGAAGAGGTACGTCGGCACGGGGTCGGTGCCCGCGAAGACGACCTCCACGGCCAGCATCACGCGCGACAGCTCACCGCCGGAGGCGCCCTTGGCGATGGGCCGGGGCGGCGCGCCCGGGTGCGGGGCGAGCAGCAGCTCCACCTCGTCGGCGCCCGACGGCCCGTACGCGACGGTACGGCCGCCGACCTCCACGCCCTCCGGGTCCTCGGTCTGCCGGACGTCGAACGACACGCGCGCGTGCGGCATGGCGAGCGAGGCCAGCTCGGCGGTCACCGCGGCGGCGAACCGTTCGGCGGCCTCCGTCCGCGCGTCGGTCAGCGCCTGTGCCAGCCCGCCCAGCTCCGCCCGGAGCGCGTCCCGCTCCGCGGTCAGCTCACCGATCCGCTCGTCGTCGCCGTCCAGCTCGGTCAGCCGCGCGGCGCTCTGCTCGGCCCAGGTCAGCACGGCGGTCACGTCCTCGCCGTACTTCCTGGTCAGCGCGGTGAGCGCGGCCCGCCGCTCCTCGACCGCCGCCAGCCGCAGCGGGTCGGCGTCCAGGTCGTCGGCGTACCCCGCCAGGTCCCCCGCCACGTCCCGCAGCAGGATCCCGACCTCGCCGATCCGCTCGGCGAGCGCGGCGAGCGCCGGGTCGTGCGACCGGACGGCGTCCAGGGCCCGCTGCGCACCCGCGACGAGCGTCGCCGCGTCCACGCCCTCGGGGTCCTCCGGATCGCCCGCCAGCGCGGCGTGCGCGGCCGTCGCGGCCGACGCCAGCGCCTCGGCGTGCCCGAGCCGCTCCGCCTCCTCCGCCAGCTCCGCGTCCTCGCCGGCGCGCGGTTCGACGGCCGCCACCTCGTCGAGACCGTAGCGCAGCAGGTCGGCTTCCTGGGCGCGCTCACGCGCCCGCGTGGTGATCTCGTCCAGCTCGGACGCGACGGCCCGGAGCCGGCGGTAGGCCTCGGCGTACTTGGCGAGCGGCCCGGCGACCGCGTCCCCCGCGTACCGGTCCAGTGCCTGCCGCTGCCGGGACTGCTTCAGCAGCCCCTGCTGGTCGGTCTGCCCGTGCACGGCCACCAGTTCGTCGGCGAGCTCGGCGAGCATGCCCACGGGTACGGACCGTCCGCCCAGATGGGCGCGTGAACGCCCCTCGGCGGACACGGTACGGCTGATCAGCAGGGCCCCGTCGTCCAGCTCGGCCCCGGCCTCCTCGGCCCGCACGGCCGCCGCGGCGTCACCGGGCACGGCGATCCGCCCCTCGACGACCGCGTTCTTGGCCCCGATCCGTACCAGCGCCGCGTCCGCGCGCCCGCCCAGGAGCAGCCCGAGGCTCGTGACCACCATGGTCTTGCCCGCGCCCGTCTCACCCGTGACAGCGGTGAACCCCGGCGACAGCTCGACAACGGCGTCGTCGATGACTCCGAGCGACCGTATCCGCATCTCCTCCAACACGAACACGACCATACGAGGTCCGGGGCGGGGAGCGCACACAGGCCGCCCGTGTCACCCCGGGGCCGGCACGCCTGCGGAGGCGCGGGGAACTGCGCGATCGGCCGTGAACCACCCGCGGCCGCCGTCGCGCCGGAACCACCCCATCGGGTCCGCTAGTGCGGCGCCCCGCGCCACCCGGACACCGGCAGGGCGAACTTGGCGACCAGCCGGTCCGTGAACGACGCGTGGTGCAGCCGGGCCAGCCGCACCGGCACCGCCCCCCGGCGCACCTCCACCCGGGCCCCGGGCGGCAGCTCCACCGTCCGCCGCCCGTCGCACCACAGCACGCCCGGCGGGATGTGCGGCAGCACCTCCACCGCGAGCACCGAGTCGGGCGAGGTCACCAGCGGCTTCGCGAACAGCGCGTGCGCGCTGATCGGCACCATCAGCAGCGCCTCGACCTCGGGCCACACCACCGGTCCCCCGGCGGAGAAGGCGTACGCCGTCGATCCGGTCGGCGTCGACAGCACGATGCCGTCGCAGCCGAACCCCGTCACCGGCCGCCCGTCGATCTCCAGCACGACCTCGAGCAGCTTCTCGGCTCCGGCCTTCTGCACGGCGGCCTCGTTCAGCGCCCAGTCGGTGTGCACGATGTCGCCGTTGCGGTGCACGACGACGTCGACGGTCATGCGCTCCTCGACCTCGTACGCCCGGTTCACCACCCGGTCGACGACCTTGTCGAGGTCGTCCCGCTCGGCCTCCGCGAGGAAGCCGACCCGGCCGAGGTTGACGCCGAGCATCGGCACTCCGGAGGCGCGGGCGAACTCGGCGCCGCGCAGCAGCGTCCCGTCACCGCCCAGGACGATGAGCAGCTCGCACCCGTCGAGGCACTGCGGGGTGGCCTCGCCGACCAGCTCCACCTCGTCCGGCAGCGGCAGGTCGCGCGCCTCGGCCTCCAGGACGCGTACGCCGATCCCGGCGAGCAGCAGGCCCTTGACCACGAGCTCGGCGCTGCGGATGGCCGCGGGCCGCCCGGTGTGGGCGAGCAGGAAAACAGTACGAGCTCGGTTCTCTGTCAACGCGGCCCCTCCGCCACTGCACGGTCAACGTCGGCCGGGTCCAGTTCACCGGCCCCGGCCCGCAGCCACAGAAAGTACTCGACGTTCCCGGAGGGACCCGGCAGCGGACTGGCGGTGACCCCCTTCACACCGAGCCCCAGGTCCCAGGCCCGCCGGGCGACACCCCGTACGGCCTCGGCCCGCAGCTGCGCACTGCGTACCACTCCCCCGCTGCCCAGCCTCTCCTTGCCCACCTCGAACTGCGGCTTCACCATCATCACCAGGTCGGCGTCCGGCCGCGTGCACCGCACCAGGGCGGGCAGCACCAGCCCGAGCGGGATGAAGGACAGATCTCCCACGACCAGGTCCACCGGCTCTCCGTCGATCGCGTCCAGCGTCAACTCGCGTACGTTCGTACGGTCCTTGACGGTGACGCGTTCATCCCGTTGGAGAGACCACGCGAGCTGCCCGTACCCGACGTCCACGGCGACGACGTGTGCGGCGCCCGCCCGCAGCAGGACGTCGGTGAAGCCGCCGGTGGAGGCGCCGGCGTCGAGCGCGCGCCGCCCCTCGACGGCGAGGCCCTGCGGTACGAACGCCGACAGGGCGCCGGCGAGCTTGTGGCCGCCGCGCGAGACGTAGTCGGGGTCGTCGTCGTCCTGGGTGACGACGATGGCCGCGGCGGTCTCCACCTGGGTGGCGGGCTTGGTCGCGACGGTCTTGCCGACGCTCACCCGCCCGGCGGCGATCAGCTGGCTGGCATGCTCGCGCGAGCGCGCCAGCTTGCGGCGGACCAGCTCCGCGTCGAGACGGCGGCGTGCGACTCCTGCCACGTTCGGTTCAGCTCCTGTGTTCGTGCGGCCGTGGGGGCACCGGAGGTCCCGGGCGGGCGTCGAGCGCGGTGAGCGCGTCGCGCAGCCCCCGGTGTACATCCTCGTACACCGCGACGTGCCCGTCGGTGGCGAGGTGGTCGGCGTCGGCCAGGCGGCGCAGCGCGGCGTCCACCTCGGCGTCGCCGGTCGCGGTGCGGGGGACGCCCAGGGGCGCGGGGGCGGCCGGGTCGTGCGCGGGGGCCGCCTCCTGCTGCCCGGCCTCGGCCGCGGCGCCGGCGGTGGCGGTGGCCTCCTGGAACCCCGTCTCCGGGACTGCGTCGCTCATGCCCCGACGCTACCGCGAACCGCTGCGGTACGGTCTGTCCCGATGGCGACGACTGAGGAGTGCCGTGCCGCACTCGACAAGCTCTCGGACAGCATGGGCGGTGCCGAAGGGGACCTGCGGTCGGCGACGGCGCTGGACCGCTCGGTGAGCTGCCACATCACCGACCTGGACATCACCTTCGCGGGCCGCATGGCGGACGGCCGGATCGACGTGCGCGAGACCCTCGAGGGGCCGCCGCGCGAGAAGGCGGAGATCAGACTGGCGATGACCGGCGACGACCTGGTGGCCCTGGTCGACGGCGAGCTGAACTTCGCCAAGGCCTGGGGCTCGGGCCGGGTGCGGCTGGAGGCGGGTCTGCGCGACCTGTTCCGCCTCCGGAAGCTTCTGTGACCGCCGTCAGGACGCCTTGGTCGCCGACACCTTCTCCCGCTCGGCGCCGCCCGTGACGCGCGCCTTGCGCGCGGCAGGCACCACCAGCGGCGTGCCCGTCTCCGGGTCGTCGATGATCTGGCAGCGCAGTCCGAAGACCTCCTCGACCAGTTCGGCCGTGACGATGTCGTTCGGCGCCCCCTCCGCGATGACCTCGCCGCCCCGCAGGGCGATGAGGTGGGTGGCGTACCGGGCGGCGTGGTTGAGGTCGTGCAGGACGGCCACCAGGGTGCGGCCCTGGGTCTCGTGGAGCTCCGCGCACAGGTCCAGGACGTCGATCTGGTGCTGGATGTCCAGGTAGGTCGTGGGCTCGTCGAGCAGCAGCAGCGGGGTCTGCTGGGCGAGTGCCATGGCGATCCACACGCGCTGGCGCTGACCGCCGGAGAGTTCGTCGACGTACCGGTCGGCGAGTTCGGTGATGCCGGTCTGGGCCATCGACTCCCGGATGACGCGCTCGTCCTCGGCCGACCACTGGCGCAGCAGGCCCTGGTGCGGATAGCGGCCCCGGCCCACCAGGTCGCCGACGGTGATGCCGTCGGGCGCGATGGACGACTGCGGCAGCAGGCCGAGCGTCCGCGCGACCTGCTTGGCGGGCATCGACTGGATGACCGACCCGTCGAGGAGCACCCGGCCCCGGGCCGGCTTGAGCATCCGCGACAGGGCGCGCAGCAGGGTCGACTTGCCGCAGGCGTTGGGACCGACGATCACCGTGAAGGAGTTGTCGGGTATCTCCACCGACAGCTGCTCGGCGATGACCCGCTGGTCGTAGGCGAGGGTGACGTTCTCGGCGGACAGACGGTTCACGAGGCTCCCTTGGTTGTTCAGTCCGCCGGCGGCGGCGTCGGCGCTCATATCCTGCCCGCCCTGCGCTCGGTGACCAGCAGCCACAGCAGGTAGACACCGCCGACGACACCGGTGACGACGCCCACGGGCAGCTGGTCGGCGCCGAAGGCCCGCTGCGAGACCCAGTCGGCGCCGACCAGCAGGGCGGCACCCATGCACAGCGACGGCAGCAGGTTGGGCCCGGGCGAGCGGGTCAGGCGCCGGGCGAGCTGCGGCGCGGTGAGCGCGACGAAACTGACCGGCCCGGCGGCGGCGGTCGCGGCGGCGGTGAGCAGCACGGCGGCCACCATCAGCAGCATCCGCACCCGCTCGACGCGCACCCCGAGGGCGTACGAGACGTCGTCGCCCATCTCCATCAGCCGCAGCGCCCGGCCGTTGGCGAGGACGAGCGGCACGAGCACCGCGCACAGCGCCAGCAGCGGCCACACCTGGGCCCAGTCACGGCCGTTGAGGGACCCGGTCATCCAGACGACGGCCCGGGCGGCGTCGACGATGTCGGCCCGGGTCATCAGGTAGCCGTTGACCGCGGTGACGATCGCGGACATGCCGATGCCGACCAGGACCAGCCGGTAGCCGTGCACCCCCCGCTTCCAGGCGAGGACGTAGATGCCGATGCCGGTCACCAGGCCGCCCGCGAGCGCGCCGGCGGTGACCTGGGTGGCGGTTCCGGAGAACAGGACGATCATCACGAGGGCGCCGGCCGTCGCTCCCTGGCCGAGGCCGAGCACGTCCGGACTGCCCAGCGGGTTGCGCGAGATGGCCTGGAACAGGGCGCCGCCCAGCCCCAGCGCGGCACCGACCAGCAGCCCGACCAGGACTCGCGGCAGCCGCAGTTCGTTGACGATGAACTCCTGGCTGGGGTTGCCGTCGCCGAGCAGGGTCTTCAGCACGTCCCCGGCGGGTATCTCGAACTCGCCGGTGCCGATCAGCAGGACGCTCGCGGCGAGCGCGACGACCAGCAGCAGGGCGACGACGACCACGGCCCGGACGTCGAGGCGCAGCGACAGCCCTCCCGGACTCCGTACCGCACGATGGGTCCTCACAGCTGCGCCGTCCTCCGTCGTCGTACGAGAAAGATGAAGACCGGTCCGCCGAGGACCGCGGTGACGATGCCGACCTGGAGCTCCGAGGGGCGCGCGACGATCCGGCCGAGGACGTCCGCGCCGAGCAGCAGCACGGGCGACAGGATCGCGGCGTACGGCAGGATCCAGCGCAGGTCCGGCCCGGTGAAGGACCGCACGATGTGCGGGACCATCAGGCCGACGAAGACGATCGGCCCGCAGGCGGCGGTAGCGGCCCCGCACAGCACGGTGGCGGCGAGCATGGACAGCGCCCGGGTGCGGTTCAGGTTGGCGCCGAGCGCCTTGGCCGTGTCGTCGCCCATCTCCATGGCGTTGAGCGGCCGGGCCAGCGCGAGGGCGAGGACCGTGCCGACGGCGAAGAACGGCAGCACCTCCTTGATGGTCCCGTTCGTCGCAGAGGACAGCGAACCGACGGTCCAGAAGCGCATCCGGCCCAGTGCCGCGTCGTCCATGATCATGACGGCCTGGAGGTAGCCGAAGAGCGCGGCGCTGATCGCGGTGCCGGCCAGCACCAGCCGCACCGGCGTGGCACCCCGGCTGCCGCCCAGGAACCACACCAGCGCGCCCACGCCGGCCGCGCCGAGGAAGGCGAACCAGACGTAGCCGGTCAGCGAGGTGACGCCGAAGAAGGTGATGGCCGTGACGACCGCCGCCGAGGCCCCCGCGTTGATGCCGAGCAGGCCGGGGTCGGCCAGCGGGTTGCGGGTGAGCGCCTGGAGCAC
The DNA here is from genome assembly GCF_042724095.1 of Streptomyces sp. NPDC127100. Classification (NCBI taxonomy): domain Bacteria; kingdom Bacillati; phylum Actinomycetota; class Actinomycetes; order Kitasatosporales; family Streptomycetaceae; genus Streptomyces; species Streptomyces sp. NPDC127100. The sequence goes on from NZ_JBHXFL010000060.1 coordinate 33,511, forward strand.
GGCCCCGGCGAGGCCGAGCGCGGCGCCGGCCAGCAGACCGAGCGCGGTCCGCGACAGCCGCTCGCCCACCACGACGTCGCCGTAGGTGCCCGAGTCGTGGAACAGGCCGTGCCAGACCTGCGCCAGCGACAGGTCCTTCGCGCCGACCGCGATGCTCGTCATCGCGATCAGCACCAGGACCGCCGCGGAGACGGGCAACCCAACGGCACGGAGCGCACGGCGCTTCGGGGGCGCGGGGGCGGTCTCCGCGCGCTGTTCGGGGGGACTGTCGACCAACACGCAGTTAGGTTAGCCTACCCTGCCAATCGATCACGATCCCGAGGACGCCACCGCGGCACCGCCCGGCCGGGCCGCTTCCCCTTCTACCGGCGCCCGACCCCGGCTCACAGCCCGAGCCGCGCCAGCGCCTTGCCCCCGTCCAGCGTGCATCCGTTCTCCCCGCCCGCCGTCCAGGCCGCCGCACACAGCGCGCGCAGACCGTCCAGCGCCTCGCCGTCGCCGTCCAGCTCCAGCCGTTCGTCGCCCGCGGTCGCCGTCCAGCCGCCGCAGCGGAACCCGCCGTCCGCGTCCCCCGTGACCTCCGGCTGCCCGGTGAGCAGTCCGCGCAGGTCGGCGTCCACGTACGTCGGCCGGTGCTGCGGGGGCGCGGCCAGCAACTGGCGGCCGTCGGTCACGCCGGTCAGGACGAGCAGCGAGTCGACGTCCCCGTTGAACGCGCCCTCGATGTCGGTGTCCAGCCGGTCCCCGACCACCAGGGGCCGCTTCGCGCCGGTCCGCAGGATCGTCTCCCGGTGCATGGGGGGCAACGGCTTCCCCGCGACCTGGGGGTCGGCCCCGGTGGCGATCCGCACGACCTCCACCGCCGCCCCGTTGCCCGGCGCGATCCCCCGGGCACCCGGGATCGTGAGGTCGGTGTTGGAGGCGTACCACGGCACGCCCCGCGCGATCGCGTAGCACGCCTCGGCGAAGCGCCCCCACGGCAGCTCGGGCCCGCCGAAGCCCTGGACCACGGCTGCCGGGTCGTCGTCCGCCGACTCGACCGGCTCGAGCCCGCGCTCGCGCAGCGCGACGCGCAGCCCCTCCCCGCCGATCACCAGCACCCGCGCGCCCGACGGCACCTGCTCGGCGATCAGCCGCGCGACCGCCTGCGCCGAGGTGATGACGTCGCCCGCGTCCGTCGGTATGCCCAGTTCGCTCAGGTGCGCGGCGACCGCGTCGGGCGTCCGGAGCGCGTTGTTCGTGACGTACGCCAGGTGCATGCCGCCCGATCCGGCCGTGGCGAGGGACTCCACCGCGTGCGCGATCGCGTTCCCCCCGGCGTACACCACGCCGTCCAGGTCCAGCAGCGCCGTGTCGTACGCCTCGCTCAGGCCCCGGTCGCTGCCGTCGGGGCTCGTCCTGACGCTGCGGCCCATTGCGCATCGCTCCTCTTCGTTCGCCTTTCCCCCGATCATCCCTCATGGCACCGGCACACGTACGATGCCGGGATGGATACTGCGGGTCACCCGGAAGCAACGGCGCCCCGGGGCCTGGAACTCACCCCGTTCCGAGGCCTCCGTTACGACCCCGACCGGGTCGGCAGTCTGGCCGCCGTGACATCCCCTCCGTACGACGTCGTGGTCCGCCCCGACGGGCTGCTCCATCTCGAGTCCGCCGACCCGTACAACATCGTCCGGCTGATCCTGCCCCAGGCCGCCACGCCGGAGGCCCGCAACGAGCAGGCCGCCGACACGCTGCGCCGCTGGCGGTCCGAGGGCGTCCTCACCGCCGACGCGGAACCGGGCCTGTACGTGTACGAGCAACGCGACGGTACGGGCCTGCTGCAGCGCGGCATCATCGGTGCCCTGCGGGTGTCCGACCCCGCGGACGGGGTGGTGCTGCCGCACGAGGACGTCATGTCGCGGGTCGTCGCCGACCGCGCGGCGCTGATGCGGGCCACGTCGGCGAATCTCGAGCCGCTGCTGCTGACCTACCGGGGCAACGGCGCGACGGCGGCGACGACCACCGTCGTGGAGCGCGCCGCCGGCCGGCCGCCGCTCCTGTCGACGACCACGGAGGACGGCTTCTCCCACCGCCTGTGGTCGTTGACCGATCCGGACGACGTGGCCCGGGTCCGGGCCGAACTGGCGGAGCACCAGGCGCTGATCGCCGACGGTCACCACCGCTGGGCGACCTACCGCAAGCTCCGCGCGGAGCACCCCTCCCCCAGTCCCTGGGACCACGGACTCGTCCTGCTGGTGGACACGGCCCGCTATCCGCTCCGGGTCCGCGCCATCCACCGCCTGCTGCTCGGCCTGCCGGTGAGCGAGGCGGTGGCGGCCCTGGACGGCCACTTCCGCGTCCGACGCCTGCAAGTCCCCCTGCCCAAGGCCCTGGACGCCCTGGCGGAGGCGGCCGGCGCGGGCAACGCGTTCCTGCTCGCCGGCGACGGCGCCTTCCACCTGGTCGACCGGCCGGACGCGGGCCTGCTGGCCCGCACGGTCCCCACCGGCCGGCCCGAGGCCTGGCGCACCCTGGACGCGACCGTCCTGCACGCCACGCTCCTCGCCCACGTCTGGCACATCCCCGAGGACTCCGCGGCGCACATCTCGTACATCCACGACACGGCGGCCACGGTCGAGAAGGCGGAACACGACGGGGGCACGGCCGTCTTGATGCACCCCGTGCGCGAGGAGGTCGTCCGCGACCTGGCCCGGCAGGGTGTCACGATGCCCCGCAAGTCGACGTCGTTCGGCCCGAAGCCGGCGTCGGGACTGGTGCTTCGCGCGCTGGATCTGTGACCCGGCATGACGAAGGGGCGGGACCGTGTGCCGGTCCCGCCCCTTCGTCATGCCTCGTGGACGTCAGTCCTTCCGACCGTCCTCGCCGTCCTTGCCGTCCTCGACGTCGTCGTGGGACGGACCGTCGACGTCGCTCCGGCGGGCGTCGTCGTCCTCGCGCTCGTCAAGGGCGTCCACGAACTCCACCCCGTCCAGCTCGGCGAGGCGGTCGGAGGCGTCCGTGCTGCTGTCCCGGTCGGACTCCACGGCCTTGGCGAACCACTCCCGTGCCTCGCGTTCCCGGCCGGCGGCGAGCAGCGCGTCCGCGTAGGCGTACCGCAGTCGCGCGGTCCACGGCTGGACGGAGTTGGAGGCCAGCTCGGGGCTCTGCAGCGTCACGATGGCCGCGTCCAGCTGGCCCATGTCGCGCCGGGCGCCGGCCGCGACGAGCCGCATCTCGACCTGCCCGGCCTTGTCCAGCTTCTGCACCTCGGGGGCACCGGCCATGTCCAGCGCCTTCTCCGGGCGGCCGAGGCCGCGCTCGCAGTCGGCCATGACCGGCCACAGCTCCACGGTGCCGGTCATCCGCCGGGCGGCCCGGAACTCGGCCAGTGCCTCGCCGTACTTCTGGTTGGCGTACGCGGCGAAACCGCCGGCCTCGCGCACGGCGGCCACACGTGACGCCAGTCGCAGGGCCACCTTGGAGTAGCCGTACGCGGCCTCGGGGTCCTCGTCGAGGAGCCGGGCCACCATCACCAGGTTCCTGGCGACGTCGTCCGCGAGCGTCTTGGGCAGGCTCTGCAGTTCCTGCCGTACGTCCTTGTCGATCTCCTCGCCGGTGACGTCGTCCGGGATCGGCAGCCGCTTGATCGGCTCCCGGTCACGGTCACGGTCGCGCTCCTCGCGGAAGCGACCGCCGCCGCCCTGCCGGTCGTCGCGTCCGCGGAAGCCACCGGGCCGGCCGCCGCGGTCGTCACGGCGGGGACCGCGTCCACCGCGGTCGTCCCGGCCCCGGAACCCGCCACGGTCGCCACCACGGCTGTCGTCACGCCGCCCGAAGCCACCGCGGTCGTCACGCCGGTCGTCCCGACGGAAGGCGGGACGGTCGCCCCGGTCGTCACGACGGAAGGACGGACGGTCGCCGCGGTCGTCACGCCGGTCGTCCCGACGGTCGTCACGCCGGAAAGTCGGACGGTCACCGCGGTCGTCACGGCGGAAGGACGGGCGGTCCCCCCGGTCATCCCGGCGGAAGGACGGACGGTCACCACGGTCCCCGCGGTCGTCACGGCGGTCGTCCCGGCGGAAGGGCGGACGATCGCCCCGGTCGTCACGACGGTCATCCCGGCGGAAGTCACTGCGCGGCCCACGGTCATCGCGACGCTCGTCGCGGCGGAAGGCGGGACGGTCACCGCGGTCACCCCGGTCGTCCCGGCGGAAGGACGGACGATCGCCCCGGTCGTCACGACGGAAGCCGCCACGGTCGTCGCGCCGCGGACCACGGTCGTCCCGCTGCCCGTACCCGCCACCGCGGTTGTCGTCACGGCGGAAGCCGCCACGGTCACCGCGATCGTCCCGACGCTCGTCACGACGGTCATCCCGGCGGAAGTCACTGCGCGGCCCACGGTCATCGCGACGCTCGTCGCGGCGGAAGGCGGGACGGTCTCCTCG
>NZ_JBHXFL010000061.1:0-36538 GCF_042724095.1 Streptomyces sp. NPDC127100
GTCCGTCCTCGGGGGCGGGTGGCGGGGGCTGCCCGCGGGCGGGGGGGGCCTCGCTGGGGGGGGGGGCGGGGTGTCCACCCGCGCCCCCCCGCCCTTCTCGCACGGTGTCGCGCGGCTCAGCTGAAGGAGTCGCCGCAGGCGCAGGAGCCCGTCGCGTTCGGGTTGTCGATCGTGAAGCCCTGCTTCTCGATGGTGTCCACGAAGTCGATGGTGGCACCGCCCAGGTACGGGGCGCTCATGCGGTCGGTGGTCACCTTGACCCCGCCGAAGTCCTTCACAACGTCGCCGTCGAGCGAGCGCTCGTCGAAGAAGAGCTGGTAGCGCAGGCCGGAGCAGCCGCCGGGCTGGACGGCGACGCGCAGCGCCAGGTCGTCACGGCCTTCCTGGTCGAGCAGGGCCTTGACCTTGGCCGCGGCGGCGTCGGTCAGGATGATGCCGTCGGTGACGGTGGTGGTCTCGTCCGATACGGACATCTACATCTCTCCCGGGTTGTACGGAGACTGCTTGCCGACGGTTCCAACCGACGGGGCCGCGGATTCATTCCGGGACGGACCCGTGGTGTGCTCCTCGGCCTTCTCCTCATGCTCGCACATGCCCCGGAGCGCCGACAGCGGCTCGGCGGCCGGGATTCACGTCACATCGACATGATGGGCATCGTCAAAGTGACGTGAACCGGTTATGATATATAGCGTCAGTTAGACGAAAAGTAGAAAGGGTGCGTGTCGTGACCACCGCCCAACCCCAGGAGCTCGACGTGCAGCCGACGCCCCTCGCCCTGCTGCTGCTCGGCCGCGAGGCCGACCCGAGGAGCGAACGCGGCGTGGAGTGCCCCGGCGACCTGCCCTCGCCCTCCGACCCGGACCTGGTCGCGCGCGCCCGTGCGGCCAAGGAGAAGCTCGGGGACAAGGTCTTCGTCCTCGGTCACCACTACCAGCGCGACGAGGTCATCCAGTTCGCGGACGTCACGGGCGACTCCTTCAAGCTGGCCCGGGACGCCGCCGCGCGCCCGGAGGCCGAGTACATCGTCTTCTGCGGCGTGCACTTCATGGCGGAGTCCGCGGACATCCTGACCTCCGACGACCAGAAGGTGGTGCTGCCCGACCTCGCGGCCGGCTGCTCCATGGCGGACATGGCCACCGCCGAGCAGGTCGCCGAGTGCTGGGACGTGCTGACCGAGGCCGGGATCGCCGAGCAGGTCGTGCCCGTCTCGTACATGAACTCCTCCGCGGACATCAAGGCGTTCACCGGTAAGCACGGCGGCACCATCTGCACGTCGTCCAACGCCGAGCGGGCCCTGAACTGGGCCTTCGAGCAGGGCGAGAAGGTCCTGTTCCTGCCCGACCAGCACCTGGGCCGCAACACCGCGGTGCGGGACCTGGGCATGTCCCTGGAGGACTGCGTCGTCTACAACCCGCACCGGCCGAACGGCGGGCTGACGACGGACGAGCTGCGCGCCGCGAAGATGATCCTGTGGCGCGGTCACTGCTCGGTGCACGGCCGCTTCAGCCTCGACTCGGTGAACGACGTGCGCGAGCGCATCCCGGGCGTGAACGTGCTGGTGCACCCCGAGTGCCGGCACGAGGTCGTGGCCGCGGCGGACTACGTCGGCTCGACCGAGTACATCATCAAGGCGCTGGAGGCGGCCCCGGCCGGCTCCAAGTGGGCGATCGGCACCGAGCTGAACCTGGTCCGGCGGCTGGCGAACCGTTTCGCTCCGGAGGGCAAGGAGATCGTCTTCCTCGACCGGACGGTCTGCTTCTGCTCGACGATGAACCGCATCGACCTGCCCCACCTCGTGTGGGCACTGGAGTCCCTCGCCGAGGGCACCCTCGTCAACCGGATCGAGGTCGACAAGGAGACCGAGGCGTTCGCGAAGCTGGCGCTGGAGCGGATGCTGGCGCTGCCGTAGCCTCCGCCGTCCGGGCCGGCCGCGCGCCGGCCCGGACCGCCCGCCGGGCCGGGCTTCCGGCGGCCGTGCGGCCGGTCCTCAGGCCGGGTGGCCGCAGAAGGGCGCGGAGATGCTCAGTCCGCCGTCGACCACCAGGTTCTGGCCCGTGATGTACTCGGCGGCCGGCGACAGCAGGAAGTCCACGGCGTCGGCCACCTCCCGCGGCGAGCCGGCCCGGCCCTTGGGGATGTGCGGCACGATGTCGCCGTCCGTCAGGCCCGTGGCGCCGAGGTAGTGGCCCAGGGAGTCCGTCCGGATCATCCCTCCGGTCACCGCGTTCACGTTGACGCCCCTGGGGGCCAGTTCGGCCGCGAAGTAGCGCACCCATGCCTCCAGGGCCGCCTTCTGCGCCCCGATGGCCGCGTAGCCGGGCATGGCGCGTCCGGCGGCGAGGGACGAGACGGCCACGATCCGGCCGCCCCGGTCCATCAGGCGGACGGCGTGCTGCGCGGCGACCACGAAGGACTGGGAGTTCATGGCGTGGCTGCGGGCGAGATGGCGCAGCTCGACCTGGTCGACGCTCTTGGCGGGGCCCGCCGCGGCGTTGGCCACCAGGTGGTCGAGGCGTCCGTACCGGCGCTCGACGAACCCGAACAGCTCCCCCACCGCCTCGGGGTCCTCCACGTCCGCGCGGAACAGGCTGCCCTCGCCGCCGGCCTTCTCGACCTCCTCCAGCGCGCTCCGCGCCGCCTCCGCGTCCCGCTTGTAGTTGATCACCACGTGGCCGCCGCGGCGGGCGAGCGCGCAGGCCACCGCCCGCCCGATGCCCCGGGAGGCCCCGGTGACGACGCCGACCTCGCGCGGGTCGTCCGCCTCGGGCCGGGTCATGCCGCTCCCGCCAGCCCGGCGCCGAAGTCCTCCGGGGCGCACCAGCGCAGGACGGTCCCGCCGTAGCTCATGCCCGAGCCGAACGACACCAGCAGGACGTCGTCGCCCGGCCGCAGCCGCCCGGTGTCCACGGCGTCCGCGAGGGCCAGGACCACGCTGGACCCACTGGTGTTGCCCAGGCGGTCCGCCACCACGACGGCCTTCGACTCCGGCTGGCCCAGCTCGCGGATCAGCCGGCGCAGCAGGGTCGGGTTGGCCTGGTGGGTGACGATGAGGTCGACGTCGTCCAGTGTGGTGCCGGACGCCTTGACCACCTGCTCGGCGAAGTCGGGCACGACGTCCAGGGCGAAGTCGCGCACGCCCCTGCCGTCCATGCGCATGTAGTTGGGCCCGCTGAAGCGGTTGGGCAGGCCCCCGGGCGGGTCCTGACGCTCCGTGAAGGCGACGTCGTAGAGCTCCGGCTTGGTGCGCATCAGGGTGGGGCCGACGCCGCTGCCCTCCCGGCACTCCTCCAGCAGGTAGCAGCCGGCTCCGTCGCCGAAGATGGCGTGCCCAGTGCGGTCCTCCGGGTCCAGGCACTGGGCGACCGTGTCGGCGATGACGACGGCGACCCGGTGGTACTCCCCGGAGCGGATGTACTTCACGCCCACGTCCAGGGCGAAGACCCCGCCCGCGCAGCCGCCGGCGTTCACGTCGAAGCCCCGGATGTCGTACAGGCCCGCCTTGCGCAGCACGGCCGCCGCCATGGCGGGCAGCATGTGGTCGGGGGTCCCCGTGCAGCAGATGAGCAGGTCGATGGTCGCGGGGTCGACGTCGGCGCGCGCGCAGGCGTCCCGAAGTGCCTCGACCGCCAGGTCGGAGGTCAGCTGGCCGGGGCGGGCCACCCGGCGCGTATGAATTCCCAGTTTTTCTCGGATCCATTCGTCACTGGTGTCGAAGCGGGCGACGACATCCGCGTTCGACACTTCCAGGTCGGGAACGTAACGCCCTATCGACCGAATTCCCACGGGCATCGGAGTCGAATTTCGCACCGTCCGCACACTCCTCACGTAAATTGCGACATCGCGGGCAATCCCAAGAAATGCTTGCCGTATACGGGGCCCTCGACCACTATGGGTTCGCCCCTACCGCGGTTCTCCGCTTCCTTCCGAGGAAAGGCCTGCCATGCCCCGTCCCGTCGCTCTCGTCACCGGTGGAACCTCGGGTCTGGGTCTCGCGACCGCCGAGCGGCTGCTCGCCGACGGCATCCGGCCGGTGCTGCTCGGACGCTCCCGGGAACGGGGCGAGCGGGCGGTGCGACTGCTGGGCCCCGAGGCCGTGTTCGTGGCCGGGGACGTCGCCGTGGAGGGCGACGTGGAGCGGGCCGTCGGCGTCGCGGCCGAGCACGGGGCGCTGCGGGCCGCGGTGAACTGCGCCGGCCGGGCGCACGCGGCGCGGGTGGTGGGCCGCTCGGGCCCGCACTCGCTCAAGGAGTTCGCCGACGTGGTCGAGTCGAACCTCGTGGGCACCTTCAACGTGGTACGGCTGGCCGCCGAGGCGATGGCCCGCAACGAGCCCGTGGACGGGGAGCGGGGCGTCATCGTCAACACCGCCTCCATAGCGGCTTTCGACGGTCAGACCGGGCAGGCCGCCTACGCCGCCTCCAAGGCCGGGGTGGCGGGCATGACCCTGCCGCTGGCCAGGGATCTCGGCGGCATCCTGATCCGGGTGGTCACCGTGGCCCCGGGACTCTTCGACACTCCGGCGGCCGAGGTCCTGCCCGCCGACAAGAGGGCCGCGCTGGCCGGCGTCGTCCCGCATCCGCGCAGGTGGGGGCGGGCGGAGGAGTTCGCCGAGCTGGTGGTCCACATCCTCGCCAACCGCATGATCAACGGCGAGACCATCCGGCTGGACGGCGGCCTGCGCCTGCCGCCCCGCTGAGCGCGGCCCCCCGGACCGGGGTCCGCGCCCGGCGGGCGCGGACCGGCCCGGCGTCCGGGCGGCTACCACGCCACCGGCAGTTCCCGGCACCCGTACACGATGGCCCCGTCCCGCATCGGCACCTGCTCGGCGGGCACCGCCAGGCGCAGCCGCGGCAGCCGCTCGAGCAGCACCTGGAAGCCGATCCTCAGCTCGGCCCGGGCCAGTTGCTGGGCCACGCACTGGTGCACGCCGAAGCCGAAGGCGACGTTGCCGGAGGGCACGCGGGTGACGTCGAAGCGGTCCGGGTCCTCGAAGCGGCCGGGGTCCCGGTTGGCGGCGGGCAGCGACACGGTGACGGTCTGCCCGGCCCGCACGGTCCGCCCGCCGAGTTCCACGTCCTCCTTGGCGCCGCGCGAGATGCCGAACTGGATGACGGTCAGGTAGCGCAGGAGCTCCTCGACGGCGCCGTTCATGAGGGACTCGTCGGCGCGCAGGGCGGCCAGCTGGCCGGGGTGGGTCAGCAGGGTGTAGGTGCCCAGCGAGAACATGTTGGCGGTCGTCTCGTGGCCCGCGGTGAAAAGCTGGAACGCCACACTGGTCAATTCCACGTCGGTGAGTTCGGCCGACTGCACGAGTCCGCTCAGCAGGTCGTCGGCCGGCTCCTTCCGTTTCATGGCCACGACGTTCCCGAGGAATTCGAAGATGATGCGGTAGCACTCCTTCACCTCGTCGGCGGAGGAATCGATGCGAAGCATCTTCTCGGAGACCGGCTGTATTTCCTTCCAGTCGTCGTACCGGATTCCCAGCAGGTCGCAGATGACCCGGGACGGCAAAGGCATGGCGAACCCCGTGACGAGGTCGGCGGTGGCCGCGCCGTCCGCCAGCATCCCGTCGACCAGCTCGTGCGCGACCGCGGCGATCTTCGGTTCCATCTCGCGCATGCGCCGGGTGCTCAGCTCGCCCGTGAGCAGCCGGCGGTACTTGGTGTGCTCCGGGGGGTCCATGCCGACGAACATGCCCGGCACGTCCTCCTCGGGCGGCTGCCCGTCGCCGAGGACGTCGTGCACGGCGGAGTGCCGGATGCGCGGGTCGGAGCTGAACCGGGGGTCGGACAGCACCTGCCGGGCGAACTCGTGCCGCGTGACGATCCAGCCCTCGTGGCCGTCCGCGTAGGTCAGCGGGGCCACGGGGCAGCGCGAGCGCATCTCGGACAGCTCCGGCGGGGGATCCAGCGGGTGGACTCGCTCCGTCGGGATACGTGGGGCCCTGGCTCCCTGCTCGGTCATGCGCGCTCCTGGTTCGTGGTGCGGGCGCGGAGCAACTCCGCGGTACGGTCCGCGAGGGCCGTGCGCTCCTGCTCGGAGAGCAGGCCCTCGGGCGAGGTGATCTCGATGCTGAGCCGGCCGCCGTAGGAGGTCACGACGAACAGCAGCAGGCCGTGCATGGTGGTCGTGGTGTAGCCGCGGAAGTCCGTCACCCGGATCCCGGCGGGTGCCGTGAACTCGGGCAGCGGGCCGAGGTTGGTGACGACCAGGTCGACGGAGACGGGTTCGGCGGCCGCGAACTGGCCGGCCTGGAGGATGGCGCGCTCCGCCTCGCCGCTGTCGACGGCCTTGTCGAGCCGCTCCTTGATCACGCGGCCGACCTCGGTGGGGTCGGCGCCGCGGGGCACCGGGACCGACGTCTCCACGCCGCTGACGAAGTTGGTGGACTCCTCGACGGTCACTGGCGGATCGGTCCGGCCGCGCAGGTCCACCGGGCAGCCGCAGACCAGGTCGGGCGTGCCCGGCTCGGGCCGCCCCTCGCGGACCGCCACGGTCGCCGCGCCGGCCACGAAGGCGTGCACCGAGCATCCGTCGGCGCGCAGCGAGGCGCGCAGCGCGGAGGTCTCCCGCGCGTCGAGCCGCAGGCGCCCGGGCACCACCCGCAGCGGCTCCGGGGACGGCGCGGCGGCCAGTGCCGCGCGCAGCGCCGGCCGGTCCACGGCGGTCTCGTCGACGCCTGCCGGGCCGCGGGTCCTCAGCAGGGTCTCGGCGGACAGCTGGGCGGGGGCCCCGGGAGCCGCGTAGGGCGGTGTCCGGCCCTCGGTGAGCGCGGTGTAGTTGCGGCACAGCTTCTCCAGCAGGGTGACGCCGCCACGCCCGTCGATCATGCTGTGGTGCAGCACCAGGATGACGTGCGCGGCGTCCGGGCCGCGCACCAGGACGAGCCGGCACAGTCCGCGGCCGGAGTCCAGCGGGCGTGCCATTTCCGCCAGATAGGCCGATTCCCGCTGCGCGCCGTTTTCCGCGACGTCGAGGACGGTGGTCTCCGGCCGCTGTCCCGGCGGAATGCGGAAGAAATAGCCGCGCTCGTCCCGGCCGAGGCTTCCGTTCAGCAGCGGGACGGCGTCGCGGAGGGCGTCGAACGCCCGTATGAGCAGGTCGGTGTCGACGACGCCGTCCATCGCTATGGAATAAGAACCGGACCAGTCGACAAATGCGTGATAGGCCTCGCTGGGATCCAGATACCGCAGCCTCGACATCAAGCACTCATTCCCGTTGCGTCAATTCGAGCCGTGCGCCGCACGCCGGCTCTTTTCCGAAGTAAAGCGGGAAAAATTCTCGCCGCCCGCGCGGAACCAGTATTTCCGGACGCCGTCGGGGTGTCTTCGGCCTGAGTACCAGGGTCCCGGCCCGCCTCCCGGCGAGGCCGGTCGCCCATGATCCTGGACCATGGACCAGGTGGGGACCGGCCACCGCGGGGACGGTGCCGGCGTCAGGCGCTGCGGCGCCCCAGGGGGTGGCCGTAGGGGGCGGAGAAGGAGCCCAGGGCCGCGATCAGCTGGGTCCTGGTGCTGACCCCCGACTTGGACAGCACGTTGGAGACGTGGAACTTGACGGTCTTCTCGCTGACGGAGAGCGCGGCCGCGATGGCCTTGTTGGACAGCCCCTGGCACAGCAGGTTCAGGACGACGTTCTCCCGCTCGGTGAGCCGGTCCCGCAGGTGGTGGTCCACGCCCGGGGCCGCGTAGCCGGCCCGGATGGCCTGGAGCATGCACCCGGTGAGCTCCGGCGAGGCGTAGCCGCCGCCCGACATGACCACGTGCACCACGTGGACCAGCTCGTCGTTGGCCGCGTCCCGGTGGACGACGCCGGACACGTTGCCCCTGACGAGGTCGGCCAGCCGCTCCGGCGTCACCGTCTCGATGCCGTAGACCACGACGAGCGGGCCGTGGACCGCCCTGGCCAGTTCGTGCACCGCTTCGGCCAGCCCGGCCTCCAGCAGGACGACGTCGGGGCGGTGCTCCACGACCCGCTTCACCGCCTGCCGTTCGTCCGCCGCCTCGGCGAGCACGGTGATCCCCGCGTCCTGGGAGAGGAGCGTCCGTACACCGAATCTGGCGTGCGGGTGGCGGTCGCAGACGACCACCCGCACGGTGTCAGCTAGAGAATCGAACGACGCGTTGTGCGTATGGGCGACCGGCAATGCGCTCCCCTACCCCGTTATCGTTACTCTTCAGTAGCGTATGCGGGAGCGCAAAGAAACCTTTCCTCGGCCAAATGATCACTGCGCGGCGCCCCCATAACGACCGGAAGGCTAATCGAACGCCGGTGCCCCCACAAGGGATTCGACGATCGGCCCGGTTTCCGGCGTGCTCACGGGGGCGTACCGCGTCAGTCTTTCCCGTCCGCGTACCCGGCCTTTACCGTCCCGGTCACGGAAATGGCGCCGCACGGGCAGTTCTCCGAGGCGGTCCGTACCGAAAGTTCTCGGCCAGGTGGCGCGAATTGCGTCATCAGAACCACCGTTCCGTCACCGTCCCGCTGGTCGAACACGTCCGGAGCGCTCAGCGCGCACATGCCCGCGCCGCAACAGCGGTCGGTGTCCACCGAGATGCGCAGGCTCACGGGCACGCCACCGGCTTCCGGGGCCGCACCGCGCTCGCCGTCATCGGCATGTGGTTGGGGTTGACCGTGGCCCACGGCATCTCCTTGACGGCGACCCCGTCGGGGAGCGTCAGCCGCCAGCGGCGGACGATCATGCCCAGGACCACGTGCATCATCGCCCACGCGAACTGCTCCCCGATGCAGTGCCGGGGTCCCGCCCCGAAAGGCGTGTACGCGCCCTTCGGCAGAGCGGCGGCCGGCCGCTCCAGCCAGCGGTCGGGGTCGAAGCGCAGCGGATCGGGGAAGAGTTCGGGGTCCCGGTGCACGGCGTAGGGGCTGTAGAACAGCTCGGTGCCGGCCTTGACGTGTCCGCTGCCGAGGGGGAAGTCCCGCACGGCCCGCCGCGAGATGACCAGGATCGGCTGCCGCACCCGCATCAGCTCCTGGAGCACCCGGCGGCTGTAGGGCAGGCTGCCGACGTCGGCCATCGTGAAGTCCCGCTCGCCCACGACCTCCTCGGTCTCGGCGCGCACCCGCTCCTCGATCTCCGGGTGGCGGGCGAGTTCGTAGAACAGCCAGGCCATGGCCGTGGCGGCGGTCTCCGACCCGGCCATGGTGACCGACACGATCTGGTTGCAGAGCTCCTCGTCGGTCATCCCCTCCCCGGTCTCCTCGTCCCGGGCCGCCAGCAGCATGGCGAGCATGCCCGCCCGGCCGGGTTCGGCCGCCCCCTGCCGGTAGGCCAGCATGACGCGGCTGATGGCGTCGCGGAGCTGGGCGAAGGCCTTGTCGAACCGGCGGTTCATGGGCAGCGGCAGCTTCTCCAGCAGGTCGCCCGGCGACACCGTCCGCCACATGATGGCCTCCAGGACCACGGGCAGGATGCCCGCCAGTTCCTCGTGGGCCGCGCGGTCGACGACCGAGCCGAACATGGTGCGGGCCAGGATGTTGAACGTGATGTCCCGCATGGCCTTGTCGACCGGGATCGTGGCGCCCGCCCGCCAGCCGGCCGTCTTCTCCTGGGTGACCTCGCGCATCACCTCGACGTAGCGGGTGATCTCGTCCCGGTGGAACGAGGGCTTGATCATGGCCTGCTGACGGCGGTGCTCGTCGCCGTAGGCGTGGATCACGCCGTTGCCGGTCAGCGGCCGGACCTTGTCGTAGAACCGCCCCTTGTCCAGCAGGTCCTTGCGGTCCGTGAGCAGCGTGTGGATCAGCGGCGGCGAGGTCACGAACAGGGACGGCATGGGGCCGAGGTCGACCCGCACCAGATCGCCGTGGGCGCGCAGCGAGGTCAGGAATCCCAGCGGCCCGCGCATCAGGGCCACGGCGTGGCCCAGACCCGGGACCCGCCCCGGCGCGGTCGTGTACGAGGTGCTCACGCCGGGACCTCCTCGGCCCGCGGCAGCGAGCAGTACGCGCGGTCGCTGAAGACGGTGCGGTCCCGGTGCAGCGTCAGCACACCCGAACGCACCCCGTTCCACCGGTGGCCGGGGCCGTTGTACCGGGACGTCAGGTACGACCACTGCAGGTTGCCGGCCATCATGTGCCACAGCGCGTCCAGATAGGCGCGGACGTCCTCGCGCCGGCCCAGGTCGCTCGCCTCGATGGCCGCCCGCGCCGCCATGAACTCGGCCCGCTTGCCATCGACCAGGGCGAACAGGCGGTCCACGGCCTCCTGGAGACCGAGTCCCTCGCTCAGGCGCAGCACCGACAGGGCGTTGACGTAGTCGTCCATCATCGCCTCGGCCCGGAACGAGAACATGTCGTTGGTCAGCATGATGTGGACCAGGGCCGTGTCGACGATCCCGCGCAGCTCCGGGTGGCGGCGCAGGTCCTCGGTCAGGTCGATGCCCAGTCCGTACTCGCCGAGCACGAAGTACATGCCCATGCCCACGCTGTCCTTGCGGACCTCGATGTAGCTCTCGTAGTCGAACACCCGGTCCTCGGAGCGGGAGGTGATCTCGTGGACGCAGCCGGCGAGGAAGCGGCGGACCTCCCCCATGAACCGGTCCCACACCGTGGGCGGCATGTCCGCGCGCATGTCCTTCCACAGCCCGTGCAGCACCGAGCCCCACGCGAAGTCGGCGCCGTCGGCCTGGTCGTCGAGGATGCCCGCCACCCGGCGGAACGTCTCCTGGGCCGCCGCCGGGTCCTTGCCGATCTTGGCGCGGTCCACCATCGCGTTGTCGAAGACGGAGAGGTACTCGGTGTACTTGCACAGGTGGCGCAGCCGGTCCTCGCGGGCCGTCGGCAGCACCAGGCAGGTCCACAGGGAGGCGGTCTCCTCCAGGAGCAGTTCCATCTCCCGGGGGTCCGTCATCGCGAACCCCATGGCCTCCTTGACCCAGGCGTCCGACTCCGCGCGGATGTCGTCCGTACGCGGATGACTGCACGCGGGCAGCAGGTAGGGGAACTCGGGCAGGTAGATCTCCGTGCCGTACGAGAACGGCTTGGGAATGGTCGACATGGAGTCACTCACCTTTCACGGTGCACGGAGGTCGCCGCCAGCGCCTCCAGCTCGGTCAGCGCGGAGGGCTCCACACGGGCCCCGCGCAGTGCGCGGACCGCGCCGGCGTGCCGCTCGCGGATCATCCGCTCGACGACGGCCGGGGCTCCGGTCGCCCGCACCACCTCCCGCAGTTCGGTGAGGCCGTCCAGGTCCAGCCGGTCGTCCCCGTAGAGCAGGTCCAGCCGCGCGCGCCGAGCGGCGTCGGCGCGCTCACGGGCCACGGCGATCAGGGCGGTGGGCTTGCCCTGCCGTGCGTCGTCCGAGGGTTCCTTGCCGGTCAGCTCGGACGCCCCGAACAGCCCGATCAGGTCGTCGCGGAGCTGGAAGGCCTCGCCCAGCAGCAGTCCGAACGTGTCGTACGCCGCCAGCAGTTCGCCGTCGGCGCCGGCGAGGGCGCCGCCGATCTGGAGGGGGTAGCGGACGGTGTAGCTCGCCGTCTTGTGCCGGATGATCTTCAGCGCGTCGTCGAGGCGTCCGCTGCGGGTCTCGCCGACCAGGTCGAGGTACTCCCCGTAGACCGCCGACTGGCGCAGGCGGGTGAACAGCCGCCTGGCGGTCTCGCGCCGGGTGACGAGCGGGCTGTTGTGGAACAGCTCCTCCGACCAGATCAGGCAGGCGTCCCCGACGAGCAGCGCGCCGCTCTGCCCGAACGTCCGGCTCTCGCCCGGCCAGTCCTGCTCGGCGTGCCACTTGTCGAGGGACAGGTGGACGGTGGGCCGGCCGCGCCGCAGGTCGCTGTTGTCGATGATGTCGTCGTGGATCAGGGCCGCGGTGTGGAAGAGCTCCAGCGCCGCGGCCACGGTGATGACCTCGGGGTCGTCCGGGGGCCCGCCGGCGCCCCGCCAGCCCCAGTAGCAGAACAGCGGGCGGATCCGCTTCCCCCCGTCGAGCGTGAAGTCGCGCAGCAGCGCCAGTGCCGTGCGGGCCGCCGGGTCGGACTCCCCGGCGAGCCGCTCCCGCAGGAAGGCGTCGAGGCTGCCGTTGACCCGCCCGGTGACCGCCGCGCTCTCCGTCAGCGCGTCGGTGACGGTCACTTGTCGCGCCTGACGACCTTCATGGGCAGCTCCCCGGGGACCAGGGCGCCCATGGCTATCGGCTTCACCGGCTCGCCGGTGATCGGCTGCACCGTCCACTGCTGCATGAGGGTGGCGAGGACGGTCTGGGTCTCGAACCACGAGAAGGACTCGCCGATGCAGTTGCGGACGCCCGCGCCGAACGGCATGAACGCGCTGCGCGGCACCTGCCTGGCCCGCTCCGGCAGCCAGCGGTCGGGGTCGAACGCCTCCGGGTTGTCGTACGTCTTCGGGTCGTGGTGGACCGCGTAGATGGAGTAGAGGACCTCGGTGCCCGCCGGGATGAGGTGACCGCCGAGTTCCGTGTCCTGCACGCACTTGCGGCCCAGGGCCCACACCGGCGGGTAGATCCGCAGCGCCTCCTGGATGACGCGCCGGGTGTAGTCCAGGTCGCGCAGGTCGCCGGCCTCGACCGGGCGGTCGCCGACCACCTTGTCGACCTCCTCCTGCATCCGGCGCTGCACCTCGGGGTGGCGGCCGAGCAGCATGCAGGTCCAGCTCATGGCGCTCGGCGTGGTCTCGGACCCCGCCGTCAGGAGCGTCATGAACTCGTCCTGGATCTGCTTGTCCGTCATCTCCTTGTTGCCGCCGGCCTGCGCCGCGAAGAGCAGCGTCATCAGGTCGTCGGCCTGGTCGCCGGCGCCCTTGGCCCGGTAGTCGGCGATGATGCGGCGCCCCATCGAGTAGAGCCGGCCGATGGCGCCGTGGAACTCGCGGCTGGACTGGGTGGGGATGCGGTCCAGGAGGGCCGGCGGGATGGCCGCGCGCTTCTCGACGCCGGAGATCACGACGGGCATCGACCTGTACACCTCGGCCACGTCCTGCTCCACCATGTCGGTGGAGAACAGCGCCTTGATGACGATGCGCACGGCCAGTTCGTAGAACATGTTGTACATGCCGACGCGCTGGCCGTCGCGCCAGGTGCCGAAGACGTCGGTGGCCGACTCGCGCATGACGTCGACGTAGGTGCCGATCTTCTCGTGGTGGAAGGCCGGCTGCATCAGCAGACGCTGCCTGCGGTGGAAGTCGCCCTCGGACAGCAGGATGCCGTTGCCGAGGAGCGGACGGGCCTGGTCGAACTGCATGCCCTTCTCGAAGGACTTGGACTTGCGGACGAGGATGTCGTAGAGCATGTCGTGGTCGCTGACCACGTAGGCCTGCTTGGTGCCGAGCCGGATCCGTACCAGGCCGCCCTGCTCACTCACGCTCTGGAAGAACCGCAACGGGTTGCGGAACATCTGAACGGCGTGGCCCGCGAGCGGAATGCGTCCCGGCATGGGGGGAACGGACGGTGCGGCGGTCGCGAGAGCCATGTTGTTCTTGCCTCCGTGGGGTGGGACGGCGGGTGGATGAACGGCGTGGCCCGGGTCAGGACCAGGTGACCGGCAGCTCGGCGAGGCCGCGGAAGACGAAGCCGCCCGGCAGGTACCGCGGCGCGAAGCCGTCGGCGAGGCGCAGTCCGGGGAGCGTCCGGACCAGGGTCTCCAGGGCGATCCCGGCCTCCAGGCGGGCGAGGGCCGCGCCCACGCAGAAGTGGATGCCGTGGCCGAACCCCAGGTGCCGGGGCGGGCCCTGGCGGTCGAGCCGGAAGGTGTCCGGGTCCTCGACCCACTCGGGGTCGCGTCCCGCGGCCGCGAACATCACCCGCAGCCGGGCCCCTTCGGGGATCTCGGTGTCACCGACGCGCTTGGCGCGGGTGGCCACCCGGGGGGCGCCCTGCACCGAGGAGTCGAAGCGCAGGGTCTCCTCCACGGCCGCGCCGGCCAGGCCCGGGTCCTTGACGACCGCTTCCCACCGGTCGCGGTCCCGCAGCAGCTGGTGGACCGCGTTGGAGATCAGGTTGGTGGTGGTCTCGTGCCCCGCCGCGATCATCACGCGCAGGGCGACAACGGCGTCCTCGACCGTGCACACCGGGTCGTCCGCGTCGGCGGCCCGCACCAGTTCGGTCAGCAGGTCGTCGGCCGGTTCGCGGCGGCGGCGCTCCAGCAGGTCGAGGACGTACTTCTCGTAGGTGACCACGTTGCCGGCGCAGTGCACCTGCTGCTCCGGGGGGAGCGGGACGACCTGGAGGGCGAGCCAGTCGTTGTTCCAGGCCTTGACCGTGGCCCGGTCCTCCTCCGGGATGCCGATGATGTCGCAGATCACCGTCATGGGGAGCGGATAGGCGAACTCCTGGAGGAGGTCGCAGCCGTCCTTCGCCGCGATGTCGGCGGCCAGCCGGGCGGCGATCTCCCGGATCGAGGCCTCGCGGCGGCGCAGGACGCGCGGGGAGAAGAACTCGCTGACGAGGTTGCGGAACCGGGTGTGGGCCGGCGGGTCGACGTTGTAGAGGGCGACCCGGAAGAACAGCGAGGCGTCGAGGATCTCCTTCGCCTCCGGGCAGAAGGGGTAGGAGCCGTCGAGGTTGTAGCGGCTGGTGAAGTCCTCGTGGTCCCGTTGCACGGCCTCGATCTCGGCGCGTCCCGTGACGATCCACTCGTCCAGCGCGGTCTGGTGGGCGACCGGCTGTTCCTGCCGTGCGCGGGCGAACGCCGCGTAGGGACAGGCGGTGTACTCCGGGGACATCGGGTCGAAGAGTTCTGCCGCGGAAGTGTCGGTCGACATCGGGAGCGCTGGCCTCCTGCTGCGAGGCGGTGGACCGGTCGCCGGTGGGCGGCGGGATCCTGTCCGCATGATCGGGTCTCAGGATCACCGACCGGCTCCGGGGGTGTCTTCCGCCGAGAGGCCAGGTTCCACCTGCCCGGCAGAAGGCGAGGAAGCGCGCTTCCCTGGTCGCCGGACCAGGTGGGCGAGGCGCCCGGGACACAGCACACCGGGCACCCGTCGTGCGACGGGTGCCCGGTGCGGTGGGACGCGGTGGAACGGCGGGTCAGCGCTGGGCGAGCTCCGGCTCCGGCTCGTCGGAGGCCGTCCCCGGGGCGGGGACCTCGCCGCGCTTGGCCGCGCGCTTGCTCGCGCGCCGCTCCTTGCGCAGCTCCAGCATCGCGTAGAGCGTCGGGACCAGGAGCAGCGTCAGCAGCGTCGAGGTGATCAGACCGCCGATCACGACCACCGCGAGCGGCTGGGCGATGAAGCCCCCCTCGCCGGTGACGCCGAGCGCCATC
The DNA here is from genome assembly GCF_042724095.1 of Streptomyces sp. NPDC127100. Lineage (NCBI taxonomy): Bacteria > Bacillati > Actinomycetota > Actinomycetes > Kitasatosporales > Streptomycetaceae > Streptomyces > Streptomyces sp. NPDC127100. The sequence goes on from NZ_JBHXFL010000061.1 coordinate 15,237, forward strand.
GGCAGCAGCGCGAAGATCGTCGCCAGGGCCGTCATCAGGATGGGCCGCAGACGGTGCCGACCGCCCTCGATCACCGCTTCGACGACGCCGTGTCCCTGCTTGCGGTACTGGTTGATCAGGTCGATCAGCACGATCGCGTTGGTGACCACGATGCCGATCAGCATCAGCATGCCGATCATCGCCGGGACACCCATCGGGGTGCCCGTGGCGATCAGCAGGCCGATCGCGCCGGTCGCCGCGAACGGGATCGACACCAGCAGGATCAGCGGCTGGGCCAGCGACCGGAAGGTGCCGACCAGCAGCATGAACACGATCGCGATCGCCGCGAGCATGGCCAGGCCCAGGTTGACGAACGCCTCGTCCTGGTCGGCGGTGACGCCGCCGATCTCGGCCGTGGCGCCGGCCGGCAGGTCCAGCCCGTCGATCTTCGACTGGAGTGCCGTGCCCACCGCGCCGGTGTTGTCACCGGTCGGCTTGGCGGTGATGGTCGCCGCGCGCCGGCCGTCGATGCGGGTCATCGACACCGGGCCGTCGACCAGCTCCACGGTGGCGATGTCGCCCAGCTCGGCCACGCCGAGGTCCAGGGCCTTCAGCTCGGCCAGCGTCGCGGCCGGCCGGGCCGACCTGATGACGACGTCGCGCTCGGTGTCGCCGAGGACCGCCTTGGCGGCCGGGGTGCCGCGCACCGCCTGGGCGACGGCCGCGCCGAGCGTCTGGTCGGTGAACCCGGCCTCGGCGGCCTTCGCGTTGGCCCGGACCGAGATGCGCGGCACGCTCTGCGCGAGGTCGCTGGTGACGTCGGTGACGTCGTCGAGCCCGGCGACCGCCTTGCGGACCTCCTCCGCGGCCTCGCGGAGCGCCTGCGCGTCGGCCGCCTTCACGACCACGCTCAGGTCCTGGCTGCCGAAGCCGTCGCCGGCGGCGACCGTGGTGGTGCCGATGCCGTCGAGCTTCGCGAGCCCGTCCTCGATGCGGTCCTGGACGTCCTCGGCGTCCGCCGAGTCCTCCAGCATCAGCTGGTACGAGGCCTGGTTGGTGTCCGTGCCGCCGCCGAAGGCCGCCATGAAGCCGGACGAGCCGACGGTGACCTGGAAGTCCTTGACGCCCTCGGTCTCGCCGAGCAGCTTCTCGACCTTCTCGGCCTGGGCGTTCGTCGCCGCGAGGCTGGTGCCCGGCTTCAGTTCCTGCTTGACGCTGAGGACCTTCTGGTCGCCCGGGTCGAAGAAGTTCGTCTTCAGCAGCGGCGCCATGCCGAACGTGCCGATCAGCACGACGACGGCGATGGCCACGCTGGTCAGGCGGCGGCGGGTGGCGAAGCGCAGGACGGGGACGTAGAGGCGCTGGAGGCGGCTCTTCGCCTCCTTCTCCTCGGCCAGGCGCCGCGCCTCCTCGGCGTCCTCCGGGGTGCCCTTCGGGGGCCGCAGGAACCAGTACGACAGCACCGGGACGACCGTCAGCGACACCAGCAGGGACGCCAGCAGCGCGGCGGTGACGGTCAGGCTGAAGGAGCCGAACAGCTCGCCGACCATGCCGCCGACCAGTCCGATCGGCAGGAACACGGCGACCGTGGTGAGCGTGGAGGAGGTGACCGCGCCGGCGACCTCGCGGACGGCCCTGAGGATGGCCTCCTGGCGCTCCTCGCCGTAACCGAGGTGCCGCTTGATGTTCTCCAGGACCACGATCGAGTCGTCGACGACGCGGCCGATGGCGATGGTGAGCGCGCCCAGCGTCAGCATGTTCAGCGACAGGTCGCGGGTCCACAGCACGATCAGCGCCAGCACCACCGACAGCGGGATGGAGACCGCGGTGACCAGGGTGGAGCGGATCGACGCCAGGAAGACCAGGATGACGAGGACGGCGAAGAGCAGACCGAGGGCGCCCTCGGTGGTCAGGCCCTCGATGGCCTGGGACACCGCCGGGCCCTGGTCGCTGACGACGGTGAGCGTCGCGCCGGAGCCGAGCTGCTCGCGCAGGTCGGGCAGCTTGTCCTCGACGGCGTTCGAGATGGCGACCGCGCTGCCGTCGTGGTCCATGGTGACGGCGACCGCGAGACTCGGCTTGCCGTTGGTGCGGGTGAGCGAGTCGGCCCTGGCCTCCTCCTCCGCGACCGTGGCGACGTCGCCGAGGCGCACCGGCTTCTTCACGCCCTCGCCGGTGACCATCAGGTTCTGGATCTGCTCCAGCGAGGTGAAGCCGCCGCCCACCTGGACGGTGCGGTTGGCGCCGCCCTCGTCGAACGAGCCGGCCGGGACGGTCGCGCCGCCCGCCTGGAGGGACTGGGTGAGGGCCAGGGGGCTCACGCCGGCCTTCGCGAGCTTCGCCTGGTCGGGGGTGACGGTGACCTGGAGGTCCCGTACACCGTCGACCACGACCTGGGCGACCCCGTCGATGTCCTTCAGCTCCGAGACGACCGTCTTGTCGAGCTGGTCGGCCAGCGCCTGCTGGTCCTTGTCCGAGGTGACGGCGAGGACGACGGTGGGGATGTCGTCCGTCGAGCCGGAGATGACCTGCGGGTCGACGTCGTCCGGGAGCTGGGCGCGGGCCCGGTTGACGGCCTGCTGCACGTCGGCGACGAGCTGCTGGGTGCCGTTGCCGTAGTCGAAGGACGCCATGATCACGGCGTTGCCCTCGCTGGCGGTGGAGGTGATGCCCGAGACGCCGTCGACCGCTTCGAGGCTGTCCTCGATCGGTTCCACGACCTGCTTCTCGACCACGTCGGGCGAAGCGCCCTGGTACGGCGCCAGCACGGACACCATGGGCAGTTCGATGGTGGGCAGCAGCTGCTGCTTGAGCTGGGGGATCGCGATCGCCCCGAAGACGAGCGCGACGATCGACATGAGCCCTATGAGGGCCCGTTGCGCGAGGCTGAATCTCGACAGCCAGGACATGGATCAGGGTCTCTCTTCTGTGGCCGAGCGGAGGGAGGGCACAGGTGTGGGCGCCCACCCCAACACCTTGGGCCATGGGTGGCCCCGGTTCCGTAGACCCCAGGTCCATTTCCTTATCCGGCGCATACTCCCGCCGCAGTACGGCCGGGTGGACGTCACTCCACCCTTGGACGTACCAGCCCGGACTCGTACGCGATGACCACCAGCTGGGCCCGGTCGCGGGCGCCGAGCTTGGCCATCGCCCGGTTCACGTGCGTCTTGACCGTGAGCGGGCTGACCTCCAGCCGTTCGGCGATCTCGTCGTTGGAGTGCCCGCCGGCCACCTGCACCAGCACCTCGCGCTCCCGCCCGGTCAGCGATTCGAGCCTCCGGGCGCGGGCCGGGTCGCGGTCGGCGTCGTCGGCGGCGCCCGCCTGGGCGAGGAAGCGGGCGATGAGTCCCTTGGTGGCGGCCGGGGACAGCAGTGCCTCGCCGCCGGCCGCGACGCGGATCGCGCTCAGCAGTTCCTCCGGCTCCGAGCCCTTGCCGAGGAAGCCGGAGGCACCGGCGCGCAGCGACTGCACCACGTAGTCGTCGACCTCGAAGGTGGTCAGTATGACCACGCGGACGTGGGCGAGGGCGGGGTCGGCGCTGATCGTCCGGGTGGCGGCGAGCCCGTCCGTGCCGGGCATCCGGATGTCCATCAGCACCACGTCGGGCCGGTGCTCGGCGGCCAGCCGTGCCGCCTCCGCGCCGTCGGACGCCTCCCCCACCACCTCCATGTCGGGCTCGGAGTCGACGAGCACCCGGAAGGCACTGCGCAGCAGCGCCTGGTCGTCGGCGAGCAGGACACGGATCGTCATACGGCATCCTTCGCGGCGTCGTCACGGTTCCTGACGGGAAGGATCGCATGGACCCGGAAGCCGCCTCCGTAGCGGGGACCGGTGGTGAGGGTGCCGCGCACGGCGGTGACGCGCTCGCGCATGCCGAGCAGGCCGTGCCCGCCGCCGTCCGCGGGGGCGTCCGTCCCGCCGGCGCCGTCGTCGAGGACGGTGACCTCGATGTTCGGCCCCACCCGGACGATGCTGACCTCCGCCTTCGCCCGCGGTCCGGCGTGCTTCTGCACGTTGGTCAGCGCCTCCTGGATGATCCGGTAGGCGGCCAGGTCGACGGCGGCGGGCAGGGTGGCGCCCTGGTCGGCACGGGCCACCTCGATGTGCAGGCCGGCGTGGTGGAAGGTGGCGACGAGCTCGTCGAGCCGGTCCAGGCCGGGGGCCGGTTCGGTCGGGGCCCTGGGGTCGTCGGACTGGCGGAGCAGGCCGACGGTGGCGCGCAGTTCGCCCAGCGCGGACCGGCTGGCCTCCCGTACGTGGGCGAGGGCCTCCTTGGCCTGGTCGGGCCGCTTGTCCATGACGTGGGCGGCGACCCCGGCCTGGACGTTGACGAGGGCGATGTGGTGGGCGACGACGTCGTGCAGGTCGCGGGCGATGCGCAGCCGCTCCTCGGCGACGCGGCGGCGGGCCTCCTCCTCGCGGGTCCGCTCGGCCTTCTCGGCGCGTTCCCGGATGGCCCGGACGAAGGCCCGGCGGCTGCGGACGGCGTCCCCCGCGGTGGCGCCGATGCCGGTCCAGGCGAAGACGGCGAGGTTGTCCTGCGCGTACCAGGGCAGGGGGCCGGCCAGCATGGCGGCGCCGGTCAGCACGGTCGTGGTGAGCAGCCCGACCCGCCAGGTGGTCGAGCGGTCGGTGGTGGCCGCGACGGTGTAGAGGGCGACGACGGCGGACATGACGACGGGCGTGCGGGGGTCGCCGGTGACGCACTCGACGATCGAGAGGCAGCCGGTGAACGCGAGGACCGCGAGGGGGGCCCGGCGGCGCGGGACGAGCGCGGCGGCGCCGAGCACCATGAGGAGCAGGCTGAGCGGGTCGGGGGTGCGGACGCCCCAGGTGACGCCGTCGGGGCCGTGCGGGTCGGCGAAGGATCCGGCCACCATGCACACGAGGACGGCCGCCGCGAGGGCCGCGTCCAGGGCGGACGGATGGGCGCCGAGGCGGCAGCGGGCGCGGGCGAGGGTGCTCACGCGTGTCTACGGTAGCCGGGTGGTCGTCGGCGCGTGGGGCACCCGGCGTTCCGCGAAGGTGCCGTCAGGCGCCGTCCGGGATGAGGCCGTCGTCGCTGAGGAGTTCCCTGACCTCCTCCAGGGTGGCGTCCTGGGCGGGGAGGATCAGGTCCGACGGCTCCAGGGAGTCGTCCGGCAGCGGTTCGCCCAGTTCGCGGACCTTGGCCAGCAGGGCCTGGAGGGTCGCGCGGAAACCGGGGCCGTCACCGTTCTCCATCTCGGCGAGGAGTTCGTCGTCCAGCTTGTTCAGCTCGGCGAGACGGCCGTCGGGCAGCGCCAGCTGCCCCTCCCCCATGATCCTCACGATCATGTCGCCCTCCTGGGTGTGGGCTACTGCTTGTCGAAACGCGGGGTGTCCTGCGGCTGCTGCTGGGGCTGCGACTGGCCCTGACCGCCCTCGAGTGCCTGCCGGTCGGACGAGCTGCCGCCGGCCAGCTCGGCCTTCATGCGCTGCAGCTCCAGCTCTACATCCGTACCACCGGAGAGCCGGTCCAGCTCGGCCTGGATGTCGTCCTTGTGCATGCCGGACTGGTCGTCCAGGGCGCCGGAGGCGAGCAGCTCGTCGATGGCGCCGGCCCGCGCCTGGAGCTGGGCGGTCTTGTCCTCGGCCCGCTGGATCGCCAGGCCCACGTCGCCCATCTCCTCGGAGATGCCGGAGAACGCCTCCCCGATGCGGGTCTGCGCCTGGGCCGCCGTGTAGGTGGCCTTGATGGTCTCCTTCTTCGTGCGGAAGGCGTCCACCTTGGCCTGGAGGCGCTGGGCCGCCAGGGTGAGCTTCTCCTCCTCGCCCTGGAGGGTGGCGTGCTGCGTCTCCAGGTCGGTCACCTGCTGCTGGAGCGCGGCGCGGCGGGAGAGCGCCTCGCGGGCCAGGTCCTCGCGGCCCAGCGCGAGCGCCTTGCGGCCCTGGTCCTCCAGCTTGGACGACTGGCCCTGGAGCTGGTTGAGCTGGAGCTCCAGGCGCTTGCGGCTGGTCGCCACGTCGGCGACGCCGCGGCGCACCTTCTGCAGCAGCTCAAGCTGTTTCTGGTACGAGTAATCGAGGGTCTCGCGCGGGTCCTCGGCCCGGTCAAGGGCCTTGTTGGCCTTCGCGCGGAAGATCATCCCCATACGCTTCATGACACCGCTCATGGGCTTCGCGCGCCCCCTTCTGACCGACTCCAGCTCCAGCGACTGCAACAGAACCCACAGTACGGGCCCTGCATCCATTACCGCACTGTTCGGGGACGGATGCGCTCATCCCCAAGGACGACTGCGTACGCTCCCGGTCCGGCGTAAGGAGTAGGTGCTCCCCGGGGAGACGCCCCGGAACCCGGTGCCGGGGCCGTACGCAACGTCCCCCTCTGTCCCCTTACCGACGACTGGCGTTGCCGGATCGTTCCCCACCGGACTGGGGTCCACACTCCCCCACCCCGTACCCTTGGGTTTTGTGTTCCGTAGCCGTGCCAAGGAAGAGAAGGCCCCGAGCGCCGTCAGGACGCCGGTGACCGACTCCAAGCAGCCCCGCGACCCGCAGGCCCCGAAGGGCAGGCCCACGCCCAAGCGCAGTGAGGCCCAGTCCCAGCGCCGCAGCGTCGCCAATACGCAGATGACGCGCAAGGAGGCCGCCAAGCGCCAGCGCGAGGAGCGCCGCTCCGCGATGGAGCGGCAGCGCCAGGCGCTGGCCAGCGGCGACGAGCGGTACCTGCCGGCCCGTGACAAGGGCCCGGTCCGCAAGTTCGCGCGCGACTTCGTCGACTCGCGGTTCAACATCGCCGAGTACTTCCTGCCCATGGCCGTGGTCATCCTCGTGCTGAGCATGATCCGCGTGGCCTCGCTGCAGAACGTCGCGCTGCTGCTGTGGCTGGTCGTGATCGTGCTGATCGTGCTCGACTCCCTGGTCACCGGCTTCCGCCTGAAGAAGCGCCTCGCCGAGCGCTTCCCCGACGACCGCAAGCGCGGCGCGGTCGCCTACGCGCTGATGCGCTCGCTGCAGATGCGCCGGCTCCGGCTGCCCAAGCCGCAGGTCAAGCGCGGGGAGCGGCCCTGAGCACCACGCCGTTCACCGGGGGCGCGGCCGAGGCCTGGCTGGACAAGCTCGGCGGTCTGCGCGACGTCGTACGGCAGGAACTGGTGGCCCGGCAGCTCGACGAGCAGATAGTCGGCCGCTACCCGGTCGGCAAACGGCTGCGGGTGCTCGACGTCGGCATGGGGCAGGGCACCCAGGCGCTGCGGCTGGCACGGGCCGGGCACCAGGTGACCGGCCTGGAGCGGGACGCCACCATGATCGCCGCGGCCCGGGAGGCCCTGGCGGGCCAGCCCGAGGGCATCCGGGAGCGGATGCGGATCATCGAGGGCGACGGCCGGGACACCGGCGTGCACTTCCTGCCCGGCAGCTTCGACGTGGTGCTGTGCCACGGCGTGCTCATGTACGTCGAGGAGCCCGACCCGCTGCTGGCCGGGCTGGCCCGCATGCTCGCCCCGGGCGGCCTGCTGTCGCTGCTCGTGCGCAACGGTGACGCGCTCGCCATGCGCCCGGGCCTGTCCGGCGACTGGGACGGCGCGCTCGCCTCCTTCGACACCACCGCCTACCGCAACCGCCTGGGCCTGAACGTCCGCGCCGACCGGCTCGCGACGCTGACGGCCAGGCTCGCCGGCATCGGCGCCCCGCTGAACGCCTGGTACGGCGTCCGGGTCTTCACGGACACGGCGGCCGACGGTGCCGCGGTCCCGGACGACCTCGGGACGCTGCTGGCCGCCGAGGAACGGGCCGGCCGGACGGACCCGTACCGCGGGGTCGCGGCCCTGCTGCACCTGTGCGGGGTGCGGGGCTAGGGTCTGTCGTCTGGATCAGGCCGGCTGTGACGGACGGCGCGCCCCGCTCGGGCCGGCATGATCCAAACGACAGGCCCTGGGCACCCCGCGGCGCCCGTTCGGGTGCCGTACGGAAGCAGGACCTCCGGGCCGCCGTGAGACTCGGGGCATGGACGTCTCCCGCACCCGTGTGTCCCGGCCACGCGCCCTAGTCGCCGCGCCGGCGTGCGCCCTGCTGCTCGCCACCGGTTGCACCGCGGCCGGAGCGGGCGCCGGGCCGGAATCCGGTACCGGCGCCGGGCGGGAGGCCGCCACGACCCGGGCCGCCGCGCCGGCCGCGGCCAACGACCTCCAGGCCGAATACCAGCAGGTGATCAAGGACGTCCTGCCGTCGGTCGTGCAGATCCAGGCCGGGGACGCCCTCGGCTCGGGGGTCGTCTACGACGGCCGGGGCCACGTCGTCACCAACGCCCATGTCGTCGGGGACCGGACGGACTTCCGGGTGACGACCGCCCACAGCGAGGACCCGCTGTCCGCGCGGCTCGTCTCCACCTACCCCGAGCAGGACCTCGCGGTCGTCAAGCTGGACAAGGTGCCCGAGGGCGTGCGGGCGGCCGGGTTCGGGGACTCCTCGAAGGTCGAGGTCGGACAGATCGTGCTGGCGATGGGCTCGCCGCTGGGGCTGTCGTCCAGCGTGACGCAGGGCATCGTGTCGGCGACCGGACGGACCGTCACCGAGGGGCGCGAGGACGGCGGCACGGGGGCGACGCTCGCCAACATGGTGCAGACCTCGGCCGCCATCAACCCCGGCAACAGCGGTGGCGCCCTGGTGAACCTCGACGGGCAGGTCATCGGCATCCCGACGCTCGCCGCGACCGACCCGGCCCTCGGCGACAGCGCGGCACCCGGCATCGGGTTCGCGATCCCGGCCTCGACGGTGAAGACGATCGCCGGCCAGATCATCCGGAACGGCAAGGTCACCGACTCGGGGCGGGCGGCACTGGACATCACCGGCCGTACGGTCGTCGACGACGACTACCGTGCCGCCGGTGTGGCGATCGTCAGCGTCGGCGACGGCGGTGCCGCGGACCGGGCGGGCCTGCGGGCCGGGGACGTCATCACCGGGCTGGGCGACACGGACATCACCACGATCACCTCGCTCTCCGAGGCCCTGGCGTCGATGCGGCCGGGCGAGCGCACCGAGGTCACCTACACCCGCGGCGGCGACCGGCGCACCGCCGAGGTGACGCTGGGCGAGCAGTGACGCGGGAGGGGGCGGCCGGTCGTGGCCGCCCCCTCCCCCGGCGCCCGGGTCAGGCCTCCTCGGCGTGCAGGCTCATCGGCCCGTAGATCTCCGTGGAGTCCTCGAAGAGCCGCACCTGGTCCGTGCCGCCCTCCTGGAGGTCCTTCCAGTGCTCCCCGATCCAGGACTCGGCATCCCCTTGCGTGGTGAACTCCTCGGGCTGCACCGCGGGCTGGACCTCCGTCCCGCCGGCCGTCTCGAACCGCCACGTCCATGCCGCCATGTACGCCTCCAAGATGTGAGCACATGCAGAGCGGAAGCCGGATCTTGGTCCGGCTCCCGGTCGAAGCCTATGCGCTGAGCCGGCCGGGTCGTAGAAGGCCGGGGCACGGCCGGGCCCCTCGGGGGCCTCGGGCGCGCACGTCTCCGGGCGACCGGCGAAAATCGGGGCGTGGACGTGACTCTGCTCGGCACCGGTGCCCCCGCGGGACTCCCCCGCCCCGACTGTCCCTGCGCGGCGTGTGCCGCGGCGCAGGGCGACGACGCGCGCGCGGCGACCGCGCTGCTGGTGGACGGGGCGCTGCTCCTCGACCTGACCCCCGGTGCCGCGTTCGCCGCCGCGCGGGCCGGGCACTCCCTGGCCGGCGTACGGCAGGTGCTGCTGTCGCACCCGCACGACGGCCCCGCCGTGGAGGTGCCGGCCGGGCTGCCGCAGCCGGGGCGGGTGCCGGACGGGCGGGAGCTGGCGCTGCTGACGGGGCACCGGGTGCGGGCGGTGGCGCTGGACGCGCCGGGCACCGGGTACGCCGTGACCGGGCCGGACGGGCAACGGCTGCTGTACCTGCCGCCGGGCGGGGCGCCGGCCGGTCCGGCGGAGACCGCCGAGCCCTACGACCTGGTCCTCGCGGACGTCGTGGGACGCCCCGACGCGCTGGCGAAGCTGCGGGCGGTGGGCGCGGCGGGGCCGACGACGGACGTCGTCGCGGTCCACCTCGGTCACGACGTGCCGCCGGGCCGGGAGCTGGCGCGGCGGCTCGCGGCGGCGGGGGCGCGGGCGGTGCCGGACGGGACGACGCTGGTGACGGGCGTGTACGAGGAGGTGCCCGACGTGCCGCGGCGGACGCTGGTGCTGGGCGGGGCCCGGTCGGGGAAGTCGGTGGAGGCCGAGCGGCGGCTGGAGTCCTTCCCCGACGTGCTCTACGTGGCCACCGGCGGCTCCCGGGGCGGGGACACCGAGTGGGCGGTCCGGGTCCGCGCGCACCGCGAGCGGCGGCCGGGATCCTGGCACACCGTCGAGACCTGCGACCTGGTCCCGCTGCTGAAGGACGACGGGCCGCCGCTGCTGGTCGACTGCCTGTCGCTGTGGCTCACGGACGCGATGGACGCCGTCGGGGCGTGGGACGACGCCGAGTGGGCCGACGGCGGGGAACGGGCGCTCAGGGACCGGGTGCGGGAGCTGACGGAGGCCGTGCGCGCCACCCGGCGCACCGTGGTCGCCGTGTCGAACGAGGTCGGGTCGGGCATCGTGCCGGCCACCGCGTCGGGCCGCCGCTACCGCGACGAACTCGGGCGGCTGAACGCGGCGTTCGCCGGCGAGTGCGAGCAGGTGCTGCTGGTGGTGGCGGGCCAGGCGCTGGTGCTACGGGGCTGACGCCCCCTTGCGGGCGACGAGACGGGGGGCCCGCCCGGCGGTGAGGACCGTGCAGCCGTGGGCCTCCAGCTCGGTGCGCAGGCCCGCCGGGTGCGGGGTGCCCGGCGGCAGGGCGAACAGGCGGCGCGGATCGGCGACGTCGAGGAGCAGATGGCCGCCGGGGCGCAGCACGTGGAGGGCGGCGCGCAGTTCGGCGCGCGGGTCGGGGACGCGTTCCAGGTGCTGGAAGAGGCTGACGACGTCGTAGCGGGCGCGGAGCCGGGCGGCGATGTGCGGGTCCGTCAGCCGGCCGAGGTACGCCTCCTCGAGGCGGTCGGCCGCCCGGGCCCGCAGGACGCGGTGGGTGGGGTCCACGCCGTCGAAGGAGGTGTACGGGAAGTACTCCCGCGCCGCCCGCGGGAAGTCGGCGTCGCCGGTGCCCACGTCGAGCCAGCTCTCGGGCTCGGGGTGGTGGCGGAGCATCGCGCGGGCGGCCAGGACGTGCCGCAGGCGGACGCCGGCCCGGACGGCGAGGGGGGCGGTACGGGGCGCGAGCATGGGGTTGCGGAAGGTGTGCCGGCAGTCCCGGCACCGGTCGAGGACGGAGCGGGCCGGCGCGCCCCGCCGCGGGCCCTGGTGGCCGGGCCGGGAGCGCAGCCGCCGCGAGCCGCACCAGGGGCAGTCGGCGCGGTGCGGGCCGTAGAGGGGGACGGGAGGCACCGGGGGCACGGGAGACGGCACCGAGGGGGCGGGGGGCTCGGACATGGGCGGCTCCCGACAGGTGGAGGAGGACGTACGACAATCCAACGCAAAACGTTACGTAGGGGATGACGATCCGGAGGGCAACGACGCCGGTGGGGCGCGGTGCGGATGTGACCTCCGTGGCGTCCGGCCGGGGCCGGTACTGTTCGGCGAATGAGCTCGCTGAATCTCGACGACTTCACCGATCTGATCGAGCGCCCCGACGGCGGGGTGCGCCGCGACGCCGAGGCGCGCCGGGAGCGTCAGGTCGTGCCGCCCGGGTCGCTGGGCCGGCTGGACGACCTGGGTGAGTGGCTGGCCGCGGCACAGTCCGCCGTGCCGGTACGGCCCGTCGAACGGCCCCGGGTGGTGCTCTTCGCCGGTGACCACAAGGTCGCCGAGCTGGGCGTGTCGGCCCGTCCCGCGGGCGGCGCGGCCGACCTGGTGCGCGCGGTGCTGGAGGGCGGCCGGCCGGTGTCCGTGCTCGCCCGGCGGCTCGGGGTGCCGGTGCGGGTGGTCGACATGGCGCTGGACTGCGACCCGGAGACGCTGCCGGCCGAGGTCGTGAAGCACCGGGTGCGGCGCGGCGGCGGGCGCATCGACGTGGAGGACGCGCTGACCCTTGAGGAGGCGGAGGCCGCCTTCCGGGCCGGGACGGCGGTGGCCGACGAGGAGGCCGACTCCGGTACGGATCTGGTGGTGCTCGGCGACATCAGCGTGGGCGGTACGACGGCGGCGGGTGTCCTGGTCGCGGCGCTGTGCGGCACGGACGCGTCGGTCGTCACCGGCCGGGGCGGGCTGGCCGTCGACGACCTGGCGTGGATGCGCAAGTGCGCGGCGATCCGGGACGCGCTGCGGCGGGCGCGGCCGGTGCTCGGGGACCAGCTCCAGCTGCTGGCGACGGTGGGCGGCGCGGACCTCACCGCGATGACGGGCTTCCTGCTGCAGTGCGCGGTGCGGAAGGTCCCGGTGATCCTGGACGGCGTGGTGACCGCGGCGTGCGCGCTGGTGGGCCAGCGGGTGGCGTTCCGGGCGCCGGACTGGTGGCTGGCGGCCCACGACAGCGGGGAGCCGGGGCAGGCGAAGGCGCTGGACCGGATGGCGCTGGAGCCGCTGCTGGCGCAGGGCGTGAGGGTGGGTGAGGGCGCGGGGGGTCTGCTGGCGTTGCCGCTGGTGCAGGCCGCGGCGGCGCTGGCGGCGGAGTTGCCGGAGGTCGCCGACGGCGGCGAGTGAGCGGGCTCGCGCGGGCGTCCCGGATCAGCGGCGTCCCGGGTCCGGGCGGCCGCCGATCCAGTCCTGGAGGGCGCGGCGCGGCCCGGACCAGCGGCGGTCGTGGCGGTAGGCCCGCAGGCGGGACCTGGCCCGGGCGCGCGGGCGCCGGCCGTAGAAGCGGCGGGCCCAGAACGAACCGGGCCGGGCGAGGCGGACGGCGCCGATCAGAGCCAGCAGCGGGATGATCACGCCGAAGATCGCGAGGCGCGCCTTGCCCTTGGCCAGGGCGAGCAGGGAGAAGACGAAGTTGCCCCCGACGGTCGCGATGACGTTGGCGCGGTCCTGCAGCTCGTCCTCGGAGACGTTGTCGACGCCGAACGGCGTGAACCCGGCGAGGACCAGTCCGACCAGGGCCGCGGTGATCACGACGACCTCCACGCTCTTGCGTCCGGCCTCGGTCCAGTAGACGTCGTCGAGGTGCAGGATCAGCGCGAACTCGTCCAGGACGAGACCCGCGCCGATGCCGAAGACCACCGCCGCGAGGGCCGACCCGAACCCGTACCGGCCGCCGGCGACCGCGGCGAAGCCGCCGACGACGGTGAGGACGACCCCGGGCACCACGTGGTGGATGTGCACACCGCCCGCCTGGACGTTCCCGAACGGGCCCTTGCCCGCCCGGATCAGGCGCGTCACGGCCCGGGTGATCACGAACGTCAGCACGAAGGCCGTGAGGGCGAGGAGCAGCGGCAGCTTTCCCGGTTCGACGATGTTCCGCTGCCACCAATCTCCCATATGGGAACTTTATCCCCGAGCCCCGGAAGTGCCCCGGTGACCGCCGGGTAGTCTGCGCCGGTGCTCAGGACCCCCTCCACCGACGGCCTCCGGTTCGCCTTCGGCACCCTCACCGTGCTCCCGGTCCGGCTGACCCGCTGGGACCGCGGCGCGGCGCGCGGCGGCATGCTGTGCGCCCCGCTGGCCGGCCTGGTCGTCGGCGTCGCCGCCGCCGCCGTCGGGCTCGTGCTGCTGTTCCTCGGCGCCGGCAGCCTGCTCGCCGCGGTCGCCACCGCCGCCGTGCCCGCCGTACTCACCCGGGGGCTGCACCTGGACGGGCTGGCCGACACCGCGGACGGACTGGGCAGCGGGAAGCCGGCCGAGGACGCGTTGCGGATCATGAAGCAGTCCGACATCGGGCCCTTCGGCGTGATCACCCTCGTCCTCGTGCTGCTGGCCCAGGTGGCCGCGCTGACGCAGGCGTACGACGCCTCGTGGGCGCGGGGCGCCCTCGCCGCGGTGGTCTCGGCGGCCGCCGCCCGGGTGGCGCTCACCCTGGCCGCCCGGGCCGGGGTCCCGGCGGCGCGCCCGGAAGGGCTGGGCGCCGCGGTCGCCGGGGTGGTCCCGGCACGCCGGGCCGTGGGCGCGGTCGTCGCCGTCGCGGCGGCCGGGGCCGCGGCGGGCGCGTTCCTCGGGCCGTACGACGCGGCCCGGACGGCACTCGCCGTGCTGTGCGCCGTCGCCGTCGCCGAACTGCTGCTGCGGCACTGCGTCCGGCGCTTCGGCGGGGTCACGGGTGACGTCTTCGGCGGGGTCGCGGAGACGGCGGCCACGACCGCGCTGGTCGTCCTGGTGCTGGGCTGACGCTCAGCAGGCCTCGCGCCACACGCCGAGTTCGTACTTCTTCAGCATCGAACTCAGCCGCAGCTCACGGGACTCGGCGCAGAACCGGTCGGTCGGGAGCTCGTACTCGACGTGGAAGACCGCCTTGTCCGCGTCGATGAACGGCTTGTTGTCGGCGCACTCGCCGTACTGGGCGCACTGCTCGTTGACGGCGAAGTCGAAGTCGTCCACCAGGTCCGGGATCTGGTCGAGGTCGTTCTTCAGGCCGACGGCCATGCCCCGTTCGTGGGCGAGCCGCGCGATCAGCCGGTTGTAGCGGAGCTGGTCGCCGGCGGTGAGCGGGAAGCCGGTCTCGTTCCGGTAGCCGTCCATGTTGTCCGGCTCGACCGCGTCGAAGCCCTTCTCCCGGCACATGTCGAGACGTTCGGCCATCAGCGGCTCCAGGACGTCCGTCGCCCGGATGTCCAGCCAGCGTTCGCCCTCCCAGCCGTTGCCCTCGCCCAGCACCGACTCGGGGAAGCCGGCCGCGTCGGGGCGGAAGTCCTCCCAGGCGCCGGTCGAGACGTAGCAGATGACCTTGCGGCCGTCGTCGTGCAGGGAGGCCACGGTGGACGCGCCGTGGTCGAAGCCGTCGATGTCGTAGACCGGCACGTCGACGGTGGTGTCGAGTCTGCCGCTGAGCTGCCACTGCCAGGCGGTGCCGGGCCGCGGCCGCCAGGGTCCGGCGTCGCCCCGCTCGTCGTCGGGGGACGCCGAGGAGCAGCCGGCGAGCAGCAGGAGCAGGACCGTCAGCAGGGCCGGGCGTCTCATGGGGCGCGCTCCGGAGGGTGGGGTCGGCATACCCCCGATGATCTCCTACGCCCCCGGCGGCACCGGAAACGCGGGGGCGCGGCGGCGAGCGGGAGGCGGCGCGAGCGTAGGCTCGTGCCGGGTGTTCGCCTGCCCGGGTGGATACCACACCGCAGGAGGGATCTAGGGTCGGTTGTCGGGCCCGGTCGACCCACCCGCATTCGGCCATTCAGGACTTCATACGGAAGCGAGATTTCACCACCGTGACTGCTCTCACTCTCTCCACCGCAGCGGTGCCCGGCCTGCGGGCCGACGCCATCGTGATCGGTGTCGCCAAGGGCGCACGCGGCCCCGTCGTCGCACCGGGCGCCGAGGCCGTGGACAAGGCGTACGACGGCAGGCTCGCCGACGTGCTGGAGACCCTCGGTGCCTCCGGCGCGGAGGGCGAGGTGACGAAGCTGCCCGCGCCGTCCGGCTTCAAGACCCCCGTCGTGGTGGCGGTGGGCCTGGGCGCCGAGCCCGAGAAGGACGCCGGCTTCGACGCCGAGGCGCTGCGCCGGGCCGCCGGTGTCGCGGCCCGCGCGCTCGCCGGTGCCAGGAAGGCCGTCTTCGCGCTGCCGCTGACCGAGGCCGCCGACGCCGGCGCCGTCGGTGAGGGCGTGCTGCTCGGCGCGTACTCCTTCGACGCCTACAAGGCCAACGGCAAGGACGCCAAGGCGAAGAACGGCAAGGCGCCGCTCGCCGAGGCCGCGCTGCTCGGCGGCAAGCCCCGCGACAAGGCCTACAAGGCCGCGATCGAGCGTGCCGCCTCCGTCGCCGAGGAGCTGAACCGCGCCCGCGACCTGGTCAACACGCCGCCGAACGACCTGAACCCCGAGGCGTTCGCCGCCATCGCGCAGGCCGCCGCCAAGGAGCACGGCATCAAGGTGCAGGTGCTCGACGAGAAGGCGCTGACCAAGGGCGGCTACGGCGGCATCCTCGGTGTCGGCGCCGGTTCGGCGTCGGGTCCGCGGCTGGTGAAGCTGTCGTACACCTCGTCGAAGGCGACGAAGTCCCTGGCCTTCGTCGGCAAGGGCATCACCTACGACTCGGGCGGCATCTCGCTGAAGCCGGCCGGGCACAACGAGACGATGAAGTGCGACATGGCCGGTGCGGCCGCCGTGTTCGCCGCGGTCGTCGCCGCCGCGCGCCTCGGCCTCGAGGTCAACGTCACCGGCTGGCTGGCGCTGGCCGAGAACATGCCGTCCGGCTCCGCCACCCGCCCGGGTGACGTGCTGCGCATGTACAGCGGCAAGACGGTGGAGGTCCTCAACACCGACGCCGAGGGCCGTCTCGTCCTGGCCGACGCCCTGTGGGCGGCCTCGCAGGAGAAGCCCGACGCGATCATCGACGTGGCGACGCTGACCGGCGCGATGATGCTGGCGCTGGGCAGCCGCACGTACGGGATCATGGCGAACGACGACGCGTTCCGTGCCGCGGTGCACGAGGCGGCGGAGGAGGTCGGCGAGCCGGCGTGGCCGATGCCGCTGCCGGAGCACCTGCGCAAGGGCATGGACTCCGCGACCGCCGACATCGCCAACATGGGTGAGCGGATGGGCGGCGGGCTGGTGGCCGGCCTGTTCCTGCGCGAGTTCGTCGGCGAGGGCATCACCTGGGCGCACCTGGACATCGCGGGCCCGGCCTTCAACGAGAGCGCGCCGTTCGGCTACACGCCGAAGGGCGGCACGGGCACGGCGGTGCGGACGCTGGTTCGGGTCGCCGAGCTGACGGCCGCGGGCGACCTGGGCTAGGGGCGCCTGCCGGCTCGGGGGTGCGGGTGATTTCGCCGGCCGCGGGTCCGTGGTGGCTCGTCGCGGCCACGCGGCGGAGCCGCGGATCGAAACGGCCCGCGCCCCCGAGGGCATCATCGCCTCCTGCGCCACGAGGGAACGTGGGGTGTCTCACACCCCGGCCCGGCGTCTCGTAAGGGGCCGACAAGTGCGAAGATGGGGCTCGGCAGGACAGGGCCCCAACCAAGGGCCGAAGAACGAGCGGCCGGACACCAGCCGCCAGCCGGTCACCGTTGACCGGTGGCGCACATGCATGGAGGACGTGACGTGGCGAACGACGCCAGCACCGTTTTCGACCTAGTGATCCTCGGCGGTGGCAGCGGTGGTTACGCCGCGGCCCTGCGCGGGGCGCAGCTGGGTCTGGACGTCGCCCTGATCGAGAAGGACAAGGTCGGCGGCACCTGCCTGCACAAGGGTTGCATCCCCACCAAGGCCCTGCTGCACGCGGGCGAGATCGCCGACCAGGCCCGCGAGAGCGAGCAGTTCGGTGTGAAGGCCACCTTCGAGGGCATCGACGTACCGGCCGTCCAGAAGTACAAGGACGACGTGATCTCGGGCCTGTACAAGGGCCTGCAGGGTCTGATCGCCTCGCGCAAGGTGACCTACATCGAGGGTGAGGGCCGGCTGTCCTCCCCGACCTCGGTGGACGTCAACGGCCGGCGCGTCGAGGGCCGCCACGTCCTGCTCGCGACCGGCTCCGTGCCGAAGTCGCTGCCGGGCCTGGACATCGACGGCAACCGGATCATCTCCTCCGACCACGCCCTCGTCCTGGACCGCGTGCCGAAGTCCGCGATCATCCTGGGCGGCGGCGTCATCGGCGTCGAGTTCGCCTCCGCGTGGAAGTCCTTCGGCACCGACGTCACGATCATCGAGGGCCTCAAGCACCTCGTGCCGGTCGAGGACGAGAACAGCTCCAAGCTGCTGGAGCGCGCCTTCCGCAAGCGGGGCATCAAGTTCAACCTGGGCACCTTCTTCGACAAGGCCGAGTACACCCAGGACGGTGTCAAGGTCACCCTCGCCGACGGCAAGGAGTTCGAGGCCGAGGTCCTGCTCGTCGCCATCGGCCGCGGCCCGGTCTCGCAGGGCCTGGGCTACGAGGAGGCCGGGGTCGCCATGGACCGCGGCTACGTCCTGGTCGACGAGTACATGCGGACCAACGTCCCGACCATCTCCGCCGTCGGCGACCTGGTCCCGACGCTCCAGCTCGCGCACGTCGGCTTCGCCGAGGGCATCCTCGTGGCGGAGCGGCTGGCCGGTCTGAAGACCGTCCCGGTCGACTACGACGGCGTGCCGCGGGTGACGTACTGCCACCCCGAGGTCGCCTCCGTCGGCATCACCGAGGCCAAGGCCAAGGAGATCTACGGCGCGGACAAGGTCGTCGCCCTGAAGTACAACCTGGCCGGCAACGGCAAGAGCAAGATCCTGAAGACCACGGGCGAGATCAAGCTCGTCCAGGTCAAGGACGGTGCCGTGGTCGGCGTCCACATGGTCGGCGACCGCATGGGCGAGCAGGTCGGCGAGGCCCAGCTGATCTACAACTGGGAGGCGCTGCCCGCCGAGGTGGCCCAGCTCATCCACGCCCACCCGACGCAGAACGAGGCGCTCGGCGAGGCCCACCTGGCGCTGGCCGGCAAGCCGCTGCACTCCCACGACTGACCTTCCCTCGGTCACAGGGCGCGACGACACAGACTTCCGCAATTCGTAAGGAGCAACCGAAACCATGGCGGTTTCCGTAACCCTTCCGGCGCTCGGCGAGAGCGTCACCGAGGGCACCGTCACCCGTTGGCTGAAGGCCGAGGGTGAGCGCGTCGAGGCCGACGAGCCGCTGCTCGAGGTGTCGACCGACAAGGTCGACACCGAGATCCCGGCCCCCGCCTCCGGCGTGCTGTCCTCCATCAAGGTCGCCGAGGACGAGACGGTCGAGGTCGGCGCCGAGCTGGCCCTGATCGACGACGGCTCCGGCGCCCCGGCCGCCGAGGCCGCCCCGCAGGCCGAGCAGGTCGCCGAGCCGGCGCCCGAGCCCGCCGCGGCCGCCCCGTCGACCGAGCAGGCCGCCCCGGCCCCCGCTCCCACCGCCGAGGCCGCCGCCGGCGGCTCCGCCGAGGGCACCGACGTGGTCCTGCCGGCGCTCGGCGAGAGCGTCACCGAGGGCACCGTCACCCGCTGGCTGAAGTCGGTCGGCGACAGCGTCGAGGCCGACGAGCCGCTGCTCGAGGTGTCCACCGACAAGGTCGACACCGAGATCCCGGCCCCCGCCTCCGGCACCCTGCTGGAGATCGTGGTCGGCGAGGACGAGACCGCCGAGGTCGGCGCCAAGCTGGCCGTCATCGGTGAGGCGGGTGCCGCTCCGGCCGCCGCCCCGTCCGAGCCCGCCGCCCCCGCGCAGCCCGAGCCCACCCCGGCTCCGCAGCAGGCCGCCCCGGCTCCGGCCGCGCCCGCCCCGGCCGCGCCCGCCCCGGCCGCTCCGGCTCCGGCCGCCCCGGCTCCGGCCGCCCCGGCTCCGGCCGCCCCGGCCGCCGCCCAGCCGGTGGACGACGGCGCCTACGTCACCCCGCTGGTGCGCAAGCTCGCCGCCGAGAACGGCGTCGACCTGTCCACCGTCAAGGGCACCGGCGTCGGCGGCCGCATCCGCAAGCAGGACGTCACCGCCGCCGCCGAGGCCGCGAAGGCCGCCGCTCCGGCTCCGGCCGCCGCTGCCGCTGGGACCGCCGCGAAGAAGGCCCCCGCCCTGGAGGCCTCCCCGCTGCGTGGCCAGACCGTCAAGATGCCGCGCATCCGCAAGGTCATCGGCGACAACATGGTCAAGGCGCTGCGCGAGCAGGCCCAGCTGTCGTCGGTCGTCGAGGTCGACGTCACCCGCCTGATGAAGCTGCGCGCCCGGGCCAAGGACGCGTTCGCGGCCCGTGAGGGCGTCAAGCTCTCCCCGATGCCGTTCTTCGTCAAGGCCGCGGCGCAGGCGCTGAAGGCCCACCCGGCCATCAACGCCAAGATCAACGAGGCCGAGGGGACCATCACCTACTTCGACACCGAGCACATCGGTATCGCGGTGGACTCCGAGAAGGGCCTGATGACCCCGGTCATCAAGAACGCCGGTGACCTCAACATCGCCGGTATCGCCAAGGCCACGGCCGAGCTGGCCGGCAAGGTCCGCGCCAACAAGATCACTCCGGACGAGCTGTCCGGCGGGACCTTCACCATCAGCAACACCGGTTCGCGCGGCGCGCTGTTCGACACGATCATCGTGCCGCCGGGCCAGGTCGCCATCCTCGGCCTCGGTGCGACGGTCAAGCGTCCGGCCGTCATCGAGACGGAGGAGGGCACGGTCATCGGCGTCCGCGACATGACGTACCTGACCCTGTCCTACGACCACCGCCTGGTGGACGGCGCCGACGCCGCCCGCTACCTGACGGCGGTCAAGGCGATCCTGGAGGCGGGCGAGTTCGAGGTCGAGCTCGGCCTGTAATTCCCCTGCCCATGGGCCTGTACGGTGCCCCCGCCCGGAGCTTTCCGGGCGGGGGCACCGTCGCGTTCCGGCGGCGGCACACCGTGTAAGTCTCGTCTCACCTGCGTGGAAGCGCCCCCGTGCGCCCTTCCCGCGCGCCGCGACGGCCGTATTGTCTAAAGGCCGAACGCCCCAGGGGTCCCGCCCGCCGCCCCTCCTGAAGGAGCTCTCATGACCGCGCCCGTCGTCCACTCGCTGCGCGAACAGATCCGCGAGCACATCCTGGAAGGGATCATCAGCGGGCGCTGGCAGCCGGGCGAGCGGATCGTGGAGCGGCGGATCGCCACCGAGCTGGAGGTGAGCCAGACCCCGGTGCGGGAGGCGCTGCGCGAGCTGGAGTCGCTGCGGCTGATCGAGTCGGCGCCGAACAAGGGCGTACGCGTCCGCAATCTCACCGCCGCCGACCTGGAGGAGAGCTACCCGGTCCGGGCGGGCCTGGAGGCCATCGCGGCGGAGCTGGCGGCGGACCGGCTCGCCGAGGACTGCTCCGTCCTGGAACCCCATGTGGCCGCGCTCCACGAGGCCGACCGGGTGGCCGACGGGACGGCCCAGGTGCGGCACACGGTGGGCTTCCACCGGGAGCTGGTGCGGGCGGCCGGCAACTCGGTGCTGCTGCACACGTGGGAGGGCCTGGGCATCGAGGTGTTCACGGCCCTGTCGATACGGTGGCTGGGGACCGTGCAGCAGTCGTACGCGGAGGAGCACGAGGAGCTGGTCGCGGCGTTCCGGCGCCACGACCCCCGCATCCCGGAGATCGTCAAGGCCCACGTCCTGGGCTGCGCCCCCCGCGCCT
Organism: Streptomyces sp. NPDC127100; assembly: GCF_042724095.1. Taxonomy (NCBI): domain Bacteria; kingdom Bacillati; phylum Actinomycetota; class Actinomycetes; order Kitasatosporales; family Streptomycetaceae; genus Streptomyces; species Streptomyces sp. NPDC127100. The sequence continues at coordinate 36,366 of NZ_JBHXFL010000061.1, forward strand.
AGTTTTCTCGCCCCCGCCGCCCCTTCCCATTCCCGACCCCTGGGGGCTGCGCCCCCAGACCCCCTGATCGCGCAGTTCCCCGCGCCCCCGAAAGGGGCGCGGGGAACTGCGCGATCGGCCGCGACGCGCCGACAGCCGCCGGACCGGTCTCTTATACACAACTGTAGCTGCCC
>NZ_JBHXFL010000062.1:0-36272 GCF_042724095.1 Streptomyces sp. NPDC127100
GGGGCGCGCGCGTCGTCTTGGGGGGGGGGGGGCGGGGGGCGGGGGGCGGCGCGCCCCCCCCCCCCCCCCACTGCCCCGGCTCCTGACCGTGGGGGTAGTGGTCTTCCCGGTCGGCCTGGTCCTGTGCGCCGTTTCCCTCTATCACCCGGCGCTCTGGCTCTACCTGGTCGCCGTGTCCCTGTCGGGAGCCGGCTCCGGGCTGCTGTTCAAGGGAGGCGTCGAACGCGCGGGTTCAGTGGCCGAGCCCGCCTCACGCGCGGGGGTCCTCGCCGTGTTCTTCGTCGTCGCGTACCTGGGAATGGGCCTGCCTGCCGTCCTGTTCAGCATCGCCCTGCGGCACTTCGCCGTGCAGACCGCGATGACCGGCTTCGCGGCGGTCCTCTCCTGCGGCGCCGTGGTGTCGGTCGCCGTCGCGTTGCGCGACCGCGCGCCCGGGCCCGGCGAGCTCTTGGCGCAGTCCGTTCGCCCCTCCTGACCGTTCTGCGGCGCATGCGACACCGGCTGTCTGCGAGGCGCGGACCTGGGCACCCGGTGCGGGTGTACGTGACACGGATCCGCTGCAGACGGGAGGCCCGAAATGTCGGCGGAATCGGCCAGAACGATTGCCCTCCCCGCCGGTGAGGAGATCGCGGCGCTCGGGCAGGGCACGTGGTACCTGGGCGAGGACCCGGCCCGGCGTGAACAGGAGATCGCCGCGCTGCGGACGGGCGTGGATTTGGGCATGACCGTCGTCGACACGGCGGAGATGTACGGTGACGGCGCAGCCGAGGAGCTCGTCGGGGAGGCCCTCCAAGGACGCCGGGGGGAGGTCTTCCTCGTCAGCAAGGTGCTGCCGCGCCATGCCGACCGGAAGGGCACCGTCGCCGCCTGCGAGGGCAGCCTGCGGCGGCTCCGTACGGAACGGCTGGACCTCTGCCTGCTGCACTGGCGGGGACGGCGGCCGCTCGAGGAGACCCTTGCGGGGTTCACCGACCTGGTGGAGGCGGGGAAGATCCGTCACTGGGGCGTGAGCAATCTCGACGTTGCCGACCTGGTCGAGCTGATGGCCCTCCCCGGCGGCGACGCCGTGGCCGTCGACCAGGTGTTGTACAACCTCTCCCGGCGCGGCATCGAGTGGAATCTTCTCCCCTGGTGCCGTGAGGCCGGGGTGACGGTCATGTCCTACTCCCCGATCGAGCAGGGGCGGCTGCTGAAGGCCGAGGCTTTGGGTGCCGTGGCCCGGGCGCTCGGGACGACGCCGGCCCAGGTGGCACTCGCCTGGGTGCTGGAACAGGGGGTGGCCGCGATCCCGCGTTCCGGATCACCCGACCACGTGCGGGAGAACCGCGGCGCGCTGGACCTCCACCTTCCCACCGAGGCGCTCGACACCCTCGACGAGGCGTTCCCGCCGCCCCGCGGGCCCACGCCCCTGGAGATGCTCTGAAGGGGCTGAATCTCCCGTTCTACACGTCCGAGCACGGGTCCCCGCGTCCGCCCGCCGGCTTGCGGACACCGTTCAGGCCGCCGACGCCCTGTTGTGGAGCAGCCCGACGTACCACGGGTCGGTCAGCGGCACGTTCAAGAACGCGGTGGACTGGCTCGCCCTCCTGGCCGACCACGACCCGCCCTACCTCAGCAACAAACCCGTGGGGATGCTGACGACCGCCGGTGGAGTGCAGGGCCAATCCATCGGGTGGTAGACGAGACTGATCACCTCGTCCGCCGCCAGCTCGTCAAGGATCGGCCCGCTCCTGCCCTCGAACTGCTTGCAGAACGGGCACAGAAAGTCGATGAAAGCCTTCACCTGTACCGGGCCGGCTCCGACGACGATGCCGTCCCCACTCGGCGAGGCGCCGGCCGGAACGCGGCAGGGCAAGTTGATGTGGGGCGTCTGAGTGCTCATGCCGGGTGCTCTGTCGTGAAGTCGATGGGGAATTCGCGTCGTCACAAGCGACGGGAACGGCAAGCCGACCACGGGCCAGAAGCCCGCCGCGTGCGCCGGGCCCTCGAATGCGGTACCGGAAAGGCGCACATGCCGCGCCACCGCATCGGGCCTCCGTGAGCACGGTCGGTTCCGTCCCCTCGATGATGGCGCCGGCCTCGTCGGTCGTGGCTCCTCTAGCCCGGGGCGCCGACGAGAGCCTCGAAGTCCTGGGGCAACTGGGACATGACCTGGTGGAACTCGCCGTCACTGACCGCGTCCTTCAGGGTGCTCAGCTCGGCCCGTACGCCCTCACGGGCCTCGTCCGGGCTGACCCCCGCTCGCCTGCTCACCCGGTTGATGAACTCGTCGAGTCCAAACGCCTCGGCCTCCGGAGTGGGAGAGACCAGCCGTTCCTTCAGCGGCTTGGGCAGTTCGGACGCGAGATCCTCCGCCTCACCCCTGGTGAGCCGCTCGGCCAGTGTTTCCAGGGTGGCTCGAGTGAGGGGCTCCGCCTTTTCCGGGTGGACAGGGGCGCGCCGGGTGATGGTGTCGATGAAGTTGTCGTATTCCATGAGTGATCCCCTATCTGAAGCCTTGCGGCTGTCCGGGATGCGTCCTGAGACAGCCACCGAAGGATGCGGTGTGCGTGTGGGGTGGCGGGCTGATGCCTGTCAGGGTGCGCTCGCCTCAGCAGACGCCGAGTGGCATCGGACCTCTCCATGCTCCGGATGCGAGACGCACTCTGCCTGCTCCCGGCGGGAGGAAAAGCAGCGGGCTGGGTACACCTCCGAGCACAAGTGCAGTCCAGCCACACCTCCAGATCGATAACGTTGGGGAACCGCCTACGCGGCTCGCACCCGCACCAAGGGACTGGCATGACCTCGGACGGCCGTAAGGCCGTCCGAGGGGCCTGCGCTCATGCTGCTCTGCCAGGGCAGGAGGACGCGTTCCTTTTCGGCCTCGGGTGCGGAGGCACCCAGCAGGGGGCTCTGCGAATCTCGACCGGGTAACAGCCGATGGCGGCGCGGACTGAGCGAACGACGCTGTCCGGTCCCTGGCGAGAAGGCGAGAGACATGACCTTGATGGGTGTGCCGGAGTTCGAGAGGTTCTTCCGCGCCGCCACAGGTCTCTGCGTGCGCCCTCGCCGAGACGTTCAAGATCATGTACCGCCTCGTACCGGCGACTCGTGAAGGGAGCCGTGCCGTGACACAGGAACTCCGAGGAATGAGGGTGGGAATTCTCGCCACCGACGGCGTCGAACGCGTGGAACTCGACCAGCCGCGCGGTGCGTTGCAGGGCGCAGGGGCGAAGACCGAAATCCTCTCGCTCCATCACGGCGAGATCCAGGCCCGCCAGTTCGACCTCAATCCGGCGGGAACCTTCCCCGTGGACCGCCTGGTCGCCGACGCCTCCGTCGACGACTACCACGCCCTGCTCCTGCCCGGCGGCACCATGAACCCTGACCAGCTGCGCATGGACCGCGACTCGGTGCAGTTCGTCAGGGACTTCATGGCCAGTGGGAAACCGGTCGCATCGATCTGCCACGGCCCGTGGACCCTGGCGGAAGCCGACGTCGTGCGCGGCCGCCGCCTGACGTCCTGGCCCAGCATCCGCACCGACCTGCGCAACGCCGGCGCGGAGGTCGTCGTCGACCAGGAGGTGGTCGTCGACGGGCAGCTGATCACGAGCCGCGGCCCGGCCGACCTGCCCGCCTTCTGCGCCGCCGTCGTTGAGCAGCTGGCCCGGGCGCATCACCCCGTCCCCGGCTGAACCAGGGGTCCGGTCGCCTCGGCGAGAGCAGGCGGTGCACGGCGGGTGGGTCCGCTGGGCCGCCCCCCATCCCACGGGCCGGTCGGCCGCGGCGACGCTCCGTACGACCGCCGGTCCATAGCCTCGTGCAGCCGCGTCGACCGCCACGCCCGGGATGGGATCGTCGTGCGCCGTGCCGGCGCGGAGAGGAGGAAGCGGTCCTGCGTCCCGGGTGGGAACCAAGGAAAGCCGTCCGCCTCCTGAGCGTCGCTGGAGACGGTTCCCCGTGGGCCGGAACCCCGTGCCGGGCCGGACCCCGAGGACCGCGCCACAAGCCGCCAACCGGAAGCGTCGTCCCGCTCCCCGCCTTCGCAGACGAGCGCCAGCGTGACCTTTGTACCAGGAACTGATCCAGTGCTGCGGAAACTGGCCGTCCGGCTGGCGGAGGTGGTCAGATCGGCGATGCCTGGAACGCTCCCGCGGAGAATTCACCACGCGCGACGTCCGTCATCTGGTGACAACAAGACTGGCCACGCGCCAGACCTGACGACAAACGCCTAGTGACAGCTACCGCGTCCCGTCAGCCATGCCGAGCACCCGTCGGGTCTCGGCGGCGATCTGCTGTGTCTCGCCGGTTGCGACCACGAGGACCGGGACACCTCTCACCGTCTGATCGACGCGTCGGAGGCCTTCCCGCATCAGATCTTCCAGTTCGGGGACGAGCAGCCCGCCTCGTACACCGAGAACAGTCAGAGCCGAGCAGACCTCCTCGCGTACCTCGGGTTGGTCTTCGCCGATCTCCCCGGTGAAGACCAGCGCATCCAGCCGGTCCAGCGAGGCGGCCATCGAGGCGATGCCCCTGCGGCAGCTGAGTGTGAACGTCGCCAGCGCCAACGCGGCCGCGGCATCACCCTCCGCGCGGGCGCGCACCAGGTCCCGGGTGTCTCCCGAGGTACCGGAGAGGCCGAGCAGACCTGAATGCCGGTGGAGTGTGTCATCCAGTTCGTCCGTGCTCAGACCGTGCCGCCGCTGCAGCCACAGCAGCGCGCCGGGGTCGAGGCTGCCGCTGCGCCGGCTCATCACCAGACCCTCCAGCGGAGTGAGGCCCATGGTGGTGTCCATGCTCCGTCCGTTCCGGACGGCGCAGGCCGAGCAGCCGCCGCCCATGTGCACGAGCACGACCTGGAGGTTGCCGACAGGTCGGCCCAGGGCCTGCGCAGTCCTCTGCAGCGCCCACGAGTAGGAAAGCCCGTGGAAGCCGTACCGGCGCAGCCCGTATTCGGCTCGCCATCGCTCCGGCACGGCGTACGTGCGCGCCTGTGCCGGCAGATCCTTGTGAAAGACAGTGTCGAAGCAGGCGGCATGAGGAATGCCGGGCAGGAGTTCTCGTGCGGCATCGACCACCTGTAGGGCAGGGGTCACGTGCAGCGGTGCGAGATCGGCGACATCCGCCAGCAGAGCCCGTACGCGTGCGTCGATCAGCGTATGTCCAGTCAGGTGCGGACCGCTGTGGACGATGCGGTGACCAACCGCCGCAGGAGCGGGCACCTCGCTGAGGAAGTTCCGCAGAACCGCCGCCGCAGCAGGCCCCGGCGGCTCCGAGACGTCTCGATCCGCCACCCGTTCACCATCCGCCGCGAACAGAGCGATGTGAAGGCTCGACGAGCCGGCATCGAGGACCAGTACGTGACCATCACGCTCGTGGGAGCGGCCAGCACTCATCACACACCTCCAGTGCACTCGCGTCCTCCGGCACGGTGCGCCCGCCACGGAGTGCGACCCTGTCCTCGGAGTCGGCATCGAATGCGGGTTGTGCTCCGACCGGCTCGGCGGTCGGTGAGGATGTCCCAGTAGCCGTCCTCCAGTCGGGTGCCGACGTTGCGGCCACGTCGGACACGTCGACCTGTCGTTCGCCGCCAGGGGCGCCGCGGTTCCCGCGGGTCGGAGACGAGGTCCCGGGCCGAATCGGAGGACGTACCCAGGATCGGCGCCAGGGCGGGCCGCAGGTCTGCCGCATCACCCCGGTCCTGCCGCCTGGTGGGTCGACGTCGCGCCTGGCCGCCTTCCCCAGGCTGCCACCACAGGGAGGGATCCGCTCGTCCACCCCTTCGGCAGCACGCCGCGCCAGCGGGCCTGGGCACTCCTGGCGTGCTGAATGTGCGATCTACTCTCCCGAAAGGCCGAGCCGCTCCACGCCGTCCGCCGTGCCAACGGGAACCGGCCCCTCTACGCGGCCCCTCGTGATCGGCCTGACTGTAGGCATCCGCAAGGTGCGCATCGTGACGGTCGAGGCGGAGAAGACCTTGCGGTCGAACGTCCAGGGGATCGAACTGCTCGCCCTGGCGAGGCTGATCCTCGTGATGACGACAGCGCTGTACGCATGGCGGCGCTCGACGCGGCCCGGAGACCACTTCCCGCTCCAGGAGGCGCGGCGCTCCCGGTCGCCGGAGCCGTCACCCACCCCGATGCGCGGGTGCCGATCCGTCACCTTCAGCCGCGGCCGCCCGCACCCGTTGCTCCTCGCGAGCGGAGCTGACGTCCCGTTCCAGGGGTGTGCGGCTCACTGCTGTCGCGAGGTCCTCCAGGGCCCGCTTCTGCAATTCCGCCCCGCGTCGTAGCACCGGGCTCCGGTCCCCGGCGGCGCGCTCCCACGCGTGGAGCGCTTCCTCCACGCGCCCCCAGTCCGGATTCCTGTGTTCACGTACGTCGTCCGCCGCCTGTGCGGTGTCTGCCTCCAGGGCCTCGGCGAGCCGCTCCGCCTCGGGGACGAAACGGCTGTCGACCCGCGGGACGTGGCTCTCCATGAGCATCGCCGCCCTGTCGAACCTCATGAGGGCCTCCTGCGCCTCCTGCGCCTCGCGCGATGTCAGACCTCTGGGGCGGACCGGTTCCTGCTTTGCGCGGTCGTAGGCCTCCTGCCAGGCGGCACGTGCCTCCCTGTTCGCCAGCAGGGCCCTGCGCACGTCGGCGCGATGTTCCCGGGTCGGTTCGGCGTAGTCGCGGAGCACTGTGGCGGCGTAGCGGCCGTTGGCGGTGAGCCAGTCCGCCAGCCGGCCCGGCAGCCGGGGGGTCTCCCAGGCGGGGAACACCACGTACGCCAGCATTGCCAGGGCTCCGCCGAGCAGGGTGAGCACCACCCGCTCCGGGACCGTCTGCTCCCACGCCTGGCCGCCCATGCCGAGCAGGAAGACGACGTACGCAGCGGTGAAACACTGGGAGTAGGCGTAGCCGGTACGGATCAGTGTGTACGACAGGCCCGCCGAGACCACCGCCAGCGCGCCCGACACATGGGCGTCCGGGCCCAGGGCCCTCACCATCCCGGTGGCGAGCGCGACCCCCGCCAGGGTCCCGGCGAGACGGGCCACCGCACGCGCGTAGGTCCGGTGGAAGTCCGGCCGCATCACCATCACCGAGGCGATGGGTGCCCAGTAGCCGTGGCCCAGGGGAAGCCGGGAAGCGATCAGATAGCCGAGCGTGGCCACCGCCGCCAGGCGGACGGCGTGCCGGAACACGGGCGACTCCGGGCGGAGCTCACGGCGGACCGCGCGGACGACGACCGGAAGCAGCCGGAACATGGTCGGCCGCATCAGGAACTGGGCGTTCGCTGAGCCGGGCGGGGTAGGCGTCCTGTCGCGCGCGCACCCGCTCCCGGCGATCTCCAACGCGTCTCCGAGCAGCTCCACGAGCCGCTCGGCGGCCTGTCGCGCCGATCCTTCCAGCACCTCGCCCTCCTCGTCGACGCGCAGGACGTCCGCGCTTTGGGGCGGTACCTCGGCGGGAGTGCCGCGGCGGATCGAACGGGCGGCCGCGTCCAGGACATCGGCGGCCGCGCCGAGCAACTCCCGTGCTCGGTCCCGTCCGGGTCCCTCCGCCGGGGCGCCGACGTCCGGATCGGCGAGCGCGGCGACGACTGGAAGAATGCGCTCGGCGAGGCCCCGGGGGCCGTGGAGGACGGGGGGACGGGTGCGGGCCTGTGACGGCGTCACGGCAGCCGCGTCCCGGGCTGTCATCAACGGCTCCGGGTCGAACGGGGCGGTCGGGTCGTGCCGCAGCCGGCGGGCGTGGTCCGCCACGGCGGCCAGGGCGTCGGCGAGCGCGTCACGATGTGCCCCCCAACGGCGGATCGGGAACAGCAGGATCAGCACAGCCTGCACCATCCCGCCGACTGCGATGATCCCGGCATGCTCCATGGCTCGCCCGACGCTCGTGGGCAGGGTGATGGTCACCAGCATGCTGCCGACCGTCGTCGCCGCGACGATCCCAGCGGTCGATCCGACGGCCCACGCCATCCCCGCGGAGAAGGCCCACACGGCCAGCAGCGGGAGGAACGTCGCGAGTCGCCCCGCCGCCAGGTAGCCCACGAAGGTGCTGAACGCCAGACCCGCGCCCGCGCCGAGCGCGATCACCTTGCGCGGACGCCAGGTGCGCTGAAAGGTAGCCCCGCCCGCGGAAAAGGCACCGAGGGCGGCGGACGCGGCGTACGCAGGGGAGACGAGCCACAGCACCGGCCCGATGACGAGCGCCACCCCGACAGCCGTGCGCAGCGCGAGCAGGGGCTCCAGCCGCGTCTCCTCGATCGTGAGCCCGGATCGAACAACCTCCCTGAAGGCCCGCAGCCATCTCACGAGGGGCAGCCTAGCCAGAACACCCTGCCGGGTCGCGTCGGCCACACCCCCGCCGCCTGGTCAGCCGGGTGAGGACATGCCTGCCGGTACGACACCGCCCCTTCATCATGGGCCCGGGCGTCCGGGAGCCATTTGGTCCGGTAGGAATTCACTTCGAGGGTTGGTCGCCGTGGTCGTCCTGGAGCATGTGACGACGTTCCTGCTCGCGCTTGGAGTAGGCGGCTGCCCGGATGGCCTCGTCGCTCTCCAAACCTGATCCCAGAGCGCCGCCCACGGTGGCGACTGAAGCGACGAACCAGGACAGTGTCCAGTATTCCGTGGCGTGCAACGGGGTTCGCGTCGCGGAGACGAACACCTGGCCGTTGAGGATGAACAGCGCCCACACGAAGTTGATGAGCAACAGACCCACGTAGCAGACGAGTACGCCGATACCCACGGTCACGACGGTCGAGGCGTTGTAGAGAGCCGTCCTCTTCCGCTCCTCCGGCGAGGCGTCCGTTGATCGATGCCACAGGTGTGCGTCCACGATCAGCCAGCCGATCATGAGCGCGACGGACCCGACCATGGCGATCACGAGGCGTGGCGTACTCAGGGCCGCGGCCAGGCTCCAGACGGTGGCGTTCACGGTGGCGATGGCACCCGTGGCGAGTGCGGCCGCCAGGGCCTTCGACAGACCCGGCACCAGCCGCCACGGCCGATTGGCGCGGACCATCCCACCGAGCACCCTGAGGTAACCGCGCGGCCCACTGGTGGTGTACCGCAGATCGGAGGTCTCCTCCGCACCGACCGGACCTGGATGGACAGGCGCGAGACGGTCGACCAAGGATCCCCGCGGCGGCTGACTTCGCGGAGCTCCCTCAGCCCTGGCGGCCCGCGGGTCCGCCAGGCTGAGCACGGCGCCTTCCACGGCCCGCCGGGCCCTCGTCTGCAGTCGCCAGGCCCCCAGCGAAGGAAGGGACAGCAGCGCCACTCCGTGTTCGTGACTCAGGTCCACCACGAGCTTGCGCCCGTGCGAGTGCAGCGGAAGGTCCGTGAGGGCCACGACGACGTCCCAGTTCTCCTCACTCGCGCGGTCCAGGATCCGGCGCACCAAGGTGGGCGGGTCCTCGGTCCCTGCGGTGAAGGGCTCACTGACCACCTCGACGTCGAACCGTCGCCGCTTGCCTGACTTCCTGGCGAGTCGATCAGGAAGCGTCCGGGCAATGCGCTGAGCGATCTCGGTCGGTGTATCCGGGTCCGCCAGAAGAGCCACGACCGTAACGCCCTGCGCCGACACCGGCATGGCTGGACCCTTCTCCCCGCGACCCCAAGTGCCCACAGGATGCCCCCGGGGCGGCGTCGGCGCCACGTGACACGCGCTGGACCCCGCCGACTGGTGCAGGCGGTGCGGCCGGATCTCCTCGCCCTACAGGGCCTCCTCCGGGTCACGACCGGGGGGCCACTGAGAACGCCCGTTCGGCGCCACTCCGGCCCGCACCGCACGTCGAGCCACCGACCACGGGCGGCGTGACAGGCACTGCTCACCCAGAAGGTGGAACTCGAAGCCGCCTAGAGTTCCGCGTCGGCTGCGGCGCGGCAGGGTTCAGAACCTCTCGCAGCGGGCGGGGCAACTGGGATGCGAGGTCCTTGGTCTATTCCCGGGCTGATCCGCCGGGCCAGCCCTTTCAGAACGGCACTGGTGACGTGGACGGCTTCGTCCTGGTCGTTGTACTCGTCTCGCTCGCGCAGCCGGTCCCATTGCCGTGGGCTGCTCAACCGGGTCCGCCGAGCATGATTTTCCACACCCGGGTCGCGACCTGCAGGTTGAGCCGGTCCTCCACGTTCGTGAGGTCATGGCCGCTGATCTCGCGGATGCGCTGGAGCCGGTACCGAAGCGTGCTGCGGTGGATCGTGAGGGACTCGGCGGTCTCGGCGTAGTTGCCGCCGCAGTCGAAGTACCGGGACAGAGTCTCGACGAGCGATGCACCGTGCCGGCCGTCGTAGTCGACGAGCTGCCCGAGCCATTCCCGAACGAACCCCTCCAACTCCTGATGGTCGTTCCCAGGTCCCAGGATGCGGTAGAGGCCCAGATCGTCGAAGAACGTCGTGCCGTATCGACTTCGGGACCGTCGGCGTACCTCCAGGGCACGCAGTGCCTCTTGATACCGTCCGGGGATACCGCCCGGGGTGTCGCAGCGGGCGCTCACCCCGATCGTCCCGTCAGTTGTTCCGGTCTCCCGGGCGAGCGCCTCGTACAAGGCGTGGTCGTGGGGCCTGCCCTCGGCGACCAGGACCACGTGGTCGGATTGCCGAGTCACCAATGACGGCATGCCCACGGCCGAAGCCGCCCGGCCCACGGTCCGCGCGAAAGCGTCGTCGGGAACCTGGCTCCTCCACTGCACGACGACCACGTACTGGATGCGGTGCAGGTCATGTCCGAATGCCTCGGACCGGGCGTAGGCGCTCGCCTCGTCCGTTCCCGCCAGAAGATCGTCGACCAGTTCACGACGTAGTCGCAGCTCCACCCCCGCCAGATGGCGCAGGTGCGACAGCTCCAGGGTGAGTGACGTGGCGGCGTGCTCCAGAGCGAACACGGTGTAATCGTCGGCCTCGTCCTGGGGATCGACCAGCGCCAGCACTCCGAGAACCTCACCGCGGGGGCGCATCACGCAGATGAGCCGGTCCTTGATCCGCACGGGTGCGCCTCTCCGGGCGACCCCCTGGAGCATCTCCTCATGGCGCAGGGGGTCCGGGTCCGGATAGGGGTCGGGCCGGCCGGGGCCGGTCCAGGACCGCAGTCGGCCGAAGCGGTCCTCCACCAGCACCGAAAATCCGGTGAGCTCATGCAGTGCGCTGGTGATGGCTTCCTCGCCGCCGCCCGAAGCCGCGACCTCGGCGAGGGCCTGGTGCACGGCCCGCTGGTATCCCGCCTCGACCACGAGGGAGATCAGCCGCTGCTGGAGGGTTGCGCGTTCACGTCGCATTCGGTGCAGCTCCAGCGCGTCCTCCTGCTGGCGGCGGTGTGCGACGGCGACCGACAGGGCCGAGGCGGTGAGGCGTACCAGCGTAGTGAGCAGGAAGTGCTGGGCATGGGTGGGCCGGGAGTGAGACGTCACCACGAGGTAGCCGTGCAGTCCGCCGGGTCCGTGCAGGGCCAGGGCGCGGCCCCGTGACCGGCCGGGAACGGCAACGGGGCCGTCCCGCCCGGTCAGCTCCCGCACCGTCCGGTCGACGGCTGGCGCGCGCCCCCGCCCGCTCTGCGAGCTGGGGACCAGCTGGCCCTGCACCCTGAGGTATCCGGCCTCGGCTCTGTACGGGCCGACGGCCGACACGTGGTCCATGGCCAGGCGCAGGATCTCGCGTTCGTTGCGTGTGTCGAACAGGAGGCGGGAGATTGCCAGTAGTTCGTGGGGAGGGTCGGCCGGGCTGGGTAGGTGCGGACGGGACCCTCTCGACGAGGCCGTCGGGTGCGGCCCAAGACGGCCCCGTGGCAGTCTGCCACCCTGGTCGGGACGGCCTCGACGCACATTCCGGGCCCTGCTGCCGGCCATGGGATCATGCCCTTTCCCCTAGCCCTCATAAACGTGAGCGGACTCCGCGTACCCCTCTGCGACCGGCTCACCCGAAGTCTTGGCAAGTTTCACCTCGTGCTCGCGGGGCGACCGGTTTCGCTGTTCTTTGACCTGCCGGGGGCAGGCGTAGAGCCGCTCGGTTCGCGAGCCTGGTGTGTGCCGTGGGCGGCCGTCCTCGCCGGCAGGAGGGACTGGGCAATGACCGAGCAGCCTTGCAGGCCCGTTGCCGCGTACGAGACGTACCCAGAAGCCGGACGCGCCGTCGACCACCTCTCGGACCAGGGGGCTCCCGTTCAGAGGGCGGCCATCATCGGCCAGGAAGTCCGCCCCGTCGAGCAGGTCGTCGGGCGTATGGACTACGGCCGGGCCGCCCTGCACGGTGCGACCAGCGGGGCCCTTCCCGGTGCGCTGACCGGCTGGCTCTTCGGCTTGGTCGACTGGGTGGACCCGCTCGTATCCACACCGCTCGCCGCCCTCTACGGGCTGATTCTCGGGGCGACCGTGGGCGCGCTGTTCGGTCTGCTGCTGTACGCCCCGCAGGGCGGCCGCCGGGACTTCGCCTCGGCCCGTTCGATGCAGCCCAGCCGGTACGACGTCGTCGTGGACGAAGCGGTCGCCGATGAGGCCGTACGGCTGCTCGGCCGAATGCAGACCACCGGCGCCGACAGACATCCCATCCACACATGAACGATCGGACCGCAGTTGCGGCGCATGCTCGCCGCACCGGGAGGAGTTCCTCATGGCCAAGGCAGTGGGCATCGACCTGGGCACCACGAACTCGGTGATCGCCGTATGGGAGGGCGGCGAACCCTCCGTCGTGCCCAACACCGAGGGCAACCGTACGACACCGTCCGTGGTGGCCTTCACCGACACCGGAGAACGGCTGGTGGGCCAGCTGGCCCGGCGCCAAGCGATCCTCAATCCCAAGGGCACCATCTACTCGGCCAAGCGGTTCATCGGCCGGCACTTCGACGAGATATCGGACGAGGCCAGGGCAGTGGCGTACGACGTCGTCGAGGGCCCGGGCGGCGTCGCCCGCTTCAAGGTGCGCGACAAGCTTTACGCACCCGAGGAGATCAGCGCCCAGGTACTGCGCAAACTCGCCGACGACGCCTCCAAGCAGCTCGGGGAGCGGGTCACGGAGGCGGTCATCACCGTGCCCGCCTACTTCAACGACGCCCAGCGCACCGCCACCAAGGACGCCGGACGGATCGCGGGACTGGAGGTGCTGCGGATCATCAACGAGCCGACCGCGGCCGCCCTCGCGTACGGCATGGACAAGAAGCAGCACGAGACGGTGCTGGTCTTCGACCTCGGCGGCGGCACGTTCGACGTGAGCATCCTCGACGTCGGTGACGGCGTGGTGGAGGTGCGTTCCACGGCGGGCGACAGTCACCTGGGCGGTGACGACTTCGACCGGCGTCTGGTGGATTACCTCGCGGACGACTTCCAGAAGGAGAACGGCATCGATCTGCGCAAGGACCCGCAGGCCCTGCAGCGCCTGTTCGAGGCGGCGGAGAAAGCCAAGACCGAGCTGAGCTCGGTGACGCAGACCCAGGTCAGCCTGCCGTTCATCACGGCCGATGCCTCGGGGCCCAAGCATTTGACCGACTCGGTCATGCGGTCCACGTTCGAGCAGATCACCAGCGATCTGGTGGAGCGGTGCCTGGGGCCGGTCCAGCAGGCCATGGCCGATGCCAAGGTCGGCGAGAGTGACATCGACGAGGTGATCCTCGTCGGGGGTTCCACCCGCATTCCCGCAGTCCAGGCGCTGGTGCGCCGGCTGACCGGCGGCAAGGAACCCAACATGAGCGTCAACCCTGACGAGGTCGTGGCCCTGGGCGCCGCGATCCAGGCCGGGGTGCTCAAGGGCGAAGTCAAGGATGTCCTGCTGCTCGACGTCACGCCCCTGTCGCTGGGTGTCGAGACACGGGGCGGCGTGATGACGAAGATCATCGAGCGGAACACCACCATCCCCGTGCGCCGCACCGAGACCTTCTCCACCGCCGAGGACAACCAGCCCGCCGTCGACATCGTCGTCCTGCAGGGCGAGCGCGAACGGGCCGCCGACAACCGGGTGCTCGGCCGCTTCCAGCTCACCGACATCCGCCCGGCGCCGCGCGGCGAACCGCAGATCGAGGTCACTTTCGACGTCGATGCCAACGGCATTCTCAACGTCAAGGCCCGAGACAAGGACACCGGCAAGGAACAGGGCATCACCATCACCGAGAGCTCCAATCTCGATCGCGGCGAAGTCGAACGCATGGTCCAGGAGGCCGAGCGCAACCAGGGTGAGGACCAGGCCCTGCGTGAGGCCGTCGACGCCCGCAACGAGCTCGACGCCGTCGCGTACCAGGTCGACAAGCGCCTCGCCGAACTGGGCGACGCCGCACCCGCGCACGAGAAGGCACGCGCCGAGATGCTCGTGTCGGATGCCCGGGCGGCGGTCAAGGAGGAGGCAGGCGTGGAGCGAGTGCGTCCCCTGACCTCCGAACTCCAGCAGGTGCTGTCTGGGCTGTCGGCGCATCAGGGCGGCGCCACCACGGGCGGTCCCGAGCAGGACACCACCGGGGGTGGTGCGGGTGGCGGCCCGAGTGGCGGTGGCGGTGACGAAGACGTCATCGATGCAGAGTTCGACAAGGACTGAGGAACCGCCATGCCGATCCACCCCAGGGAATCCGACCCGGCCGTGCCGGACCCGGCAGACCCGGCTCCGGAGGGCGCCGTAGGCCCTCCCCGAGGGGATCTTCCGCGCTCGGGCCCGCCGACCGGGCCGGGGCCCGACACGGACGAGGAACCCGGCCCCGACGCGGCCGGCGGCCCCGCCCCGTCCGAGGACGAGCACACGGCAGAACTCAAGGAACTCGAGGACCGCTGGCGGCGCGCGCTCGCCGACCTCGACAACCTCCGAAAGCGCCACACCAGGGAACTGGAGCGGGAGCGGACGTCCGAGCGGTCCCGCACGGCCGCCGCCTTCCTGCCCGTCCTGGACAACCTCGAACTCGCCCTCACTCATGCCGGATCCGACCCCGGCGCGGTCATGGAGGGCGTCCGGGCGGTACGCGACCAGGCGGTGAACGTCCTCGAACTGCTCGGCTACCCGCGGCACGCGGAGACCGGCGTCGCCTTCGACCCGGCCCGGCACGAGGTGGTCGGCGTCGTCCAGGACCCCGACGCCCCACCGGGCACGGTCGTCGAGGTGCTCCGCCCGGGCTACGGGGACGGCGAACGCCAGCTCAGGCCCGCCGCCGTGACTGTCGCGAAGCGGGAGTGACCGGTCATGGCACAGGACTTCTACCAGGTGCTCGGCGTTTCACGGACCGCGAGCCAGGACGAGATCCAGCAGGCATATCGCAAACTCGCCCGCAAGTACCACCCCGACGTCAACAAGGATCCGGGGGCGGAGGAACGCTTCAAGGACCTCAACGAGGCGTACAGCGTCCTGTCGGACCCAAAGACCCGGGCTCGTTACGACCGCTTCGGCGAGGACTTCCGGAAGGTCCCCGAGGACTGGGAGCAGCGGGTCGGTGCCGGCGCGGGACCCGGCGGCGGCTTCCGCGCTCGGAGGACCGCGGGTGCGGGCGGCCCCCGGGTCCGGTACACCGGATTCGGCGACGACTTCGCAGCGGAGGGCGTCGACATCGAGGACCTGTTCGGCTCCCTCTTCGGAGCAGGCGCCGCCCCGGGCGGTGTACCAGGAGCCGACCAGGAGGCCGAGCTGCCGCTCACCGTCGAGGAGGCGTACAGGGGCGGCCGTCGCACCGTCACGCTCGCCGGCCCCACCGGGCAGCCGCGGCGGTACGAGGTCGACGTACCGCCCGGCGTCACCGATGGGCAGCGCATCCGCCTGGCGGGCGAGGGCGGACAGGGAAGTGGTGACGCTGCCGCGGGGGATCTGTATCTGCGGGTGCGTATCCAACCGCACCC
Organism: Streptomyces sp. NPDC127100; assembly: GCF_042724095.1. Lineage (NCBI taxonomy): Bacteria > Bacillati > Actinomycetota > Actinomycetes > Kitasatosporales > Streptomycetaceae > Streptomyces > Streptomyces sp. NPDC127100. The sequence goes on from NZ_JBHXFL010000062.1 coordinate 15,757, forward strand.
TCGGTTCCGGCTGGACGGCCGGGACGTGTACGTGCAGCTTCCGGTCACCCCCTGGGAGGCCGCACTGGGCGCGACGGTTCCGGTGCCCACCCCGGGCGGTGGCACAGCCAAGGTCACGGTGCCCGCAGGCTCGTCCAGTGGACGGCGGCTGCGGCTGCGCGGCGAGGGCATGCCGAACCCACGCGGTGCCGACGGCAACCTCTACGCCGAACTCCGCGTCATGGTGCCCTCCAAGCTCAGCGACCGGGAGCGCGAGCTGTTCGAGGAGCTCGCCGCCACCTCTTCGTACGACCCCAGGAGGACGTGATGAGCGACCGACCTTCATGGGCGGCCACCGGCGGTCGGACCGCCCGGGCCGGCGCGGGCGAGCGTCCCGTCGGGACGAGCGCCAGTTCCCCGGCCGTGCGGTACGCGCTCGTCCCCGTGCCCAGGCTTTCCCTGGACACCGTGGCTCGCCGCGCCGGCGTCCATCCCGACCTGGTCCGCCGGTTCGTCGCCCTGGGCCTGGTCGACGCCGAGCGCGACGCCGCGGGGCGCCTGGTGTTCGACTCCGCGGCACCGGCAGTTGTCGCCCGCGTTCAGCGGCTGCGCTCCGGTCTGTGTCTCAACTACGCATCCATCGGTCTGGTGCTCGATCTGCTGGACCGCATCAGCCTGCTCGAAGCCGCACTGCGCCGCGCCGGTACGAGGAGTGACATACCGCCATGGACATGAACCGTCTCACCCAGAAGTCACAGGAAGCCCTCCAGGAGGCGCAGACCGCCGCCGTCCGCATGGGCCAGACCGAGGTCGACGGTGAGCATCTGCTGCTCGCGCTCCTCGACCAGGAGAACGGCCTGATCCCGCGGCTGCTGCAACAGGCGGGCAGGGAGCCCGGGGAACTCCGGGCGGCTGTGCGTGAGGAGCTCTCCCGTCGCCCCAAGGTGACCGGCCCGGGTGCGGCGCCGGGCCAGGTGTTCGTCACCCAGCGCCTGTCCCGTCTGCTGGACGCGGCCGAGCGGGAGGCCAAACGCCTCAAGGACGAGTACGTGTCCGTGGAGCACCTCCTGCTCGCCCTGGCCGAGGAGGGCCCGGCGACCGCCGCCGGACGCCTGCTCAAGGAGCACGGAATCACCCGGGACTCGTTCTTGAGCGCACTGACCCAGATCCGCGGCAACCAGCGGGTCAGCTCCGCCAACCCCGAAGTGGCCTATGAGGCTCTGGAGAAGTACGGCCGCGACCTGGTCGCCGAGGCCAGGGACGGCAAGCTCGACCCGGTCATCGGCCGGGATGCCGAGATCCGCCGCGTCACCCAGATCCTCAGCCGTAAGACCAAGAACAACCCCGTCCTCATCGGCGACCCCGGCGTCGGCAAGACCGCCATCGTCGAGGGTCTGGCCCAGCGCATCGTCCGCGGCGACGTGCCCGAAGGACTGCGCGACAAGACCGTGTTCGCTCTCGACATGGGCTCTCTCGTCGCCGGAGCCAAGTACCGCGGCGAGTTCGAGGAACGCCTCAAGGCCGTGTTGTCCGAGGTGAAGGCAGCCCAGGGGCACATCCTGCTCTTCGTCGACGAACTCCACACCGTCGTCGGCGCGGGCGCCGCGGAGGGAGCCATGGACGCGGGCAACATGCTCAAGCCGATGCTCGCCCGCGGCGAACTCCACATGATCGGCGCCACCACCCTCGACGAATACCGCAAGCACATAGAGAAGGACGCCGCCCTCGAACGCCGCTTTCAGCAGGTTCTGGTCGACGAGCCGAGCGTGGAGGACACCATCTCCATCCTGCGCGGACTGCGCGAACGCCTGGAAATCTTCCACGGCGTGAAGATCCAGGACACCGCACTGGTATCCGCGGCCACCCTCAGCCACCGCTACATCACCGACCGGTTCCTGCCCGACAAGGCCATCGACCTCGTCGACGAGGCGTGCGCCCGGCTGCGTACCGAGATCGATTCGATGCCCGCCGAACTCGATGAGATCACCCGCCGCGTCACCCGCCTGGAGATCGAGGAAGCCGCCCTCTCCAAAGAGACCGACCCCGCGAGCAGAACCCGACTCGAGGAACTGCGCAAAGAACTCGCCGACCTGCGCGGGGAGGCCGACGCCAAACACGCCCAGTGGGAGGCCGAACGGCAGGCTATCCGCCGCGTGCAGGAACTGCGCCAGGAACTGGAGCAGGTCCGCCACGAGGCGGAGGAGGCCGAACGCGCCTACGACCTCAACCGCGCCGCCGAACTCCGCTACGGCCGCCTCCAGGACCTGGAGCGCCGGCTCGCCGCAGAGGAGGAGCAACTGGCCGCGAAGCAAGGGGAGAACCGGCTGCTGCGCGAGGTCGTCACCGAGGAGGAGATCGCCGAGATCGTCGCCGCCTGGACCGGCGTTCCCGTCGCCCGCCTCCAGGAGGGCGAACGCGAGAAGCTGCTGCGTCTCGACGAGATCCTGCGCGAGCGCGTCATCGGCCAGGACGAGGCCGTCAAGCTCGTCACCGACGCCATCATCCGCGCCCGCTCCGGCATCCGCGACCCTCGTCGCCCCATCGGCTCGTTCATCTTCCTCGGCCCGACCGGCGTCGGGAAGACCGAGTTGGCCAAAACCCTCGCACGAGCGCTGTTCGACTCCGAGGAGAACATGGTCCGCCTCGACATGAGCGAGTACCAGGAGCGGCACACCGTCAGCCGGCTGATGGGGGCCCCGCCCGGGTACGTCGGCTACGAGGAAGGCGGCCAGCTCACCGAGGCCGTACGCCGCAAGCCGTACTCGGTTGTGCTGTTCGACGAGATCGAGAAGGCGCACACCGACGTCTTCAACACCCTGCTGCAAATCCTCGACGACGGCCGCATCACCGACTCCCAGGGCCGCACCGTCGACTTCCGCAACACCGTGATCATCATGACGTCCAACATCGGCTCCGAGCACCTCCTCGACGGCGCCACCGCCGAGGGCGAGATCAAGCCGGATGCCCGCGCCCTGGTGATGGGCGAGCTCCGCGGGCACTTCCGCCCCGAATTCCTCAACCGCGTCGACGACATCGTGCTGTTCAAACCCCTCGGTGAGCGGCAGATCGAGCAGATCGTGGAGCTGCAGTTCGACGAACTGCGCCGCCGCCTCGCCGAGCGTCGCATCACCGTTGAACTCACCGAAACGGCCCGAGAATTGATCGCCCACCAAGGCTACGACCCGGTGTACGGGGCACGACCGCTGCGCCGCTACATCTCCCACGAGGTCGAGACGCTGGTCGGGCGCGCCCTGCTTCGCGGCGACGTACAGGACGGCGCGACGGTCCGTGTCGACGCCCAGGCCGGAGAGCTGGTGGTCACCTATGACCAGTCCGAGGACGTGAAGGGAGCGCAGGCGGCATGAGCACTGTTCAGGCCACCAACGTCACCTGCCCGCACTGCGGGCGAAAGAACCGGGTCCCCGTGTCCGCCGAGGGCCGCCCCAGGTGCGGCAACTGCAAACAGCCTCTGCCGTGGATGGCCGACGCCGGCGACGACGACTTCACCGAGGTCGTCGAGCAGGCCGACGTGCCCGTCGTGGTCGATCTGTGGGCTACCTGGTGCGGCCCCTGCCGCATGGTGAGCCCCGCACTGGAGAAGGTCGCCGCCGATCTTGCCGGTCGAATCAAGCTCGTCAAGATCGACATCGACAAGAACCCACGCCTGGCGCAGCGGTTCGAGGTCCAGGCCGTACCGACACTGTTGGTCGTCGACAAAGGACAGACCATCGCCCGGCAAGCGGGTGCCGCACCTGCCCCAGCTCTGCGGCGGTGGGTGGAGCAGTCGATCGCGGGGCGCGAACCGGCCGAGAAGGAGTGATCAACCATGACCGTACGAACCGACCCCCACCTCACGCTCGTCCGGCCGGTCCAGCCACTCACCCCCGAAGGATGTCAAGAGTGTCTGCTGCTCGGCTCCCCGTGGGTCCACCTGAGGCTCTGCCTGACCTGCGGCCACGTCGGCTGCTGCGATTCCTCGCCGAACCGGCACGCGCGCCGTCACGCGGCCACCGACGGCCATCCGATCGCGGCGTCGCTGGAGCCCGGCGAGGACTGGCGGTGGTGCTTCGTCCACGAGGCGTTCGTGTGATGCCCGGCGACGGGACGCGGCCAAGCGCAGCACAGGCGCCGGAAGAGACGGAGAAGAGCGTCCCCTTCGAGACCGCCGACATCTACGGCGCCTATCCCCGCCTGCCGGAGGACCAGATGGACCGCCTGGCCCAGCGTGGCCGGCGGCGCGAAGTCGACGCCGGCGATGTGCTGATCCGGGAGGGGGAGCGGTGCGAGACGTTCTACGTCATCCTCAGCGGCTCGGTCGCCATCGTCGAGGGCTACGGCACGCCCGACGAACGTCTGCTGCGTGTGCACGGCCCCGGCCGCTTCATCGGCGAGCTCGGCCTCCTGAACGGGCAGGTGGCCTTCTACACCGCTAGGGTCAGGGACCCCGGAGAGGTCCTCGCCCTGTCCATGGATCAGCTGCGTGACCTGGTGACCCGGGACTCCGTCCTTGGCGATCTGGTGCTGCGCGCCTGCCTTGGCCGCCGTGCCCTGCTCGTCGGGCAGGGCGCCGGTTTCCGTATCGTCGGCTCACGCTATTCGTCCGACACCCGGCGGCTGCGTGAGTTCGCCGCCCGCAACCGGCTGCCGTACCGCTGGATCGATCTGGAGACGGACGAGGAGGCCGAGGAACTGCTGCGCCGCTTCCGCGTAGGCCCGGAGGAGACACCGCTCGTCATCTGGCGGGACACCACTCTGCTGCGTAATCCCAGCAACGCGGAACTGGCCCGGCTTATGGGCCTGCCCTCACTGCCGACAGGAAACCATCACGGCGATCTCCTGATTGTCGGCTCCGGACCCGCCGGTCTCGCCGCCGCGGTGAACGCCGCCTCAGAGGGCCTCGGCACGACCCTGGTCGAGGCGCTGGCCACTGGCGGCCAGGCGGGGACGTCCTCCCGCATCGAGAATCTGCTTGGCTTCCCCTCCGGGATCTCCGGCTCCGAACTCACCGACCGCGCCGTGCTCCAGGCCGACAAGTTCGGCGCGCGGATCAGCGTCCCAGCGGAGGCGGCCCACCTGGAACCGCGGGACGGCCACTACCTCGTCGGGTTCGCCGACGGCAGCGAGATCACCGCCCGCACCGTCGTGCTGGCCACCGGCGCCCGCTACCGCCGCATCCAAGTGCCCGGCATCGAACGCCTGGAGGGAACGAGCGTCCACTACTCGGCGACCGTCTACGAAGCCCAGCAGTGCCGCACCGACCCGGTGGCCGTCGTCGGCGGCGGCAACTCCGCGGGTCAGGCCGTACTCTTCCTGGCCGGGTACGCACCGCAGGTGTATCTGCTTGTCCGTGGTCCGAGCCTCGAGGCACACATGTCCCGCTACCTGATCGATCAGGTCGAACGCCATCCGCGGGTGCGCGTGCTGCTGCACACCGAGATGACCGAGGCACTCGGCGATGAGACGCTGGAGGCGGTCGACGTGGTCGACCACCGTACGGGCGAGCACCGCCAGCTCGCGGTGCGGGCCCTGTTCGTCTTCACCGGCGCCGACCCCCACACCGAGTGGCTGTCCGGCGCACTCGCACTCGACGCACGCGGTTTCGTGCTCACCGGCGCGGAGGCGCAGGCTTGCTCCATCCCCGGACTGTGGCAGAGCCAGGGCCGCGACTGCCTGACGCTGGAGACCAGCCTGCCTGGCGTCTTCGCGGCCGGCGACGTCCGCGGCGGCTCGGTGAAACGCGTGGCCTCCGCGGTCGGCGAAGGCGCGATGAGCATTCATTTCGTGCACCGCTACCTGGACCACACGGCCGCGCCCGGCGGCACCGACAGCTCTCCGCGCACCCGTCCGAAACAGTCCGCTTGGCTCGCATGACACCCAGCGGGCGACGAGATCACGAGAAGGAGAAGGAGGCGATGGGAATGGCCACGCCCGTCCGGCGCCAACGGGGTGCCGCAGTGCAGGCCAGGCCTCTTGGCTGGGCACGCAATCCGCTGACGGAGTTCGACCAGCTGCTCAGTGAGATGAGCGGGCTGATCGAATCCACGGTGGGAGACGCGGCGACCGCAGTCGCGTGGACACCCCTGGCGGATGTCACGGAGTCCGACGACGCCTTCCACGTCGAGATCGAACTCCCCGGCGTCAAGGGCAAGGACATCGACGTCGAAGCGAACGGCCAGGAGCTGGTGGTCACCGGAGAGATCAAGGAGAAGGAACGCAAAGGCGTCCTGCGCCGGAGCACCCGCCGCACCGGAGCCTTCGAGTACCGGCTGCGGCTGCCCGGAGAGGTCGACACCGAAAAGATCAACGCGCAGATGTCGGACGGGGTGCTCACCATCACCGTCCCCAAGGCCGAGGTCGCAAAGCCCCGGCACGTCGAGATCAACGAGACGAGTGAAAGCACCAGGAGCAGCGGCTGAGACGCGACCGTGGTTCCGGACACCTGTCCGGTTCCGCGGCCGGGCCGGCGAGGCTCGACGTCCGGGGTGACTCATGAACGACCTCCCGTTTCATAACCTCTCACCGCGGCGGAGGCTCGGCGCGTGGCTGGCCAACGGCTTCCTTTCGGCGCCATGGAACAGTTCACCCACGCGCTCCGGGAAAACCGGCCCGACGAGCCGCGACCGACTCGAACAGGCCGTGGTCGGCCGTTCCTGGGCACCGGAACGCTCCCGCCGTGCCCTGCGGGCGCCCCACATGAGCAGCGGTGACCGCGGCAGAAGGAGGCAGCGATGAAGTACGACGGATTCCTTGCCCATGTACGCGAGCGAGGCGAATACAAGGACCAGGACGAAGCAGCGGACGTCACCAACGCCGTGCTGGAAGTGCTGGCCCAGCGGATCAGCGCGGGAGAGGTCAAGGACCTCGCATCCCAGTTGCCCGGCCCGCTGAGAGAGGTCCTCGGCCATGCCACGCCGCAGCAGGCGCGGAGCTTCGGGATCGAAGAGTTCTACCGGCGGGTCGCCGAGCGCACCCATGCCCGGCCGCGTACGGCCGAGTGGGACGCCAGCGCGGTCCTGAGCACCGTTGCCGACGCCGTCACCGGCGGAGAGCTGAATCAGATCATCAGCCAACTCCCCTCCAGTTACGCGGTCATGTTCGGCAAGCCCGACCTCGCGGACTGAGCCCACGAGGCGCCCAGAACGAATGACCGCAGCACGGCTGCGCCTTCCGGTTCTTGCGGTCACGGATCAGGGGGCTGCCACTCGAACATCAAGATCGTGGCGTCGTCGCTGAGTTCGTTGTGCTGATGCTCGAGGATGGCATGGATGAGCAGGCGCAGCACTTCCGGGGCGCTCTGCCCTGCTGCGGTCGACCGAATGATGTAGTCGGTGAAGCGCTCCAGGCCGAACTCCTCGCCCGCCTCGTCGCGTGATTCCACCACGCCGTCCGAGTAGAGCAGTATTCGGTCACCGGGTTCGAGGCTGACGTCGTGCACCCGACGGCCGGTCCCGGCAAGACCGGCGGGCAGACCCAAAGGAGGCTCAGGTGGCCGCTCCAAGGCCTTGTGGAGCAGTTGGTGGTGACGGATGAGCAACGGGGGCGGGTGGCCGCAATTACACCAGCGCAGCACACCGGTGGACATGTGCAACTGGGTGAAGACACCCGTGCAGAACTGCTCCGGAAGCCACTTCGCGAGCGCCTCGTCCGTGGTGCCCACGAGTTCGTTCAGGTCTGCCCCGCTGCGTCGGGCGTTACGGCAGCCTGCCATGGCGACAGAGGTGGCAAGCCCGGACGCCAGATCGTGCCCCATGCCGTCGAGGACTGCGGCGTGCAGAACGTCCTCGGTGAACGCATGGTCGAAAGCGTCGCCGCCCAGTTCGTACGCAGGCTCCAGAACCGCCGTCGACACGACCCGCCCGGTCCCGATCGACCGGGGTGGGAGAAATGCCCTGACCATCTCCGTGGGCAGGTGCATCGGCCGCGTACGCAGACGCTGCGCGATGGTGTCGCTATAAGTGCGCTTGGACGTGATGATCAGTGCGAGGAGCAGCGCCGCCGTTCGGCAGCGCCGTAGCTTGAGCCCGTCCAGGGTGCTCACGTCCAGTTCCACGACGCCCAGCCGCTCCGCCCCGTCGGCCAGGGGTACCCACATGTTCAGCTCTCCGGAGGGGACTTCTTCCACTCGGAGAGAGTTGGTGCGGTAGGCCCATCCGGCCAGCGAAGTGTCGAGGTCCAGTTCCGGCTCGCCTTCGACAAACGGCACCAGCAGTCTTTGCTGGACGTCGATGAGATAGATGACGGCCCTGCCCAGGCCCATGGCCTGGGTATACCGGTTCAGGACCGCGGGCAGTTCCGCAGGTGATGCCAGCTGGGCCGCCCTGACCAGTTCATCCAGCAGCCGCTCCCCGGACCCGCCGGACGCGTTCCTGTCCATTCCTTCGGTCACCCCTTCGAGGACGAGCCGTCACCATCTGAGCTCACCGACACGGGGCCGAGTTTCCTGCGGCGGGTGGACAGATCGTTGGCGGCCGAGGAACCGGAGCGCGCTGACGTTGTACGGCCGCGGCCTGACCGCTTGGTGCCGTCGCCACTCACAGTAGGAGGTCGAAGACGGCTCGCGCCTCGTCCCAGTGCTGGGTCTGGGGGTTTTTCAGGTCGGGGTGGAGGATTTTGAAGCTCTGGGCAAGGGCCAGGCTGAGTCCGCCGATGATCTCCGGATAGGCCGCCTCGGTCTCCTCATCGGGCGTACGGTCCAGAGCGGGGTGGGTGGCGAGCTGTTCCAGAATCGGCTTGAGTTCTACTTCCTGGTCGATCTTCCGGAAGCGGTGAATGCTCTCCTGTAGGCCTTTGGTGATCGGTAGGTCACAGGTCCGGATGACGTCGCGCCCGTTGGCCTTGGCGGTGGCCTGGGCGATGGTCAGCAGGTCGTAGAGCTTGGTGTCGACGAAGTCGCTGTAGCGCTTGAGATCGTTCTTGTCGACGTCCAGCCCTGCGGCCGCGCGGAAGAACCTCTCGAACCTGGCGATGGACATCACGGTCATGACGGCAACCTCCGGCAGCGGGCGCCGGGGTGAATCCCGGCCCCCTGGGCTTCTCAGGCAGCTTGACCGACGGCTGCACGCGAGCGCATGCGCATGCCGGGCCCAAGAAACCTCACTGTCTTGCCCTGCCAGGCCCATGCGCCCGACTGTCCGAGTCGCCGAACGGGCGTGCGGACCGATGGCAGAGCCAGAGAACGCTCGGGAAAGGCCGGTGGCCAGGATGGCGCCTGAACAGGTGTTCGGGGTGGCGGACGCGATCGCGGCCCGGTGGTGGGAGCAGGCCCAGGTGGGAAGCGAGGAGATCCGGCCGTTCCGCCCGCACCTGCCGGCGGAGGTCAGCGTGTCACGCGGCGTCCGCGTTACCTCGGTGGCGTCTGTGGGCACTTGGGATCGCGGGGCAGCCGACGAGGAGGATCGACTCATGCGGGTGTCGTCGCAGGGCGTCACGGTCGTGGCTCTTCTGGCGGATCCGTACGCGCCGACGGAGATCGCACAGCGCACGGCGCGGACACTCTCTGCTCGGCTCGCCGATAAGTCGGGGCAGAGGCGACGGTTCGACGTCGAGGTGGTCAGTGAGCCCTTCACCTCGGGGACGGAGGACCTGCCTACTTTGATGCGCCGGATCATGGACCGTGGGAGCACGGAGAACTGGGACGTCGTCGTGGCCCTCACCGACCTTCCACTGCACTCACACGGGCGCAGGCTCGCTGTGGACCTGAATCACGAACACGGCTTGGCGCTGCTCTCGCTTCCATCACTGGGGGGCCTGTGGCTGCTGACGAGGGCCCGGCGGGCCGTCGAAGAAGCCGTGCTTGACTTGGCGGGCCCGCTAGCCACTGGGACTGAAGCACCTCCGCGAAGTCAGACGACTCTGGGGCCCTTCGTCAGTCGTCTCGCGCCTGTTCATCCGGGCCCGATCGGTGAGACGGAGGCCGACGATCTTCGATACGTCGTCAGCGGGCCGCGCGGTTACCTACGAGTACTCTTCGGCATGGTTCGCGCCAACCGGCCGTGGCGCTTGGCGACGGGCTTGTCGAAAGCCCTGGCGGCCGCACTTGCCACGGGGGCCATCGCCACCCTGGACTCCACCACCTGGAGCCTGGCCGCGGCCCTGAGCGCGCCACGCCTCGTGATCGCCATGGTCGGAGCCGTCGGGCTCATGATCGGCTGGCTGATCGTAGACGGAGAGCTGTGGCATCGATCAACAGAAGGCGCACCGGAAGCGAGGCAGAGGGCCAGGCTCTACAACGTCTCGACGGTCGTGACCGTGGGTATCGGGGTACTCGTCTGCTACGTGGGTTTGATGGTCATCAACTTGGTGTGGGCGCTGTTCATCCTCAACGGCCAGGTGTTCGCGTCCATGACGCGAACTTCGCTGCACGCCACGGAGTACTTGACGCTGTCCTGGTTCGTCGCGTCGGTCGCCACCGTGGGCGGCGCTCTGGGATCAGGCTTGGAGAGCGACGAGGCGATCCGGGCAGCCGCCTACTCCAAGCGCGAGCAGGAACGTCGTCACACGCTTCAAGGCGACCACGGTGACCAGCCCTCGAAGTGAACCGGGCGTGCCGGTGCTCAAGCCCTTCATCAGCGGTCCGTCGATGCGTCGGACCCGGTGACACGCCCCCCGGATCTCAACAACAGGAGGGGGAAACGCCTCGTCGCGGTTACGCGAGTCCAGGGCATCGACCAAGTCGTGATCGTTCAAGGACTGGTCGCTTGTGGGCAGCACAGACAGCGTGCGGCTCTCGAGCAGATCGAGCAGATGGATGTACGCCGTGCCGTCTCCGCCGGAAAGGCGAGGCTCCCGGCGTCGCGACATGATGGACTCACCGGCCCATCGGGAGGCGGTGACGACGGCATGAACATGGACGACGCGGTCGAGGGTGCTCCGCCGAGCCAGGTGGCGGCCGCACTGATCGACCGCCGCGGTGTCGTGGTCGGCTGGTCACGCGCCGCAGAAGACCTCGTGCAGCGGCCGGCCGCGGAGGTCCTGCATAGTTCCGTCCTCCGGCTGCTGGCCGACCCCGACGTTGTTCCCACCGGGCGGCTGCCGGACAGCGGAACGACCACGCTGCGGTCCGGCCCAGGGAAGATCATCCCCGTGCGCTATCGCGTCGACGGACTGCGGAATCCCGTACTGTCGCTCGTTCTGGCCGTCGCCGCAGACCAGGCCTCCGAGGCCGAGTGGGACGCGGCCCTGTCGCGTGCGCTGCTCGAACAGAGCCGCATCGGCTTCGTCCTCAGGGACACGGATCTCGCCGTCGTACGGAGCAACCTGTCGCGTAGCGCGCTCGCCGGACCGCCGCTTCCCGTGGGCAGCCGATTCTCCGACACGATGCACCCGGCCGACGCCGCCGGCGTAGAAGCGGAGCTGCGGGCGGTACTACAGACAGGCGTTCCGCTCGCCGCACACGAGCAGCGGGTCAGGTCAGCGCTGCCACCGTACGTGGAGTGGTCCCTGTCCGTGTCCGCGGTACGGACTGAGGACGCCTGCGGCCGGCCCACGGGCGTCGCGGTCCTGTTCACCGATGCCACCGGGCACTGGCAGGCTGAGCGACGGCGTGAGTTGAGGCATCACGCGTCAGCGGACATCGGGGGCACGCTCGACATCAGCAGGACGGCCGAAGAGATCGTCGACACGCTGGTTCCGGACTTCGCCGACGTCGCATGGGTGGATCTGGGGGATGCCGTTCTCAGGGGAGACGAACCGCCGAAGACCTTCGGCGGAGGCGATCTCCACCTGCGCAGGGCCGCGGTCCGCTCGGCGAATGGTCGATGGCCGCCGGGACTGCTGCTTAGGCCCGGCGCGACCGTCCCGCCTTTCCCCAACGTCCCCATGGTCCGTGAGCTGCAGGAAGGCCGCGCGATCGTCATCGACCGGGAGACTCTGAGGCAGGGCTTGGCGGACCCGGACCACCTGCGCCTCGCGGCGCCCGAAGGCGGACACTCCATGATCGCCGCCCCCCTCTTCGCGCGTGGTTTGGTGCTTGGACTGGTCGCTGCCTGGCGCACCGACCGCCCCGACCCTTTCGAGGAGGAGGACGCGGCCCTGCTCTCCGAGATCGCGGCTCATTCGGCCCTCGGCGTGGACAACGCCCGCAGGTACACGCGAGAGCACCGCGCTGCCGTGGCCCTGCAGAGGCGCCTGCTGCCGCAGGCGTTCACCTCCACTCGCGTCATGGAGACCACGGGCGCCTACCGGCCCGCGTCGGGCGGCGCCGAAATCGGTGGGGACTGGTTCGACGCGATCGAACTCCCCTCACTGCGGACCGCGCTCGTCGTCGGAGACGTGACCGGCCACGGCCTGCACGCCACTGCCACCATGGGGCGACTGCGCACTGCCGTGCAGACACTGGCGGATCTGGAACTGACGCCTGACGAACTGCTCACCCATCTGGATGACCTGGTGTGCCGGCTGGCTGGTGAGGCGGATCCCGCACAGGGGGACGTAGTCGGCGCGACCTGTCTGGTCGCCGTGCACGATCCGGTGGCCGGACGCTGCACGATGGCAACGGCGGGCCATCCGCCGCCGCTGCTGGCCCTACCGGACGGCAGAGTCGCTCCGGTGACCATGCGGCCGGGGCCGCCCCTCGGAGTCGGCGGCCTGCCGTTCGAGGCGACGACCGTCGACGTACCACCGGACAGTTGCCTCGCCCTCTACACCGATGGCCTCCTTCAGTACTACGGCGTCGACATAGACGGTTCCACCCGTGAACTGGCGGACAGGCTGGCGCGGCTCCAGTCCTCCGGTGGTGAGCTCACCGCAATTGCCCAGGCGCTCATGGCCGGTTCCGGGGCACGTCCCCTACGCGACGACGCCGCCGTCCTGGTCGCGCGTATCTCCGCACTGGAGGCGGGCTCCGTCGCCGACTGGGAGTTCTCGGCCGACCCCCGGGCGGTCGCCTCGGCGAGAGATGCGGCGACGGGCCAGCTCGCCGAATGGGGACTTGAGGGCAATGCCTTCGTGACCGAGCTGATCGTCAGCGAACTCGTCACCAACGCCGTGCGGTACGCGGGCGGCCCTGTGGGGCTGCGCTTGATCCGCGACGAGGCTCTCTTCTGCGAGGTCACCGACCCCAGCAACACCCAGCCCCGCATGCGCCGAGCCCGCACCAGCGACGAAGGTGGCCGAGGGCTGTTTCTGGTGGCTCAGCTAAGCCGCCGGTGGGGGAGCAGGTACGGGCAGAGGGGGAAGACGATCTGGGTCGAGCAGGAGCTGTCCGGGTGAGGTCTCCGCCGCCACGCCGTGCACCCCATCTGCGACGTACAGATGGAGTACTCCCTTCTCAGCCGTGACCCCGAGACCGACGGCATCCTGGACACCTGCCGCGAGCTTGGGATCGGCGTCACCGCTCACGGGGTCCTTGCGCAGCCGACCACGCGCTGAGCATGGTCGGGCCGACGGTGCGGACGAAGGCTTTGTTCTTGGTCAGGCGGGCTGTCTGGGGCATCGTGTAGAACGGCACTTTGGCGTTTGTGAGTTGTTTTCCTACCGCTCACTGGGCCGCTCAGGGGTCGACCGGGTCCGGAGCTCAGGCCGAGACGAGAGGTAACGCCGCCTCAGATGGTCGGGGTGTCGTCAACAACCGGCCTGTGAATCTCAACGACCGGCTTCCACCCCGGGGAGAACTCGATGAAGTCCGCACGGGTGGGGTAGGTGTCGATCGCGCGACGGTCACGCTTGGGGCTGTCGCTCGCCTTGCGCCCCCGGGGAATCTGCTCCTCGAAGATGTCGACCTTCACGTCGGGAACCTCCTTGAGGCCCTGGCGCCAGATCTGCACGATGTCGGCGCCGAACGCCTGCCGGGCCGCAGCGTAAAGGGCCGTGAGGGCCCCCTTGTCCCCACCAGGGACGAAGAGTGTCAGGTCCAGCACGACACCGGCGGACTGGAGGACCTCGATGGTCGCCGAGCCGTTCTCGTCGGCGAGATAGATTCCGGCTTCGTTCTCGTCGTCGGGAAGGCAGGAGACCTCTTCCTCGAATACGGTTCTCGCCGTGATCGAGCCGCCCTCGAATTCCTCACCGGACTTGGTCAGAAAGGCAGGGACATAGCAGTCGGGAAGTTTGAGTTCTGCCGTGTCGGCGGAAACGAAGACTCTGTCCTTCACGCCGAGCTTCGTCACCTCTTCCAGCGAGAGGCGGCGAGCGGCGATCTTCTCCGTGTTCACGATTTCCCTTTCAGGTTGCACTGTCCCTCCGAGCGAGGACGCTACCACGAAACCCTGAGGTCAACTGCCCAGTAGTCTTTGGATAGATGCCCTGTGATGACCCGCACGGAAGGGTATTGAAGCGAGCGCCACTCGGTCGGGAGCATGCATCCGCCAGGCAGTATCCCTCGTCATGGTGTCGCGCATCAACTGGCGTTGTATTGCGGTGCGTTGGGTAGCGCGAGGGAACTAAAACAGAGCCTATGGTAGATATCGCCCATATCGCCTCGGGAGGGGAGTGGCGAGGTAAGGCGATCCATTCGTCGTGCATCTCGGAGAGCGCAGCGGAAACCAATCGGATGGTCCGCCAACGCGACGACGGAGACCCCACCGGCAACCTCTGGATGGAGCGCGAACCGGAAGTCGCGTAGCAACGCTGTCCGGTCTCTACCGGCCCGCGGCCACGCGCTCGCCGGGAGCGCGCCCGAGTGCCGGCGCCATCTCGGTCCCGGCGGCGAGTCACGGGCGATTGCGCCGCCGGTAGTAGTGCGTGGTAACGACAGCCAAGAGTGGCCCCCATGCCACCATCGGCACATAGCAGGCTGTCATCACCCACTTCCCCCACTGCGTGATCGCCATCTCGGAGTGCAGCGTCGTCCACACGAAGAGCACGCCGTAGACCGTGCAGGCGAGTGCACCCAGCGCCGCGGGCACGGCTGCGGCGAGCACTGGGATGCGGCGCCCGCGTAGGAGCGGGACCCACCGCGGCCAGACCTCGCCCCATGGCCGCACCAGTCCCAACGTCAGGAAGGCCAGAGCCTCCTGCAGCACGGACAGCAACGGCACGACGAGATACCCCCAACCGGGAATGAGCATCGCCTCGTACTCGGACTGGGCGAGTCCGAGCGGAACACCGGTCACCACAGCGAACCGCCACAACGCCGACGGCATGGAGGTCCACAGGACCGCGCCTGCCGCACGCCGGGCCCATGGAGGGACGGGTGCGGTGGTTGCAGGACGTACAGAGGTGGGCGGTGGCGCGCCGATGGTCATGAGGCCGGCTCCCGGTTTATCGGACTGTTGCGACACCCCGGAGGCTCTCACTCACCTCCACGCGACCACATCAGCCACCAGAGGGGGAGTATGTGCGTCCTTGGGGCCACGCGTCCGCGAGGCATCTCAGACCATCGAGCTAGGAACAGTGATACGCCGGTCGGAGCAGCACCCCGCACACCTTGTTCTTCTGACGGCCGCTCACCGGCGGCCGTCACACATCGGTGAGCCACGGGAAGATCACGCCCCCAGCCCGGCTCTGATGCGGGCGAGATCACGCGCTGACCCACGCGTTGCCCCGGTCATCTCTTAGGGTCATCCGTATGATGATCGACACCGGAGCCGCCGGCGCGCTCTTCGAAACCCTGCGGGCGGACGCCCTCACCAGCCCGGACCAGCTGCGCGAGCTCTACCCGCAGCCGAACCCGCACGCGCTCCGCAAGGAGACCGACCGCCTGACGGAGGTAACCCGAGCGCTGATCGGCTGTTCCTCGCTCGTGTTCATCGGCACTGCGGACGCCGAGGGGCGTGCGGATGTGACACCGCGGGGCGGCCCGGCCGGGTTCGTCTCGGTGCTGGACGAGCGGACCTTGGCGATCCCAGACGCGACGGGCAACAAGCGGCTCGACACCATGCACAACGTGCTGCAGACCGGACGCGTCGGCCTGCTCTTCCTCGTCCCCGGCCGCCCGACCACACTGCGCGTCAACGGCCGCGCCTGTGTCTCGGCGCGCCCGGAGCTGCTCGCCCAGCTCACTCCCGTCGGCAAACCGCCGGTCTCGGCGATCGTGGTGCAGGTCGAGCAGGCCTACCCCCACTGCCCGAAGTCGCTGATGCGCGCCAACGCCTGGCGACCGGAGCACTGGGTGCCTGCCGAAGCCCAGCCGACCAGCGCCGAGGTGACGCTGGCCCAGCTGAATCTGCCCGGCCTGACCGTCGACCAGATCGAGGAGGCCGAACGCGAGTCACTGCGCCTGCGTTACGAGTGAATCGAGCCGGGACCACCGCTTGCACTGATGCTGAAGAAGCGGCGTCTCAGGAGCGCGTCCCCGAGTGCGGACGGGCCACGCCGAGGCTCAGCGTGCCGTGTGCCCCGAACGGAGCTCGTCGGGGTCGACTGTCGTCAGCGCCACGCTCAGCGGCACGCCGGTGCCGGCGGCCGCGGCCAGCCGCTCGCGTACCTCGCGCGGTGTTCGCGGCCGCCAGCCGGGCCCGTCGCAGCAGCCGGAGTGGAACGTGACACCCGCGTTCAGCAGGGCGGTCAGCGTACGCCACCCGGCGGAGTCCCTCCGCTTCGGCACAGCGAGGTCCTGGCCCGCGTCGATCAACTCACCGCCGCATCGCGCGCATCGGCTTGCCCACGTACCACGCTTCTTGAACGAGGAACGGCACGGCAGGCACACGTAATGTCGGTTAGGAGTTCCCCCACGAAAACACATCGCGCCAGTATGGCAAACCCACTTGGTCCCTCCCAGTCGTCGCGTGCCGGTTGTCGGCCACCGGTGGCGGAATCAGATGGCACCAGCAGACCCTCCGGGTAGAGTTGGGGGGTGCCCAAGCTGGAGCAACTACGTGCTGGCCATTCCCCGGCAGTCCTGGCCTTCGAGCTGGTGAACCGCGCCTACTTCGCTGCCTCGATCGGCGATCGCGGCGACACGTTCTTCGACCAGTACCCCGACCGGCACAGCGCCTTGCTGGCTGAGCAAGAGGCCGGCGTCTGTGCCTTCTACGCGCTCGTCGGGGATGACGGCTCGGTTCTGGGCCGGTTCAACCTGTACGACTTGGAGGACGGCACCGCAAGACTCGGCTACCGGGTCGCGCAGCAGGTCGCCGGCCGCGGCGTGGCGACCGCGACCGTCCAGGAGGTCTGCCGGCTGGCGGCAGCGCGGCACGGGCTGCGGACACTACGGGCGGCCACCTCCCACGACAATGCCGCGTCCCAGAAGGTGTTGAGCAAGGCCGGGTTCGTCCCGGTCGGCCCGGCCGCCCCGTCCGATCTCGGCGGCAGGTTGGGCACCTGGTACCAGCGCGACCTTCAAGCATAGGCCGCGCTCTCGCAGTTGGGGCGACAACTGGCACGAGGCGCAGGACGGCAGCGCCAGTGCGGTCTCGGCTCACTGCGTTGTCGCGCCGACGTCGGTCAGCGATGCTGGGCACCTGCCAGGACGGGGAAAGCGGAAGCGGCGGCAAGAGGCTGGGAGGCAGCGGCTGGCTGCGGACCTCCTTCTGCCTCCGCCTAGTCTCTATCTCCCTGGAGCCTGCTGTGCCTCTGCGGACAGGTGTCAACCGCCCGATGTCCCTGGTCCTGTCGACCGCGATCACGATGGAGCGCGCCAGGTCCGAAGGCAGCCCCGGCGCCAGGTCCCTTACCCGGCGCCGGGACTCAACCTCCGTGGACAGGCCTCCTCAGTCGTGGGGATGGAGGACGACCTTGGTGTAGCCCTCGACGCGCTTGTCGAACTTCTCGTACGCCGATGGTGCCTGGTCGAGGGGCAGCTCGTGGGAGACGACGAAGCT
Source organism: Streptomyces sp. NPDC127100 (assembly GCF_042724095.1). Classification (NCBI taxonomy): domain Bacteria; kingdom Bacillati; phylum Actinomycetota; class Actinomycetes; order Kitasatosporales; family Streptomycetaceae; genus Streptomyces; species Streptomyces sp. NPDC127100. Next base: position 33,435 of record NZ_JBHXFL010000062.1, read on the forward strand.
GGGCCGCGCGCGTCCGGCGATGATCAGATCGCGCAGGTGCCGGTTGTAGCGCTTGACGTTGCACTGACCGGTGCCCATGCGCAGGCCCTTCTCGAACATGCGGCCTATGGAGACCATCAGCATGCCCTGCTTGGCCTGTTCGTTCGGTCCGCCCGGATCCCGCGGGACATACAGGCCCGGCACTCCCAGAGCGCCCGTCGGCCGGACCGTGTCGACCAGCGAGTTCAGTACGATCGCCGGTTCCTCACGGTCCTGGCCACGGGCCTGGGCCTGGTAGCCGACAGCGTCGATGCCCTTGTCCGTACCCTGGCCGTCGGTCTGCTCCTGGATCTGCTCCACCGGGTTGCCCTCGGTGAAGTTGATCGGGATGGCACCGATCTCCTCCGCCTTCTGCAGCCGCTCGGTCACCCGGTCGACCACGAAGACCTTGCTCGCCCCGCGCAGCATCGCCGAGTACGCGGCCATCAGTCCGACCGGGCCACCACCGTAGACGGCGACGGTGTCACCAGGACGCACGTCGGCCAGCTCGTTGCCGTGGTAGCCGGTGGGGAAGATGTCGGCGAGCAGGATGAAGTCGGTTTCGTTCTGGGTGCCCTCGGGGAGCTTCAGGCAGTTGAAGTCCGCGTAGGGCACCTTCACGTACTCGGCCTGGCCTCCCACGTAGGGACCCATGGCCACGTAGCCGTACGCACCGCCGGCGAACCCCGGGTTCACGGTCAGACAGAAGCCCGTGTATCCGTCCGTGCAGTTCTTGCAGAAGCCGCACGCCACGTTGAAGGGCATGACGACTCGGTCGCCGCGGCTGAGCGACGTCACGCCCTCCCCGGCGTCCTCGATGACGCCCAGGTTCTCGTGCCCGAAGACGATTCCGGGCTCGGCGGCGGTCCGACCTTCGTACATGTGTAGGTCCGAGCCGCAGATGGCGCTGGACGTGACACGCACGATCACATCGTTCGGGTGCTGTATTCGGGGGTCCTCGACCTGCTCGATCGCTACCTCGAACGGTCCCTTGTACACGACAGCCTTCATCGTCGAGTACCTCCACTCAACGCAATCGCTCGATCACTGCTGGAAACAGCGGCTCAGGAGAGCTTCTTCACTCCCTCGCGCAAGAGGTCCTGGTCCACGCGGCTCGCCCAGCCATTTGTGTGTTCCCTCACTGTCCAGATTGGTCCAGGATGCAATGCTTTGCATCTAGGGAAGGCAAATCGCACTTCCGTGCGACGCGGAAAGGATCAGAAACCGTGACACGACGACTCGGCGTGCTGCTCGTCCCGGTCTCCGGGCTGTCCGGCACCAGCTACCCAGTGGGGACCCGGGTGGCCATCCGGGGCACCGGCGCATCCGTCGACGGCTTCGTCGGCGGCGACTGGCTGCCGCTCGCGTGGTGGGAGTTCTCGGACACCCAGCCGGACGACACACCCCTCATGTAAGTCTGCTCCGGTGCCCGGGGCCGCTGCCTCTACGCCAGGGCGCGACGCCACGCCCCTCACACATGAGGGGGCCGGCCCGAGAACGAGGGGACCGGCCCTAGGACGCCGCCGCACATCCCGCTCCGGCATGTCGTGCTCCCCTCGCCGTCAAGGTCGGCGAGGATTCAGAGCACACCTGGCATACCGGTACGAAACCCGCAGGGAGACGGCGATGGCGATCGAGCGGGTCGGACTCGTGGTGCACGGTGGACGCGAGGGCGCCGAGCAGGCGGCACGGGAGGTCCGGGACTGGTGTGCGGAGAACGCCGTCGGGTGCTCGGACATCGATGTATGGAGCGGACATGGCCGGCGCAGCGCCCAGGAGGAGCTGGACGCGGCAGGCGACCCGGACCTCATCGTCACGCTGGGCGGTGATGGCACCTTCCTGCGCGGCGCTCGGCTGGCGGCGCGGAACGACGCCCTGATCCTGGGCGTGGACCTGGGGCGGGTCGGATTCCTGACCGAGGTCCCAGCACCGGAGGTGCGGGCGGCGCTCGACGCCGTCCAGGGTGATCTCGTGCAGCCGGAGAACCGCATGCTGCTCACTCTGCGGGCCTCTCGCCCGCTGGAGATCCCGCAGGAGATGGAGACGCTGCTGCGTTACGGGCGAGGCCCGTCGCTGCCACCTCCGCGGGTGCGCGACGACTGCGCCAGTGGCGACGAGTGGGGCGTCGCCCTGAACGTCACGGCCCTCAATGACGTGGTGCTCGAGAAGCTGTCGAGGGACCGGCAGATCTCGGTCGGCGTCTACGTTGCCGGGCGGCTGCTGGCCTCATACTCCGCCGACGCACTTCTGGTGGCGACCCCGACGGGTTCGACCGCCTACAGTTTCGCCGCCGGCGGCCCGGTGGTCTCACCCCGGGCGGAGGCACTCGTCTTCACGGCGGTGGCCCCGCACATGACGTTCGACCGCTCCGTGGTGACCGCCCCGGACGAGCCCGTCGGACTGCGCATCCTCGAACGGTCGGGTCGTGCCGCCGTGAGCATCGACGGCCAGATGCGGGGTGTACTCGATCCCGGCGACTGGCTCGGTGTCTACGCCGCACCTCGCCGGCTGCGCGCGGTGCGGCTGGGGCCCATGGACTTCTACGGCCGGCTGCGGGAACGCATGCGGCTGACCGACGCCCCGGCCGCGGTCGCTGACGGTGTTGCTGCTCCTCTGTGGCCGGTGAGCACGTCTCCTCCGGGAGATCTTGCCCATTTGGCCTTGCCGGTGCTGGGGGCTGGTCAAGGCGGGGAGGGGGATGGCCGTTCCTGACTCGCTGTCCGGTGGGTGGTCATGTGGGTGTGTTGATGGGTCCGTTGATGGTGGTGTTGAAGATGGTGTTGTTGTTTTGGTGGCCGGTGATGTGGATGGTGGTGGTGT
>NZ_JBHXFL010000063.1:0-35232 GCF_042724095.1 Streptomyces sp. NPDC127100
GAAACCCACACCCCCGACGCGGGGCCCGCCGCGCCCGGGGGGGCGACCTTAGCCCCCGCCCGCCCGTTGGGGGGGGGGGGGGGGCCCCCCCCCCCCTCGCACGGCGGACACGGCACGGGCCGGGGACGTCGCCCTCCCCCGAAGGCGACGTCCCCGGCCGTCCCCCGGCGCCGGACTGTGGCCGGCCGTGGCCGGGTGCGGCGGATCCGTGCTGTCACCAGCACATGACCGCCGTCTCGCCCGCACCCCACGAGGAGTACAGGCGCACCCGGACGGCATAGCGGCGGCCCTTGACGAGACGGGCCCTGATCATGGCGTTGCGGGGTGTTCCCCCGTCGTCGTGGCCGGCGAGGTAGCGGGGCTCCCCGTCGCGCTCCTCGAAGACCACGACGACGGCGTCGCTGTCGCCGAACGTGCCGACGGTGTACTCGCGGGTCTCCGGCGGGTCGAGGCGGAAATCGGCCTGCTCGCCCGGTCCGAGGCCGAGCGGCACCGAACGGAACGGCACCAGCGGTCCCGGCCGGCCGGCGGGCGGGTACCAGCGCAGCGCGAACTCCTTGTCGGCGGCGGAGAGGGTGCCGGGCGGGTGCAGACCCGCGCGGTAGTGCTCCGGCTCCAGTATCAGCCCCGACGGGAACGGGTACTCCATGATCGAGTGCGGGTCCCAGACCGGGCCGTTGACCTCCTCCGTGCCGAGCTTGCGCAGGATGTTGTGGAACGTCCGGTCCCGGCTCCAGTGGTTCGGCGGCCCCGCCAGCTCGGCGTAGACGGCCTCGTCGTCCCAGAGGATGCCCGCGTACGGGCTCTGGTGCTCGTGCAGCATGCCGAGCGCGTGCCCGATCTGGTGCAGGGCCGTCGCGCGTTCCCCGGGCGCGGTCAGGTCCCAGCCGAAGTTCATGGTGCGGTCGTTCAGCCCGGCCCGCAGCGCGTCGCGGCCCACCGCCGACCAGGAGCCGTCGCCGGGCCGGAAGCCGATGCGCAGTTCCGCCTCGGAGCGGTCGTCGACCTCGGTGAGCACGAGCCCGATCCCGAGGTCCCGCCACTCCCGGAAGCAGTCGCGCACCACGGCCCGCTGCTCCTCCGTGCCGGGCCACGCCCCGCGCCGCGGCCGGCCCGCGCCCCGCAGGGGAACGACCGAGGTGCCGGGGTCGCCGCCGAGGAAGCAGTAGTGCAGCACCGTGCCGTTGACCCACATCCGCTGCCCGCCGGCGAGCGCGGCGTGCCGCTCGGCGGCCAGCCCCGGCGGAAACGCGGGGGCGGGCTGCCGCGCGAGCGAGCAGTAGCGTGCGGTCATGACCCCCAGCCTGGCGTCCGGCCGGCCCGGGCACCTGAGTCGAGGGCTACTCAAGTCGCCCTGTATCAGGAATGAGTAGGCGGACTCCTGTTGCCGTGACGACTGTGACGACGTCCGCGCGGGACGCGAAGACGCTGGAGCTGCCCTGGCCGTTCACCGGCCGCGCCGGTGAACTGGATCTGGTGCGCCGGTCGCTGGCCGCCGGACGGGGCGGCATCGTGGTGACCGGACCGGCGGGCCGCGGCAAGACCCGGCTCGTGACGGAGGCCGTCCGCGGCACCGAGTGCGCCCGCGCGGCCGGCACGCCCGAGACCCGCGGCATCCCCTTCGCCGCCTTCGCCCACCTGCTGCCCGAGACCGTCACCCTGCACCGTGCCGTGCACCTCCTGTCCGGCGTGCGCCTGCTGCTGGTCGACGACGCGCACCTGCTCGACGACGCCTCCGCCGCCCTCGTGCACCAGCTCGCCGTGCACGGCCGCACCCGGCTCCTGGTCGTCGCCACCGACGGCGCACCGGTGCCGGGCGCGGTGTCCCGGCTGTGGACCGGCGAGCTGCTGCCCCGGCTCGCCCTGGAGCCGCTGCCCCGCGAGGAGACCGCGGAGCTGCTCGCGGCGGGCGCGGGCACCGGCCTGGAGCCGCTCACCGTGGACCGGCTGCACCGCCTGAGCCGAGGAGACCTGCGGCTGCTGCGCGAACTGCTGACCGCCGTACGCGAAGGCGGGCTGCTCACCCCGGTCCCCGGCACGGACCAGCGGGCGTGGCGCGGCCCGGTGCCCGTCACCCCGGCCGTGCGGGAACGCACCGCCCACCTCCTCGGCCGCGCCCGCCCCGAGGAGCGCGAGACCCTCGACCGCCTCGCCTTCGCCGAGCCCCTGCCCCTCGACCCGGACGGCCTCGGTCTGCGGACCGTGGAGTGCCTGGAGGCCGAGGGCCTGGTCCGCGTCGACGCCGACGGCGCCGCCCGCCTCGCCCACCCCCTGCACGGACCCGTACTGCGCGCCGCGGCCGGCCGGCTGCGGGCCCGCCGGCTGGCCGGCACCCCGGACCGGTGCGGGCCCGCCCTCGTGGCGGAGACGGAGGCCCTGCACCGGCGCATCGAGCGGGCCGACGTACGGGCCCTCGCCGCACCCGTGGGGGAGTGGCTGGTGGCGGAGGGACTGCCGGTGCCGGCCGGGGACGCGGCCGTCCGTGCCCGGTTCGCCCGGCTGCGCGGCCGGCTGCGCGGGGCGGCGGCATGGGCCCGCGAGGGCCTGCGGCAGGACGCCGGTGACCCGGAGTGCCTGACCGAACTCGCCCTGGCGACGGCCCAGACGGGGGAGGTACCCCCGGCGGGCCCGCACGGCGGGCGGGCCCCCTCCGGGAGCGGACCCGCCGCAGCCCGGGCGGACGCACGGGGAGAGGGGCACGGCCGCCCCGCCCGTCCCGCGTCCGGCGGGGCGCCGGGCGCCCGGGGGAGCCGGGACGGCGCCGCGGCCGCGTGGAGGGCCGCGGCGCGCGGTGACCTCGGCGGGGCCGCCCTGGCGGCCGCCGCCGGCGACCCCTACGACGCCGTCCGCCTCGGCGCCCCCGAGCACGCCGCCGGCCGGCTGACCGGCGTCTTCGCCGCACACGCCGACGCCCTCGCCCGCGGTGACGGCCCGGAACTGGACCGGGTGGCCGGGGAGCTGGAGCGGCGCGGCTTCCTGCTCTTCGCGGCCGAGGCGCACGCCCAGGCGGTACGCGCCCACCGCGACCCGCGGGCCGCCCGCACCGCCCGGACCCGCGCCGTCGCCCTCGCCCGGCGGTGCGAGGGTGCCCGCACCCCGGCCCTGTCCGGTCTGGTACTCGGTGAACTCACCGCCCGTCAGCGGCAGATCGTCACGCTCGCCGCGGCGGGCCTGAGCAACCGCGAGATCGCCGAGCGGCTCACCCTGTCCGTCCGTACCGTCGGCAACCACCTCTACGGCGCCTACACCCGCCTCGGCGCCGGAGACCGCGGCGCCCTGCCCTGGCTGGTGGACCTGCCCGCGGCCCAGCCCGCCTGACCGCGCCTCAGGCGGCGCCGAACGCCGAGAACGCCCACCCCGTGGCCTGGTGCACCGCGTCGCCGGGCAGCGCGGCCCGCGCGTCGCGCAGCGACTCCGCCAGGGAGAGACCGGCGTCCAGCCCCTTGTGCAGCGCGAGCATCAGCGGCACCACCGCGGCGTCGTTGACCGGCGCGCTGCACGCCACCACCCCGGCCGTGCCCAGCGGCAGCAGCGCGGTGACCAGCCCGAGCAGCTCGTCCGCGCCGACGGACGCGAAGCGGGCGGTGTCGCAGCAGGACAGGATGATCCGGTACGGGCTGCGGTCCAGGCGCTCCAGGTCGTGCACGATCAGGGGACCGTCGGCCATCCGCAGCGAGGAGAACAGCGGGCTGTCCGCACGGAACGTGCCGTGCGCGGCGATGTGCGCCAGCGCGGCCCCGTCCAGCTCGCGCAGGACCCGCGGCACCCGCGCCTCGTCCCCCTCCAGCACGACCGGAGCCCCGTGCCGGTCCCGGGCCTCCGGCCCCCCGTCCCCCGCGCCGTCCATCCCGGCGCCCTGCGACGGCGGGACCCCCGGCCCGGGGCCCTCGCCGCGCGCTCCGTGGTCCCGCCGGGCCTCCGGTGACGGGGTGCGGCCCGCGAGTTCCGTCACCTCGGCACCGCCGGTCGCCAGTCCGGGGCCGCGTACCAGGATCCGGCGTCCACCGGGCGGCGGTGCCGTCTCGCGGGCGCGCAGCCAGCTGCTCGCGGACGGCGACACGCTCAGCACCCGCTCCCGCAGCGCGGGGAGCAGCGCCCACGGCACCCGGTGCAGCCGCGCCGGCGGGACGACGACGACCGGGCCGGTGCCCAGGTGCGCCGCCGCCGGACCGAGCAGCAGCTCCTGCAGCCGCGCCCCCGCGGCCTCCACCACCGGCAGCCGCGCCTCCGCCCCCGGATGGGCCAGCCGCCGCAGCCCCGCCTGGACGTGCTCGGTCTCCCGCTCCGCCGCGGCCAGCAGACCCGCCTCGAACCGCCGCACCCGTCCCTGCCCGCACAGCAGCACGTGCACCCGCCCGTCGAGCACGGCCAGCTCCACCAGCCGTACGCCGTCGCCGAGCCGCCGCAGCAGCCGGCCGGCCTCGAACCGGTCCCCGTCCCCGGACGCCTCGCCCCGCATGTGCAGGGTGCGGGAACGGATCTCCCGTTCCAGACGCCGCTGTTCGCGCTCCAGCGCGGGAACGGGCCGGCCGCCGTCCAGCCGGGCCTCCTCCGCACGGGCGGCGATCTCCCGGAACGCCGTCATACCGCTCAGCAGCGCCGGGTCGGCGGGCGGCCGGGTGGGCGGCGCCGACAGCACGGTCGCCCGCCACCGCTCGCTCCACACCAGCAGCCGACGCGGTCCGCCCGAGACCAGGCTCGCCCGCTGCGCCATCGCCGCCAGCTCCGCGCCCTGCGCGGTGGCCCGGGCCCGCAGCTCGGAGGCGCCCAGCGTCATCCGGTGGTCGTCCAGGACGTCCAGCCCACGCCGGCAGGCCTCGAGCACGCCCCGCGTCGAACCCGCCGCCCGGGCCCGCAGCGCCTGCGCCGCCCAGCCCGTCATCCGCGCCAGCGGCGGCCCGCCGCGGCGGCTGCGCGCGGCGACCGCCAGATGCCGTTCGGCGTCGGCCGTCCAGCCCAGGTCCAGTGCGATCCGGCCGGCCAGCAGCGACGCCTCCGGCGCGGCCGGCGCCCCGAACGCGGCCAGCCGTTCCGCCACCGCCGCCGCGTCCGCGACCAGCCGGCCCGACCCGCGCCCCGCCGCCACCCGCGCCTCGGTCAGCACCAGCCGGGCGTGCGTCTCGTACCAGGTGCGCCGCTGCGCGGCGAACAGCCGTACCGCGACGGCCGCGCGCGCGATCGCGGTCCGCGGGTCGTCCGCCAGCCGGGCCGCCCGCGCGGCGACCAGCAGCAGCTCCGCCTTGCGCGTGGACTGCCCGCCGATGCCGTCCAGCGCGGCGACCGCCCCGTCCGCCTCGGCCAGCGCCTCCCGGGCCAGCCCCGCCGCCAGCAGCACCTCGCAGCGTCGGATGGTCAGCATGAACGTCGGCGTGCCCAGCTCGGCGTACCGCTCCTCCGCCTCGTCCAGCAGCCGCAGCGCCGCCGGCACGTCACCCGACCGGTACGCCGCGAGCCCGCGGCTCTCCACCGCGTCGGCCTTGTCGTGCTCCTGACCGGTCGTGTCCCACAGCGCCTCCGCCGCCGCGAAGTCCGCCTCCGCCCGCTCCACCGCGCCCAGCGCCAGGTGCACGGTCGCCCGCAGCGTCAGCGCCCGCGCCGTCCAGATCACGTCGTCCGCCTGCCGCAGCACCGGGACCGCCCGGCGCACGTCCTCCAGCGCCTCGCCGTGCCGGCCCAGCACCCACCACACGTACGCCCGCCGGAACAGCACCCGCGCCCTGGTGTGCCCGGTGCCGCGTGCCACGCCTTGCTCGAACGCCGCCAGCCCGTCCCGGGTGCGCCCGGCGTGCACCAGCGCCACCCCGAGCGTGGCCAGCACGTCGGCCTCCCGCTCGGCCGAGTCCGCCCGGGCCGCGAGGTCGCGGGCGCGCCGCAGATGGGCCAGCGCCCGCCGCAGGTCGCCGAAGTCCCGCTGCCAGATGCCGATCACCTGGTGTGCGACGGAGGCGTGCAGCGGCGACGGATCGGCGTCGAGCACCTCTCCCGCCCGCTCCACGGCCTCGTTGGGGGCGGCGAACACCATCGGCAGCAGTTGGAGAACCGAGTCGTTTCCCGCTGTCACCCCACGGATGGTAGTGCTCCGCAACCACGTCCCACAGGTTCGAGTCTGTATCAATCACCCACCCCGGGACTCTGATTGACGACAGCCGGCGACCGCGAACGGCCACCGGCGACCGTCGCCCGACAGCCGCCTCAGTGGAGGACCCGCATGGCACCACAGCGATTCCGTGAGCAGTTCGACCAGATCCAGCGCTCGATGCCGGGCGTCCCGCTGGCGATGGGCCCGGACGACTCCGCCGAGTTCTTCTACGAGAAGGGCGTCGTCCTCGCCCGCGACGGCGAGGAGGCCCGCCTGGTCGAGGACACCGTGCGCGAGCACTTCACCACGTTCGCCGGCCTCGCCCCGGACCACGTACGCCGGGCGAGTCCCGAGACCAACCGCACGGGCATCACCCGCATCCAGGTCGGCGACCCCGGACAGGGCGGCCCGGACGGCGACCCCGGAGTGGCGGGCGCGCTGCGCTCCCTCAGGACGGTGGAGGGCCGCGCGGGCCGCCGCCTGATCAGCCGCAACCACGTCGTCTCGATCGCCGTCAACGCCTGCCCCGGCGACGAGCCCGTGCCCGCCGCGGCGGGCGAGCCCCCGAACCCGGCCCCGGCCGCGACGGAGTACGACGCGGGCACCGCCGTCGGCGTCCTCGTCGTCGACACCGGGCTCATGCACGACTACCGCTCCTCCCCGCTGCTGGCCCACACCGAGGGCGACGCCCAGACCCGGGAGTGCGACGACGACGGCGTCCTCCAGCAGTACGTCGGCCACGGCACCTTCATCGCCGGACTCCTCGCCGCCGTCGCCCCCAACACCGACGTGACCGTGCGCGGCACGCTCAACGACGCCGGCGCCATCCTGGAGTCCGAGTTCGGAGAGAAGCTCTTCGAGGCCGTCGACGGGGGCGGCTGGCCCGACATCCTCAGCCTCTCCGCCGGCACCTCCAACGGCCGCACCGACGGCCTGCTCGGCCTCCAGGCGTTCATGGAGGAACTCCGTGACCAGGGCACCCTGCTGGTCGCCGCCGCCGGCAACAACGCCAGCGCCACGCCCTTCTGGCCCGCCGCCTACGCCGATCTGCCCGGCTGGGAGAACGCGGTCCTGTCGGTCGGCGCACTGCGCGCCGACGGCGAGTTCGGCGCCTGCTTCAGCAACCACGGCGGCTGGGTCAAGGCGTACGCCCCCGGCGAGCGCCTCACCAGCGCCCTCACCGGTTTCCGCACGCCCGTGCCGTACGTCTACCAGCACTCCACCTACGACGCCTGCCGCTTCGGCTTCGGCTACGCCTGCACCTGCCAGTACCCCCGGCACAACGGGATCCTCAGCGAGCCGGGCGAGGCCCCGGCCAAGCCGGACCAGGTGATGTTCGAGGGGCACGCGCAGTGGAGCGGCACCTCCTTCGCGACCCCGGTGGCCGCCGGCCTGGTCGCCGCCCACATGACGGCGCACAAGGAGAGCGACCCCCGCGCGGCCCGCAGGCAACTGCTCGCCGCCGTCACCGACTTCGCCGAGGTGCGCGGCGCGCACGTACCGGCGCTGCTGCCGCCCACCTGGCGTCCGGCCTCCGTCGAACCGCCGGCCGCGGGGGCGTGAGCGGTGTGACGGCGAGCGGAACGGCCCCCTGCGCGGCGTACGATGACGTGTCGTACACGAGGGGTGGGGCCGTGGACCGTGCAGATGTCGGGGCGCTCGTCCGGTCGGCCGCCGACGGGGACGCGGCGGCCTGGAAGTCACTGGTGGACGGGCTGGGACCGCTCGTGTGGTCCGTCGTACGGGCCCACGGCCTGTCCGACGCCGACGCGCACGAGGTGTACCAGACCGCCTGGTTCAGGTTCGCCCAGCACCTGGGGCGGATCCGGGAACCGGAGAAGACCGGTTCGTGGCTGGCGAGCACGGCACGCCACGAGTGCCTGAAGCTGCTCAAGGCGTCGAAGCGCTGGACGCCGACCGACGACCCGCAGCTGCTCGACCGGCCGAGCGAGGACCGTACGCCGGAGGAGTCGGTGCTCGACTCCGAGGCGGCCGCCGCGCAGACCGAGCGCGTGCGCCGGCTGTGGCAGGAGTTCGAGGAACTGGGGGAACGCTGCCGCCAGTTGCTGAGGGTGCTGATCTCCTCGCCACCGCCCAGTTATCAGGAGGTGTCCGCCGCGCTGGGAATCGCGGTGGGCAGCATCGGGCCGATGCGCCAGCGCTGTCTGCGCCGGCTGCGGGCCCGGCTCGAGGCACGGGGGACGACATGAGCGACCTGTACGACGGCCACGGCGACTCCGGGGACGGACCGCCCGGCGGGACGCCCACCGACGGCGGCCCGGACACCGGCCCGCTGGAGGAGGAACTGCGGCAGGCCGCCGCCATCCTGGACCCGGTGCCGGCCGGGCTGCGGCAGGTCGCCGTCGACGCCTACGCGCTGCACGACCTGGAGGCGCGCGTCGCCGAGCTGACGTTCGACTCGCTGACCGACGCCGTCCCGGTGCGCGGGGAGCCGGACCCGCCGCGCATGCTGACCTTCCGGGCGGACGACGTGATCGTCGACGTGGAGGTGACCTCCGACGGCCTGTTCGGACAGGTGCTCCCGCCGGGCCCGGCCCGGATCGAGGTGCTCGGCGGCCCGCTGGCCCACGCCCGGCTGACGGCGGACGACATGGGGCGCTTCACCGGCGACGCCCCGCCCACCGGCCCGTTCGCCCTGCGGCTGCGGACCGGCGGCGAGGTGGTCGTCACGGAGTGGCTGCGCGCCTGACCGCCGCCCGCGCGGGCCCTCCCGGGCCGGTGGGCGGGTGATCAGCCCGACACGGTGTCGACGAGCGCCGCCAGCGACGACGCGAGGCGGGACAGTCCGGGGCCGGCCGGGCCGCCCGGCTCGGTCATGTAGGTGTCCCGGCGGATCTCCACCATCAGCGCACCGACCTCGCCCCGCTTCCCGTAGAACTCCAGCGGCACGTAGGTCCCGCTGAACGGGCTGTCGAGCCCGGTCTCCCCGCAGGGCGCGAACGCCCGCCGGGCGGCGGCGAGCAGCGGGGGCGGCGTGTGGAACCCGTCGGTGCCCAGGCAGACCGGCGGGCGCGGACCCTCGCCGTGCAGCTCGTAGGGCAGCGGCTCGGTGGGGTAGGAGTGCACGTCGACGATCACGGCCCGCCCGGTGGCGGCGAGCCGGTCGGCGACCGCCTCGGTCATGGCCCGCGCGTACGGCCGGAAATACCGCTCCAGCAGGGGCTCGGGGTCGGTGCCGTCGGCCCGCAGCACCTCCCGGTGCGAGGTCCGCGTGTACACGGCGCCCATCCCGACGGCCGTCATCTCCTCCCGCTCGTCCGGGAACCGCTCCGGGTCGACCACCAGCCGCGAGGCCCGGTTCACGAACCGCCAGGGCGTGACGCCGGCCAGCCCGGCGGCGGCCTCGGCGATCTCGGCCGTGTGCGAGTCGGTGATGTGGTCGAGCTCCCGCTCCAGTGCCGCGTCGTCGAGGACGATGCCGGGCCGGACGTCGGCCGGTATCTCCCGCGAGGAGTGCGGCACGTGCAGGATCACGGGGGAGTGCGCGGCGCCGGGCAGCAGCTCGAAGGTCCGCGGGGCGTCGGTCATGGGACTGCTCCAGAAGTGTGGTCGCGGGGCGGGGAGGGGAAGGCGGGCGGCGGCGAAGAGACGGGCACCCCGCCTCCGAGGTGCGGAGACGGGGTGCCCGGGAGCCCCGTGGGGCCGGCGAGGATCAGGCGAGGGACGCCAGCGCCTCGTTCCAGGTGGCCGACGGACGCATGATCGCGGCGGCCTTGGCCGGGTCGGGCTGGTAGTAGCCGCCGATCTCGGCAGGCTTGCCCTGTACGGCGTTCAGCTCGTCCACGATCTTCTGCTCGTTGGCGGCGAGGGTCTCGGCGAGCGGGGCGAAGGCCTTGGCCAGGTCCGCGTCGTCGGTCTGCCCGGCCAGCTCCTGCGCCCAGTACAGGGACAGGTAGAAGTGGCTGCCGCGGTTGTCGATGCCGCCGACGCGACGGGTCGGCGACTTGTCCTCGTTGAGGAAGGTCGCCGTGGCGCGGTCGAGGGTGTCGGCGAGGACCTTGGCGCTGCCGTTGCCGGTGGCCGCCGCGTACTGCTCCAGGGACGGCACCAGGGCGAAGAACTCACCGAGGGAGTCCCAGCGCAGGTAGTTCTCCTTGACCAGCTGCTGGACGTGCTTGGGCGCGGAGCCGCCGGCGCCCGTCTCGAACAGGCCGCCGCCCGCCATCAGCGGGACGACCGACAGCATCTTGGCGCTGGTGCCCAGCTCCAGGATCGGGAAGAGGTCGGTCAGGTAGTCGCGCAGCACGTTGCCGGTGACGGAGATGGTGTTCTCACCGCGGCGGATGCGCTCCACCGACAGCTTGGTCGCCTCGACGGGGGAGAGGATCCTGATGTCCAGACCCTCGGTGTCGTGCTCCGGCAGGTACGCCTTGACCTTGGCGATCAGGTTGGCGTCGTGGGCGCGGCCCTCGTCCAGCCAGAAGACGGCCGGGTCGCCGGTGGCACGGGCGCGGGTGACGGCCAGCTTCACCCAGTCGCGGATCGGGGCGTCCTTGGTCTGGCAGGCGCGGAAGATGTCGCCGGCGGAGACCGTCTGCTCCAGGACGGCGTTGCCGTCGGCGTCGACCAGGCGGACCGTGCCCGTGGTGGGGATCTCGAAGGTCTTGTCGTGGCTGCCGTACTCCTCGGCCTTCTGCGCCATGAGGCCGACGTTCGGGACGGAGCCCATCGTCGACGGGTCGTAGGCGCCGTTGGCGCGGCAGTCCTCGATGACGGCCTGGTACACGCCTGCGTAGGAGGAGTCCGGGATGACGGCGAGCGCGTCGTGCTCCTGGCCGTCCGCGCCCCACATGTGGCCGGAGGTGCGGATCATGGCCGGCATGGAGGCGTCGATGATGACGTCCGACGGCACGTGCAGGTTGGTGATGCCCTTGTCGGAGTCGACCATCGCCAGCTCCGGGCCCTCGGCGAGCTCGGCGTCGAAGGAGGCCTTGATCTCGGCGCCCTCGGGCAGGGCCTCCAGGCCCTTGTAGATGCCGCCCAGGCCGTCGTTCGGGGTGAGGCCGGCCTTGGCGAGCGCCTCGCCGTACTGCGCGAACGTCTTCGGGAAGAAGGCGCGGACCACGTGACCGAAGATGATCGGGTCGGAGACCTTCATCATCGTGGCCTTCAGGTGCACCGAGTACAGGATGCCCTCGGACTTGGCGCGCGCGACCTGCGCCGTCAGGAACTCGCGCAGCGCGGCGACGCGCAGCACGGAGGCGTCGACGACCTCGTCCTTCTTCACCGGCACGGACTCGCGCAGCACCGTGGTGGTGCCGTCGTCGCCGACCAGCTCGATCCGCAGCGTGCCGTCCTCGGCGATCACCACGGACTTCTCGGTGGAGCGGAAGTCGTTCTCGCCCATGGTCGCGACGTTGGTCCTGGACTCGGGGGTCCAGGCGCCCATGCGGTGCGGGTGGGTCTTGGCGTAGTTCTTCACCGAGGCCGGGGCACGGCGGTCGGAGTTGCCCTCGCGCAGGACCGGGTTGACCGCGGAGCCCTTGACCTTGTCGTACCGGGCGCGGATCTCGCGCTCCTCGTCGGTCTTCGGGTCGTCCGGGTAGGCCGGCAGCGCGTAGCCCTGGCCCTGCAGCTCGGCGATGGCGGCCTTGAGCTGCGGGATGGACGCCGAGATGTTCGGCAGCTTGATGATGTTCGCCGCGGGCGTCTTGGCCAGCTCGCCGAGCTCGGCGAGGGCGTCCGGGATGCGCTGGTCCTCGGCGAGGTACTCCGGGAACAGGGCGATGATCCGGCCGGCCAGCGAGATGTCCCGGGTCTCCACGGAGACACCTGCCTGCGAGGCGTACGCCCGGATCACCGGCAGGAAGGAATACGTCGCCAGGGCCGGGGCCTCGTCAGTGTGTGTGTAGATGATGGTCGAGTCAGTCACCGGGTGCTCCGCTCCACGTCTGCAACATTGCTCGACATCAAGATATCTCGTGCCCGACCTCGGCTCGACAGGGGTCGCGCGGAGATTCCGGCCAACCGGCCGCGCGACCCCCGCCGAGCGGGTGACGGTCACGCGAACGGCACGGCGTCCTCGCCCGACCGCTGCTGCGGAATGACCACGGTCCCCTGCTGGAGCGCGACCGTCCGGGCGGGCGCCGGGATGCGGATGCCCTCCTCGCGGTAGCGCCGGTGCAGGCGCTTGATGAACTCGTGCTTGATCCGGTACTGGTCGCTGAACTCGCCGACGCCCAGGATCACGGTGAACCCGATCCGCGAGTCGCCGAAGGTGTGGAAGCGCACCGCCGGCTCGTGCTCCGGCACCGCCCCGGTGATCTCCGTCATCACCTCGGCGACGACCTCGATCGTGACCCGCTCCACATGCTCCAGGTCGCTGTCGTAGGCGACACCGGCCTGCACCAGGATGGTCAGCTTCTGCTCGGGGCGCATGAAGTTGGTCATGTTCGTCTTGGCGAGCTGCCCGTTGGGGATCACGACCAGGTTGTTGGAGAGCGCGCGGACGGTGGTCTGCCGCCAGTTGATGTCCTCGACGTAGCCCTCCTCCCCGCTGCTGAGCCTGATGTAGTCGCCCGGCTGCACGGTCTTCGAGGCGAGGATGTGGATGCCCGCGAACAGGTTCGCGAGCGTGTCCTGCAACGCCAGGGCGACCGCCAGACCGCCCACGCCCAGGGCGGTGAGCATCGGCGCGATGGAGATGCCCAGCGTCTGCAGCACCACCAGGAAGCCGATCGCCAGCACCAGGACCCGGGTGATGTTCACGAAGATCGTGGCGGACCCGGCCACCCCGGAACGGGACGTCGTCACCGTCCGGACCAGCCCGGCGATCACACGGGCCGCCGACACCGTCACCACGAAGATCAGCAGGACCGTGAGCACCTGGTTGACGTGGTGCTGCACCGTCCGGGTGAGCGGCAGCGCCGCCGCCGCGCCCGCCGCGCCGCCCGCGACCGCCGCCCACGGCACCACCGAGCGCAGCGCGTCCACGACCACGTCGTCGCCGCCCCAGCGGGTGCGCTCCGCGTGCCGCCCCAGCCAGCGCAGCAGCATGCGCAGCAGGAACGCCCCCAGCAGACCGGCGGCCAGCGCGATGCCCGCGGGCACCAGATGGTCCATGGTGAGGTCGTCCGTCATCGGCCGCCTCCCAGGGGCGCGGCAGCGGCGGAGCCGCTCGCGGACGGGCGGATGTGCTTACTCGTCACCTGTCACCTGCTTGCTTCCGTGATGTGCGATCGCACCGGTCCGCAAGGGAGTTCGACCGGCGCGAGGGCTCATCCTGCCGTATGCGGCACGGCCGTCCGAACCGGCGGTGGGCGTTCGGCCACCGCCCGGTCCGGTCCGGCCAGCGGCGCCGCACCCCCGTTCTCAGAGCACCCCGGTCCGCACCAGCACCGCCAGTGTCAGCGCCCCCGGCAGCAGCGGCAGCCACACGGTGATGACGCGGAAGGCCAGCACCACCGCCGTGGCCACGGCCGCAGGGCCGCCCGCCGCGACCAGCGCCACGACCAGCGCCGCCTCCACCGAGCCGATGCCGCCCGGTGTGGGCACGAGGGCCACCGCGACCGTCGCCGCCAGATACGCCACCGCCAGGTGCCCGGGCGGTACCGCGAGCCCCAGCGACCTGCCGACCAGGACCAGCACGGTCGCCTGCAACGCCGGGAAGGCCAGGGCACCGCCCCACAGCGCGAGCGCCCGCGCCGGGCGTGCGTGCACCGACCGGGCCTCACCGAGCGCGGTCCGCAGGAAGGAGACCACGGCCGTCCGCAGCCGCCGTACCAGCACCAGCGCGCCCGCCGCCGCGGCCGGCACCGCCCCCGCCGCGACCAGCAGCGGACCGACGGCTCCCTCGGGCAGCAGCGTGCCCAGCCGCAGCGCGCCGGGGAACGCGAGCAGCAGCCCGCCCAGCAGGGCCAGCCGGCCGGCGCTCTCCGCCAGCAGATACAGGGCGAGGGCGGCGGAGGACCGGGCCAGGGGCAGCCCGCACACAGTCATGAACCGCAGGTTGACCGCGCTCGCGCCCAGCCCCGTCGGCAGCAGGTGGTTGGCCGCGCCCGCCGCGAACTGGGTGGCGAGCAACCGCCGCCGCGGCAGCCGCTCCACCACGGCACCCTGCCGGGTGCAGGCGGCGGCCACCCAGGTCAGGCACGTCACGCCGGCCGCGGCCAGCAGCCAGGGTCCCTCGGCGGCGGAGAGCCGGCCGAAGCCGTCGGCGAGCACGGACCGGTGCCGTACCGCGACCACGGTGACCAGCAGTAGCGGAAGGACACAGACGAGCCGCCGGATCCGGCGGGCACGGCCGTCCCGCCGGATCCGGCCGTCCCGGCCGCTCCGGGCACGGCCGGGAAGGGGCGTCTCGGGGAGGCGTACCGCTGTCACAGCACAAGAGATTCCCCCAGCCCCGCCAACAGCGGATGACCGACGCGCGGACGCGGGCTTACGGATCCCCGGCACGGCGTCCTTGACCTCAAGGATGCTTGAGGTCATACCGTCCTCCGCATGAGCATGGAGACCACCGCCTGGACCCAGCTGCACAGCGTGATGAACGCCGAGCAGGAACGCCGCCCCTTCGCCCGTGCCACCCTGCGCCGCATCGGCGCGTTCGCCCGTCCGCACCGCCGCCGCATCACCTGGTTCGTGCTGCTCGGGGTGGCGACCGCGCTTCTCGCCGTCGCCACCCCCGTGCTGGCCGGGAAGGTCGTGAACGCCATCGTCACCGGCGGCGACGAGAACACCGTCGTCCGCCTGGCGCTGCTGATCGCGCTGATCGCCGTCGCGGAGGCGGCGCTCGGCATCCTCTCCCGCAGGCTGTCGGCGAGGCTCGGGGAGGGGCTCATCCTGGATCTGCGGACGGCGGTGTTCGATCATGTGCAGCGCATGCCGGTCGCGTTCTTCACACGTACCCGTACGGGAGCGCTGGTCTCCCGTCTCAACAACGACGTCATCGGCGCCCAGCGCGCCTTCAGCAACACCCTGTCCGGAGTGGTCAGCAACCTGGTCACCCTGCTGCTGACCCTCGCCGTCATGCTCACCCTGTCCTGGCAGATCACCCTGATCGCGCTGGTGCTGCTGCCGGTGTTCGTGCTTCCCGCCCGGCGGATGGGCCGCCGCATGGCCCGCATGCAGCGCGAGGCCGCCACCCTGAACGCCGCGATGGGCACCCGGATGACCGAGCGCTTCTCCGCGCCCGGCGCCACCCTCATCAAGCTGTTCGGCCGCCCGGAGGAGGAGTCGGCGGAGTTCGCCGCCCGCGCCCGCCGCGTCGCGGACATCGGCGTGCGCACCGCCACCGCCCAGGCCGCCTTCATCACCGCGCTCACCCTGGTCTCCGCCCTGGCCCTGGCCGTCGTCTACGGCCTCGGCGGCTGGTTCGCCCTGCGCGGCACCCTGGACCCGGGGGCCGTCGTCGCCCTGGCGCTGCTGCTGACCCGGCTGTACGCGCCGCTCACCGCGCTGGCCGGGGCCCGCGTCGAGGTGATGAGCGCCCTCGTCAGCTTCGAGCGGGTCTTCGAGGTGCTGGACCTCGCCCCGCTCATCGACGAGAAGCCCGACGCCCGCCCCGTCCCCGACGGCCCGGTCGCGGTCGAGTTCGACGACGTCCGCTTCGGCTACCCCTCCGCCGACAAGGTCTCCCTGGCCTCCCTCGAGGAGGTCGCCTCCCTGGACACCCGGGGCGGCGACGAGGTCCTGCACGGACTCTCCTTCCGCGCCGAACCCGGCCAGACGATCGCGCTCGTCGGCTCCTCCGGCGCCGGCAAGTCGACCATCGCCCAGCTGCTGCCGCGCCTGTACGACACCGACGCCGGCGCCGTACGCGTCGGCGGCGTCGACGTCCGCGACCTCACCGCCCGGTCACTGCGCGACACCCTCGGCATGGTCACCCAGGACGGCCACCTCTTCCACGACACCGTCCGGGCCAACCTGCTGCTGGCCCGCCCGGAGGCCACCGACACCGAGCTGTGGGACGCGCTGCGCCGCGCCCGCCTGGACGACCTCGTACGCGCCCTGCCCGACGGCCTCGACACCGTGGTCGGCGAGCGCGGCTACCGCCTCTCCGGCGGCGAACGCCAGCGCATGACCATCGCCCGGCTGCTGCTGGCCCGCCAGCGCGTCGTCATCCTCGACGAGGCCACCGCACACCTCGACAACACCTCCGAGGCGGCCGTCCAGGAAGCACTCACCGAGGCCCTGGAGGGCCGGACGGCCATCGTGATCGCCCACCGGCTGTCCACGGTCCGGGCGGCCGACCAGATCCTGGTCGTCGAGGCGGGCCGCATCGTCGAACGCGGCACCCACGAGGAGCTCCTCGCGGCCGACGGCCGGTACGCCGAGCTGCACCGCACGCAGTTCGCCCGCCCCGCGGTCGAGAAGGCGGCGTAGCGCGTCGTCCCGGCCTGTCGGCCGGAGGCCGGTGCGGGCCCGCTGTCAGAGGCGGGTGCCACACTCGGCCCATGTACGAGAACCGCTTCAACTGGCATGACTTTCTAGGCCGTTGGCAAGAGGAATGGATACCCGGCGAGGACGACCTGGAGGACATGGAGGAGGGCGGTGTCAGCCTCGCCGACATGGCCCTCGCCGCACCGCCCGCGACGCGGGAGGAGATCGCCGCGGCCGAGGAACGCCTGGGCACCCGGTTGCCTCCGTCCTACCGCGGCTTCCTCGAGGTCAGCAACGGCTGGCGCGTCGACGCCGCGGCGTCGATCTACCGGCTGGGCGGGGTTCACGAGATCGGCTGGTTCGGGGATCCGTTCGGCATGACCGAGGCCTACCGGCAGCAACTGGGCGAGCGCTCGACCGAACAGGAGGTGCTGCTGGCCGGCATGTGGGAGCGGGCCCTGCAGTTGGAGACCGACTCGGACATGTCGTACGCCCTGCTGGACCCGGGGGACACCGGCGAGGACGGCGAGTGGGCGCTGTACGTGTACAAGGGGTGGAGCGGCGAGTACCCGGACCGCTATCCGTCGTTCCGCGCCTACATGGAGGAGATGTACCGGAACTTCCACGCGGACCGCGCGAGCGATCCCCGATTCGTCAACGACACCACGCGCGCCCTGGACGCCGACGTCGAGCGCGCCCGGCAGGAGGCCCTGTGCGGGCGGTGGGAAACCGCCCTCGAGTTGCTGGCCGAGACGCAGCGCTACGGACGGCCGTCCGCCTGGGGGATGCTGCGGCAGATCCAGACGCTGTCGCACAGGGGCGGCGGGGACGCTTTCGGCGACCTCGTGGTCGATCCGCGGTACACGGACGAGCTGGTGCCGGTGATGGCCGCCGCCCATCTGCGGCGCCATCGTCGCGGCGCCTTCGTCGACCGGTTCGTACTGGGCACCGAGACCGACGACGCCGTCGGTGCGACGTCCGACGGCATCTTCGCCCGGGTGCGCGACCGCTCCTACCGCTACGCTCCGGGCGGCATCTTCGGACAGGCGGTGGCCGAGGCGCGGGAGGCGGCTCGGTGGGGTGACACGGACGGGGCCTGGCGGGTGATCCGCGCCGCGCTGCCGTCGTGGTCGCCGCCGGGGCCGGATCTGCTGGCGCCGCTCGGACTGCTCGCGGATCCCGTGCTGGGGCCGGTGGTGACACCCGAGCGCGGCAGGGAGCTGCTGGCCACGCCGCGCGCCGGCCGGCCGGGCACCGCGCCGGATCCGGTGGCGGACCTGGACCCGCCCGGACTGCGCTGGCTCACGGACACGCCAGGGTGGAACCCGCCGCACGACTCCTACCGTGGCCTGTGGGTGGAGGGCGTGGAGCCGGAGACGCTGACCTCCCTGGTCGGGGAGGACGGAGGTGCGGGCCTGACCGTTCCGCCCGGTCGCCGGGACCCGTGGATCCACCTCGGCGCCCAGCGGCGGGACGACCTGGCGCCGTGGGAGGACCGGGCTGTGGTGTCCGTGGGCCGGACGGGCACCGGGTGGGCGTTCGGCTTCGACATGGCTCCGCGCACCTCCCCTGTCGGACACTTCTTCGTCTCCCCGGCCGCGGCCGCCTCACGTGGCGGGCGCGCGGTGGTGCTGTGGGTGCGCAGAGCCCGGTCCGGCGGTCTGTTGTCGGTCTTCCACCTGTCGGTGGCCCGGCACGGAGAGGAGCTGTACGCGTTCACGCTGCGCGGCACCGACGTCGAGCGCTCGGGGCCGGTCCCCGGGGCGTTGGATCCCGAACGGCTCCTCGACGGCATCGGCGAGGACGCACACGAACAGCGCCTGCTGGCCGCCGTGGAGGCGGAGTTCGGCCTCGCCCTTCCCCGGCTCGCCCTGACCGAGGGCATCCTGCCCGAACTGACCACCCGCTCCTGGAACCGCGCGCCGAGGCAGGGCGAGGCGTACGCGTACGCCACGGTCCACGTCGGACCACCCAGGCGGCCCGGTGAATCCGCCGGACGGGAGGCAGGTCCCGCGACCACGACCTGATCACCGCGCCGACGAAGGGGGCTCTGTCCTCGCCCGGATCCGGTGGCCGCGGTGCTTGCTCGGGCGGCGGCCATGGTCACCGTGCCCGCGCGACCGCAGAGCCTCGACCGTTGCCGTACGTCTAGCCCGGGCCCGGCCCCACGGTCCGCGCCGGCAGGTCCTGCTCGGCCCAGACGACCTTCCCGCCGGCGGTGCGGCACGAGCCCCAGCGCCGGCACAGCATGTTGATCAGCTGCAGCCCGCGCCCGCTCTCGTCGCTCACGTCGGCGTGCTGGATCCGCGGCAGGTCGGGCCCGGAGTCGGACACCTCGACCGTCAGCCGTTCGTGCCGCAGCAGCCGCAGCTCACCGGGGGCGTTCCCGTACCGCAGGGCATTGCCGACCAGCTCGCTGACCACCAGCTGCGTCGTGTCGACCAGATCCTCGAGCCCCCACCGTTCCAGCTGCTCGCGCGCCGCGCCACGGGCCAGCCCCGCGGCCGTGCCGTCCGGCGGCAGCGCGCGCACGTACACGTCGCCCTCGGGGCCGAGCGGCCGGGCGGCGGCCACGAGCACGATCGCGTCGTCGGTCCGGTCCCCGCCCACGCTCGCGGTGATCGCCCGGCACATCGAGCCGTCCTCGGGCACGGCCGCGCCGACCGCCACGCGCAGCCGTTCCAGCTGCGCGTCCAGGCCGGCGGTGCGCGACCTGATCAGCCCGTCCGTGTACAGCGTCAGCCGCCCCCGCCCGGGTACGGGGCACTCGACCGGGTCGTACGGGATCACCCCGGTGCCCAGCGGCGCCCCGGCGGGCACGTCGACGAACGACGTCGTGCCGTCCGGCCCCGTCAGCAGGGGCGGCGGATGACCTGCGCTGGCGATGCGGAAGGTGCCGCCGTACGGGTCGTGGACCGCGCACAGGCAGGTGGCGACCTGGTCCTCCTCCAGGTCGCGGGCGGCCAGGTCCAGCCGGGCCAGCAGCTGCTCGGGCGCGATGTCGAGGGCCATCAGGGTGCGGGCCACCGTGCGCAGCCTGCCCATCGTCGCGGCGGCGGCCATCCCGCGCCCCATCACGTCGCCCACCATCAGCGCGGTGCGGCCGCTGGGCAGGGCGACGACGTCGAACCAGTCGCCGCCCACGGCGGCCGGATCACCGGCCGGGACGTAAGCCGAGGACACGTCGAGGCCGGGCGTGCTCGGGCTGGACCGGGGGAGCAGGGCCCGCTGCAACGTGATCACGTGGTCGCGCTCGCGCCCGTACAGCCGGGCGTTGTCGATGCACATGGCGGCCTTGGTCGCCAGCTCCGTGGCCAGGGCCACGTCGGCGCGGGTGAACGGGGCCCTGCTGCCGGCCCGGATGAAGTCGGCCAGACCGAGCAGCACCCCCCGGGCGATCAGCGGCACCGCCAGATAGGAGTGCACGCCCGCGCGGTGCATCAGGTCGGCCGCCTCGGCGGTGGGGGCCACGGCGGCGAAGTCGGACCGCGTCATCCGGGTCAGCAGCACCGGCCTGCGGGAGGTCAGGCAGGTCTGCCCCAGCCGGTCGGCGGTGTGCACGGACAGCTCGCCCACCGGGTCCGGGGCGAGGTGCAGCCCGTGGACCTGGGACACCGCCATGGCCCTCAGCTCGGGCGCCCCCGGGCCCCGGAAACGGTCGCCCTCCTGGAATCGCAGCACCGAGTCCAGCAGGTCGACGGCGCACCCGTCCGCCAGCTCCGGCACGGTGAAGTCCGCCAGCTCCTTCGCCGTGCCCTGGAGGTCGAGCGTGGTCCCGATGCGCGTCCCGGCCTCGTTCAGCCAGGCCAGCCGGCGACGTGCGCCCAGCGCCTCGGTGACCGGACGCAGCACGGTCCGCAGCGTGCGGTGCCCGCCGACGAAGGGGCCCGGAGGCCGTCGCGCACCACTCGGCCGCTGTCGTTCCCGCACGCGTCGCCTCCTCCCACGGCCTCCTGGAACCGATTCTGCCCCTCCTGCCGCCCACCGCGCCTGTCCGATCGCGATACCGGCCGCACACGGATGCCGGTTCGAGGCGCTGCGTCGCCGCGTCCGGTCCCGGCGACGGCCCCCGCCCGAGCCCGGGCCGGGGCCCGCGCGGCGGTACGGCGACCGCCGAGTGAGACGCGCCACGGCCCCGCGCGGCTGCGCGGGCGTCCGTGAGGGGTAGGTACCTACGGCTCGGCCGTGCCCACAGGGAAAGGGGCGAAGAACACCCTCTGCACGCGGACCTCCCGTCATCCCCTCCGAGGAGAGAGAGCACGAGACATGTCTTCACGTGAATCCGCGCACCAACCACCACAGCGCATCGGCGTGGTGGCCGAGTCCGTCTCCGGGGAGACGCGTGTCGCGGCGACTCCCACGACGGTTCGCCGGCTGCTCGGCCTCGGTTACGAGGTCGTGGTGGAGCCGGGGGCCGGCGCGGCCTCCGGCTTCACCGACCGGTCCTACCTCGACGCCGGCGCCGAGACCGGCGAGGCCTGGACCGCGGACGTCGTCCTGAAGGTCAACTCCCCCTCCGTGGAGGAGGCCGGCCGGCTGCGGCGGGGCGCCGTCCTGGTCGCCCTGCTGGCCCCGGCACAGAATCCCGAGCTGCTCCGGACGCTCGCCGAAGCCGGGGTGACCGCGCTGGCGCTGGACGCCGTGCCGCGCATCTCGCGGGCGCAGTCCATGGACGTGCTGTCGTCGATGGCCAACATCGCCGGGTACCGGGCGGTCATCGAGGCCGCCCACGTCTTCGGCCGGTTCTTCACCGGCCAGGTCACCGCGGCGGGCAAGGTGCCGCCGGCGAAGGTGCTCGTCGCCGGCGCGGGCGTGGCCGGGCTGGCGGCGATCGGCGCGGCCTCCAGCCTCGGCGCGATCGTCCGGGCCACCGACCCGAGACCCGAGGTCGCGGACCAGGTGAAGTCCCTCGGCGGCGAGTACCTCCCGGTGGACGCCGTCCAGGAGACGAGTACCGACGGATACGCCAGGGCGACCTCCGCCGACTACGACCGTGCCGCCGCCGAGCTCTACCACGAGCAGGCCCGGGACGTGGACGTCGTGATCACCACCGCGCTGATCCCGGGCCGGCCGGCCCCGCGCCTGCTCACGGCCGAGGACGTGGCCGCCATGAAACCGGGCAGCGTCGTCGTCGACATGGCCGCCGCCCAGGGCGGCAACGTCGAGGGCACGGTGCCGGGACGCACCGTCGTCACCGGCAACGGCGTCACCCTCATCGGCTACACCGACCTGGCCGCCCGGCTGCCCGCCCAGGCGTCCCAGCTGTTCGGCACCAACCTGCTGAACCTGCTGAGACTGCTCACGCCCGGCAACGGCGGCCGGCCGGTGATCGACTTCGACGACGTCGTGCAGCGCGCCGTGACCGTGGTGCGGGACGGTGAGGTCACATGGCCGCCGCCGCCCGTCCCCGTCTCGGCGGCGCCGGCCGCGCAGCCCGCCGCCGCAGCACCCCCGCCGCCCGGGCCCGGGCGAACGGCGCCGGCGCCCGCGGTACGCCTGGGCCTGCTCGGGCTCGGGATGCTCGCGATGTTCCTGCTGGTGGCCTTCGCCCCGGCCCAACTCGCCGAGAACCTCACCGTGTTCGCCCTGGCCGTGGTGATCGGCTACTACGTCATCGGCAAGGTGCACCACGCGCTGCACACACCGCTCATGTCGGTGACCAACGCGATCTCCGGAATCGTCGTGATCGGCGCCCTGCTCCAGATCGGGCACGAGAGCAGGATCGTCACCGCGCTGTCCTTCGCGGCGATCCTGCTGGCGAGCGTCAACATATTCGGAGGCTTCGCCGTCACCCGCCGCATGCTGTCCATGTTCTCGAAAGGCTGAACCCGGATGACCTCCATGACGGCCTCTCACGCTGCCGACCTGGTCGCCGCGCTGCTGTTCATCTTCAGCCTGGCCGGTCTGTCCCAGCACCGCACCTCACGCGCCGGCGTCGTCCAGGGCATCGCGGGCATGGCCCTCGCCCTGGTCGCCACGGTCGTGGTGGCGTCGCGGAGCATCACCGCCGGAGCGGTGGCCCTGATCGTCCTGGCGATGGCGCTCGGCGCCGCGGCCGGACTGTGGCGCGCCCGCCGCGTCGAGATGACGCAGATGCCCGAACTGATCGCGGTGCTGCACAGTTTCGTCGGCCTCGCCGCGGTGCTGGTGGGCTGGAACAGCTACCTGGAGGTGGAGGCGCACGGCTCGGCGCAGACCCGGATCGGAGCCGACCTGCTGGGCATCCACCACGCCGAGGTGTTCATCGGCATCTTCATCGGCGCCGTCACCTTCACCGGCTCGATCGTCGCCTTCCTCAAGCTCTCGGCGCGCATCGAGTCCCGGCCCCTGATGCTCCCGTGCAAGAACGCGCTGAACCTCGGTGCCCTCGGCGCGTTCGTCGCACTGACCGTCTGGTTCACGATCAGCCCCGGACTGCCGCTGATGATCGCGGTGACCGTGCTGGCGCTGGTGCTCGGCTGGCACCTGGTCGCCTCGATCGGCGGCGGCGACATGCCGGTCGTCGTGTCGATGCTGAACAGCTACTCGGGCTGGGCGGCGGCCGCGGCGGGCTTCCTGCTCGACAACAACCTGCTCATCGTCACGGGCGCCCTGGTCGGCTCCTCCGGCGCCTACCTGTCCTACATCATGTGCAAGGCGATGAACCGTTCCTTCCTCTCCGTCATCGCGGGCGGTTTCGGCATCGAGGCGCCGTCCGGCCGCGCGGAGGAACAGGGGGAGCACCGCGAGGTGCGGGCCGCGGAGGCCGCCGAGCTGCTCGCCCGCGCCCGCTCGGTGATCATCACCCCCGGGTACGGCATGGCCGTCGCCCAGGCCCAGCACCCGGTCGCGGAGCTGACGCGGGGACTGCGCGAGCGGGGCGTCGAGGTCCGCTTCGGCGTCCACCCCGTCGCGGGACGCCTGCCGGGGCACATGAACGTGCTGCTGGCCGAAGCGAAGGTGCCCTACGACATCGTCCTCGAACTGGACGAGATCAACGACGACTTCGCGGACACCTCGGTCGTGCTGGTCATCGGCGCGAACGACACCGTCAACCCGGCCGCGACCGAGGACCCGGCCAGCCCGATCGCCGGCATGCCCGTCCTGCGGGTCTGGGAGGCGGAACACGTCGTCGTCTTCAAGCGCTCCATGGCCTCCGGTTACGCGGGCGTCCAGAATCCGCTGTTCTTCCGTGAGAACAGCAGCATGCTCTTCGGCGACGCCAAGCAGAGCGTCGAGGAGATCCTGCGCGC
Organism: Streptomyces sp. NPDC127100; assembly: GCF_042724095.1. Taxonomy (NCBI): domain Bacteria; kingdom Bacillati; phylum Actinomycetota; class Actinomycetes; order Kitasatosporales; family Streptomycetaceae; genus Streptomyces; species Streptomyces sp. NPDC127100. The sequence continues at coordinate 23,653 of NZ_JBHXFL010000063.1, forward strand.
GCTCGGCACGCACGACGAGCGCGGACCGGTCCCGGGCGCGCGCCGGGTTACGCCGGCCCGCCGCTGACGCGGACCCGGAACACGGCGGGCGGCCCCACCGGTCGGACCGGTGGGGCCGTCCGCGGCGGCCGCGCTGCCGCTACTCGGCCACGTAGGTGCGGTGCACCCACCTGAAGACGAGCAGTTCACGGCCGTCACGGTGCTGCTGCCGGGAGGCGGTGGGCTCGTAGTGCTCGTACCGGTTGCCGAGGAAGAGCTTGAAACGCTCGGTGGGGTCCGCCACGTAGCGGATCCTCTCCTCGTCGGGGACGAGGGGACCGCCGCCTCGCAGGATCACGTTCGCGTGGTGCTTCACGTTGCATCACCCTCCATCTGGTGTCAGGACGTCACGCACTGCCGTCGAGCTGCTTCTTGAAGGCCTGGACGATCGTTCTGGGCGGTGTACCGGGCGTGAAGATCTCCACGACCCCTCGCTCCTTCAGGTGCGCGATGTCCGCGGTCGGGATGACGCCGCCCCCGAACACCGGGATGTCGGTCGCCTGACGCTGCTCCAGCAGTTCGAGGACCCGGGTGAACAGCGGCAGGTGGGCGCCGGAGAGGGTGGACAGGCCGATCGCGTCCGCGTCCTCCTGGACGGCGATCTGCACCACGTTCTCCGGGGTCTGGTGCAGGCCCGTGTAGACGACCTCCATGCCGGCGTCGCGGAGAGCGCGCGCGATGACCTTCGCGCCGCGGTCGTGGCCGTCGAGGCCGAGCTTCGCTATGACGATTCGGCGGGGGGTGGTCATGGGGGATTCCTTCGCGACTCGACGACGGGCGGGGACCGGGGTGTGGCGGGCGCACGGGGGTCAGTACGCGTCGGAGGGCACGTAGGTGCCCCACACGTCGCGCAGCGCGTTGCAGACCTCGCCGACGGTGGCGCGGGCCCTGAGCGCGTCCTTCATGGGGTGGAGGACGTTGTCCTCGCCCTCGGCGGCCTTCTTCAGGGCGGTCAGGGCCGTGTCGACCACGTGCTGGTCGCGCTCGGCGCGGAGCCGGGTGAGGCGTTCGGCCTGCTGGGCCTCGATGGCCGGGTCGACCCGTAGGGGCTCGTACGGCTCCTCGGCGTCGAGCTGGTAGCGGTTGACGCCGACCACGACCCGTTCGCCGGCGTCGGTCTCCTGCGCGATCCGGTAGGCGTTGCGTTCGATCTCGCCCTTCTGGAAGCCCTGCTCGATCGCCGCGACCGCACCGCCGAGCTCCTCGACCCTGGCCAGCAGCTCCACCGTGACCGTCTCGACGTCGTCGGTCATCCTCTCGACGACGTAGGACCCGGCGAAGGGGTCGACCGTGGCCGTCACGTCCGTCTCGTAGGCGAGGACCTGCTGGGTGCGCAGGGCCAGACGGGCGGACTTGTCGGTCGGCAGCGCGATGGCCTCGTCGAAGGAGTTGGTGTGCAGCGACTGGGTGCCGCCGAGGACGGCCGCCAGGCCCTGGACGGCGACGCGGACCAGGTTCACCTCGGGCTGCTGGGCCGTCAGCTGCACGCCCGCGGTCTGGGTGTGGAAGCGCAGCATCAGCGACTTGGGGTTCCGGGCGCCGAACTCCTCCCTCATCACCCGGGCCCAGATCCGGCGGGCCGCGCGGAACTTGGCGACCTCCTCCAGGATCGTCGTGCGGGCCACGAAGAAGAAGGAGAGGCGGGGCGCGAAGTCGTCGACGTCCATGCCGGCCGCGACCGCCGTGCGCACGTACTCGATGCCGTCCGCGAGGGTGAAGGCGATCTCCTGCGCGGGCGACGCACCCGCCTCGGCCATGTGGTAGCCGGAGATGGAGATGGTGTTCCACTTCGGGATCTCGGCCCTGCAGTACTTGAAGATGTCCGCGATCAGCCGCAGCGAGGGCTTGGGCGGGAAGATGTACGTCCCGCGCGCGATGTACTCCTTCAGCACGTCGTTCTGGATCGTGCCGGTCAGCCTCTCCGCGCTGACACCCTGCTCCTCGGCCACCAGCTGGTACAGCAACAGCAGTGGGGCGGCGGGCGCGTTGATCGTCATCGACGTGGAGACCTTGTCCAGCGGGATCCCGCCGAACAGCACCCGCATGTCGTCGATGGAGTCGATGGCCACGCCGACCTTGCCGACCTCGCCCGAGGCGATCGGGGCGTCGGAGTCGTGGCCCATCTGGGTGGGCAGGTCGAAGGCGACCGACAGGCCCATCGTGCCGTTGGCGATCAACTGCCGGTAACGGGCGTTGGACTCCGTCGCCGTGCCGAAGCCCGCGTACTGACGCATCGTCCACGGCCGGCCGGTGTACATCGTGGGATACACACCCCGGGTGAACGGGTAGGCCCCCGGCTCGCCCAGCCTTTCGGCCGGATCCCAGCCCGCCAGGGCCCCGGGACCGTAGACCGGTTCGATGGGCACTCCGGACTCGGACGTGCTGCCGTTGCTCATGGGCTCCCCTCTCATGCGGCCGAGCGTGGTGGACGTGACTAAAGCTGCCCTTTGCGCGGCCCAAAACGGCAGGGACGGAGGCCGGTGGCCGGTCGCCCTCCGCCGCGTCCGGAGGCGGCCAAGAACGGCTTAAGAACGGTCGGAGACCCTTCCCCGGACGGTTGAACAGGTCTCTGTACGAGAGGAGAGGACCGTGGCCGACACCGTGGTCGAGAGGTCCGACACCGAGCCCGGAGCGTCCGAGAGGAAGGGGGCGGCCGTACCCATCGCGCCGCAGCGCCGCCACACGCTGCACTTCCTGCGGGAGATCCGTTCCTTCTCACCCGTCTTCCTCGACACCGAGGTGGACATGACGCAGGTCGTGCGGCACCGCGCCGCCGCACGGGAATCGGGCCGGCCGTACTCGATCCTCAGTTATGTGCTGCACGTGTCGTCGCGGGTGCTGGTGGCGCACCCCGAGGCGAACGCCGCCATCCGGGGCCGGCTGCGGCCGACGATCGCCCGGTACGGCGCGGCCAACGCCAAGGTCACCCTCGACAGGACGATGGGGGGCCGGCGCGTGGTGCTGTCCACGGTCCTGCCGGGTCTCGAGGGTCAGGGGCTGCTGGACATCCAGAAGAAGCTGGACCACCTCAAGGAGGCGGATCCCGGGCGGGCGCCTGAGTTCGAGGGGGTGCGCATGCTGCACCGGCTGCCCGGCCCGGTGGGCCGGGCACTGTTCCGGCGTACGGTCCGGCCCCTGGAGACCAGGGACCGCTTCATGGGCACCTACGCCGTCACCTCGCTGGGCCACCGGCCCGTGGACGGCTTCCACTCGGTGGGCGGCACGACGATCACCCTCGGCGTGGGACGCGCGACCGACCGGCCGGTCGCCCGGGACGGCCGGGTGGAGGTCGCGAAGGTGATGAGGCTCAGCCTGGCCTTCGACCACCGGGTGATCGACGGAGCGGAGGCCGCCGACGTGCTGACCGGCATCAAGGAGGGGCTGGAGGAGTTCGACGGCGGCGAGTAGACGCGCTCAGGCCGCCCGGGCGGCGAGGAGGGAGTCGGTGATCACGGCGGCGACCTCGCGCAGATGGTCGTTGAGGTAGAAGTGGCCGCCCCGGAAGGTCCGCAGGCAGAAGCCGCCACGGGCGTGATCCGCCCAGGCGGCGGCTTCCTCCGCCGAGACGCGCTCGTCGCTGTCGCCCGTGAGGACCGTCACGGGGCAGGAGACCGCGTCGCCCGGCCGGCCCCGGTGGGTCTCGATGGCACGGTAGTCGCTGCGCAGCATCGGCAGGACCATGTCGAGGATCTCCGGCTCGCGCAGCACACGGGGATCGGTGCCGCTCAGGGTGGCCAGCTCGTCGATGATCCCGGCGTCGTCCAGGGTGTGGACGCGCTCGGGACGGAAGCGGGAGGGCGCCCTGCGGCCGGACAGGAACAGCGCGGCGGGCGGCGTACCGAGGCGCTCCTCCATCCGTACGGCGACCTCGAAGGCGAGGGTGGCGCCCATGCTGTGGCCGAACAGGGCCAGCGGCCGGTCCGTCCAGGGCTCCAGCACCTCGAAGAGCGCGTCGGCGAGCTCGGGGATGCTGTCGATGCAGGGCTCGTGACGGCGGTCCTGCCGGCCCGGGTACTGCACCGCGTGGGTGCTGACGCGGGGGGAGACGGCGGCCGACAACGGGTGGTAGAAGCTGGCACTGCCGCCCGCGTGAGGCAGGCAGACCAGGCGCAGGCCGTCGTCGGGGGCCTGGTGGAACCGACGGATCCAGGCCTCGGTGTTCCGGGCGTTGCGTACGGCTGAGTTCATGGGACCACGGTCGCAACCGCGTCTAAACTCCGGCCAAACGACCCGGCCGACGCCCGTCAGCCGAGCATGAGCAGGTAGTCCGACAGGGCGTTGACGAGTTCGGCCGGGCGGTGTGCGAAGTAGTCCTTGCCGCCGTGCAGCACCTGCAGGTCGAAGCGCTTCTTGCCGTGGTACGCCCAGGCCACGGCCTCGTCGTGACGCAGCCGGGGGTCGGCGTCGCCGCGGAAGACACCGATGGGGCAGTTGATCGCGGCCGCCTCGGCGCGGGGCCAGCAGGGCGGGGCCGGCTGCGAGGAGACCAGCAGGGCCGCGAGCCGGGCGCCGCGGATGTCGTCGATCAGGAAGGCCAGTTCGAGCCTGCGCGCCACTTCCAGGGCGACCACCGCGCCGGGTCCCTGCCCGAACAGGACGGTGGGACTGTCGAGTCGCCCGGCCAGTTCCGCGGCGATGCGGTCGTGCAGCGCGGGGGAGCGCTCCGAGTCCGTCACCGGGGGCCCGTCGGCCGGCCGCGCGTAGAGCACGGACAGCACTTCGGTGGAGGGCGCGAGCGCTTCGGCCGCGGACCGGTGGAACGGAGTGAGGCGGCCGTCCGGTGCGAAGCACACGAGCTGGAACCTGCGCCGGGTGACCGGGGCGAAGCGGTGCACCGATACGGACCGGTCGTCGAGCACGATCTCCTCCGTCGATGATTCCTGGGCGGCCGGCATCCGGGCGCGGGGACCTCACCGGGGCCGGCCGGCGACCAGGCCCGGCGGTGCTGTTCGGACGTTCAGCGCGGCTTTAGCTCCGACCGGCACGGTGCTGCCTGCGAAAGCACTGCCGCGACGGCGCCGTGGTGAGCGAGGAGCGTGACTGAATGGAGCCTGTGAGGCGATCGCCCGGTGCCCGCTGCCTTCGGGCGGTCTGGGACGCCCTGGTCGACTACGGCAGTTTCTGGGCCTGCGTCCCGCCGCTGCCGGAGGCGGCGCCGGTGCGGCGGCCGGCGCTCGCCGGGCCTGCCCCGGCCCATCCCGAACGGCTCTGCCCCGAGCTTCCGCTGACCGCGGTCGAGCGCCGGCTGCGGGACCAACTGTGCGATCGCGGATGAGAGTCGAGGGGCAGCGTGCCGTACGACGCCCGTGTCCCACATGCGGCCGGGCGGCGCACTCAGCCGTCGTGGCCCTCCTGGCCCGGGGGAGACCAGGGCCCTTCCAGGGTCGGCAGCAGAAGGTCGAAGTGCTCCTCGATGGTCTTGGCGACGGCGTCGAGGTCGGCGTCCTCGTCGAGTCCCCAGCAGCGACTGGCCACCCGGGTCACCGCGGTGAAGATGGCCACCACGAGCTTGGGGCGGGGATCGGTGTCGTAGTCGAGGTTCTCCCGGCGGGCGATCTCCCGGCCGAGGCGTTCCTCGAACGCCATGGTGCGCTGGGCGTGCGCGGCGCTCAGACCGGGAGCGGTCTCGACGATGCGCAGGATCCGGGCGAGGGCGGTGACGCCGCTGATCCGCTCCGTCTGCTCCCTGACACCGGCCCAGGTCTCCCGCACCGAGCGGCGCAGAGCCTCCAACGGGGGTTCCGACAGCGGGCGTTCGGTGAGGAGTTCGAGCACGCGCTCGTCGATCTCGGTGGCGGGGGCGAGGGCGACGTCCTCCTTGCCGTTGAAGTACCGGAAGAACGTGCGCTGCGAGACGTTGACGGCGGCGACGATCTCGTCGACCGTCGTGCGCTCGTAACCCTGCTCCGTGAACAGGCCGATCGCAGAGCGGATCAGCGCGTCGCGGGTGAGCTGCTTCTTCCGTGCCCGCAGCCCGGGTTCTCCTGCGTCAGCTCCCACTCTCACCTGTCGCCAGCTCCTCAACTATCGCCGATGGGTCGGAACGTCGCCTGAACCCCCGTAGTCAGGACGCCTGTCGCGGCGTCACACCAGGGCGGCCGCCGCACCACCATAGTGCCAGAATTTCATGGCAGTGGCTGTCTACTAGCAGACATTGACGTTTGTCAGCGACTGCCATATCTTCTCAGGCAGTTACCCCCGCTGTCTGTCACGACATGACACGAATCGGAGCCGTCATGGCCCAGACCTCCTCCTTACACAAGACCGCCGATGCGGAGCCCGGCCCGCCGAGGAAGGGCTTGCGCGGCCACCCCTGGCTCACGCTCTTCACCGTCGGCATCGGCGCCATGATGGTGACCCTGGACGGCACGATCGTCGCCGTCGCCAACCCCGCCATCCAGCAGGACCTCAGCGCCACGCTGGAACAGATCCAGTGGATCACCAACGGCTATCTGCTCGCGCTGGGCGTGTCACTGATCACCGCGGGCAAGCTCGGTGACCGCTTCGGCCACCGGCAGACCTTCCTCGTCGGCGTCGCCGGATTCGCCGCCACCTCGGCCGCCATCGGACTGTCCGGCAGCCCCGGCCTGGTCATCGCCTTCCGCGTCCTGCAGGGCATGTTCGGCTCACTGCTCCAGCCGGCCGCACTCGGCCTGCTGCGCGCCACCTTCCCGGCGAAGAAGCTCAACATGGCCATCGGCATCTGGGGCGCGGTGATCGGCGCCTCCATCGCCGCGGGCCCCATCGTCGGCGGCCTGCTCGTCGAGCACGTCAACTGGGAATCGGTCTTCTTCCTCAACATCCCCGTCGGCATCGTGGCGTTCGCGCTCGGCCTGATCGTCCTGCGCAAGCCGCCGGCCGAGAAGGCAGCCTCCGGGGGGATGTTCGACTTCCCCGGCGTCATCCTGCTGTCCGGTTCGATGTTCTGCCTCATCTTCAGCCTGATCAAGGCCGAGGCATGGGGCTGGGGCGGCGCCAAGACCCTCGGACTGCTCGCCGCGTCCGTCGTCCTCGGGCTCCTCTTCGTGCTCTGGGAGTCCAAGGCCCGCGACCCGCTCATCCCGCTCGCGCTGTTCCGCTCCGTCTCCCTGTCCGCCGCGACCGTCGTGACGGTCCTGATGGCCTTCGCCTTCATGGGCGGCCTGTTCTTCATCACCTTCTACCTGCAGAACGTGCACGGCATGAGCCCGGTGGACAGCGGCGTCCACCTGCTGCCCGTCACCGCGATGATGATCGTCGGCTCGCCGCTCGGCGGCGCCCTCATGGCGAAGTACGGCCCCAAGATCCCGCTGGCCGGCGGCATGGCCCTCTCCGGTGCCGCGATCCTCGGCCTCGGCTCGCTCGACACCGACGCCAGCACCCTCGCCATGTCCCTGTGGTTCGTGCTCCTCGGCCTGGGACTGGCCCCCGTCATCGTCGCCAGCACGGACGTCATCGTCAGCAACGCCCCCGAGGAGCACGCCGGTATCGCCGGCGGCCTCCAGCAGGCCGCCATGCAGGTCGGCGGCAGCCTCGGCACCGCCGTCCTGGGCGCCGTGATGGCCTCCCGCGTCGGCAACACCCTCCCCGACAAGTGGGCCGCCGCGGGCCTCCCGCAGGTCGACGGGGAACAGCAGGAGGCCATGAAGGACGCCGTCTCCATCGGCCTGGCACCCGTACCCGAGAACACCCCGCGGAACATCGCCGACACCATCACCGGGATCGCCCACGACTGCTTCATCAGCGGCATGGGCCTCGCCTTCACCATCTCCGCCGTCATCGCCGGCTTCGGCGCCGTGCTCGCCCTGCTCACCAGGCGCGGCTCCAGCGCCACGGGCGAGACCGCCGTGCACGTCTGACGCGGAACACACGGCCGGTCCGGCCGCAGGGCCGGACCGCACCGCAGACCCCCGGGGCCCACGTGCCCCGGGACCTGGACCGCTCGCCCAGCGGAGGGCGGGTGTCCGGTTTCGCGCCGGGTCGTGGGGACGGGACGGCGCGAAGAACGGGCTCGGCGACCGGTACAACCCCCGGCCGGTCGCCGGGCTCCGCTCGTTCCGCACCCCCTTTCCGCTCCCGCGCCGGCGCACGCCCCGGTGGGACGCCGCCACGGACTCCCGGCGCGCGGCCCCGGCGCACCCGGTCCGACGCACCAGCCCCGTGGGGGAGGCATGAACGCCACCGCAGCAACCGTCGTCCTGTCGGTCCTCTCCGCCGCCTGCTACGCGGTCGGCGCCGTCCTCCAGGAACGCCTCGCCGCCCGTACGGCGGCCACCGCGAGCGGCCCCCTCCACCGCGGACACGGTCTCTTCCGCCGCGGCCAGGGACTGACGGCGCTCGGCCTCAACCTCGCCGGCGGCCTCCTCCATGTCGCGGCCCTCTGCTACGGCCCGCTCAGCCTCGTCCAGCCACTCGGCGCCCTCTCCGTCGTCCTCGCCGTACCCACGGGCGCCGCCCTCAGCGGCCGCCGGGTCGCCCGCCGCGAATGGCGGGGCGTCACCCTCGCCCTCGCCGGCCTGGCCGGCCTGCTCCCGGCCACCACGGCCCAGCACCCCACGGCCGGCCCCCTCCTGAGCCTGCCCCAGACCTGCCTGCTGGCCGGCGGCTGCGCGGCGACGGTCGTCCTGCTCGCCCGCAACCCCGCGCACAGCCTCCGCAACGCCGTCGCCGCCGGCGTCTCCTTCGCCGTCGGCTCCGCACTCACCCAGAATTTTTCCGTGGCCGTCATCCACGACGGACCCGGCGCACTCCTCGACCCGGCCACCGCGCTGTCCGCGATACTCGTCCCTCCGCTGGCCCTGGCCGGAGTCCTGCTCTCCCAGGTCGCCTACCGCGGCGGCCTCGGCGCCCCCCTGGTCCTCATCACCCTCGCCAACCCGGTGGCCTCCTGCCTCATCGGCCTGACCGTCCTCGGCGAGCACCTCGACGGCGGCACACCGGGGGCCGTGTGCGCCCTGGCCGGAGCCGCCGTCGCCGCGTGCGGTGTGGTGCTGCTGTGCGGCCGCACCACCGGCCAGGACGACCGTCCCGGCACCGACTCCGTGGCCTTTCCAGGCCTTTAGAACCGCTCCCTAGCCTGAGGCCGACCCACGCCCACCGACCTTCGGGAGCCTCAGTGCCCAGTGAACAAGACATCGTGGACGTCGCCGTCGTCGGAGCCGGCCCCGTCGGCCTCTGGCTGGCCAGGGAACTCACCGTCGGGGGTGCGAGCGTCCGGGTCCTGGAACGGGACACCGAACGCAGCCCCTACATCCGGGCGTTCGGCCTCCAGGCCCGCAGCCTGGAGATCCTCGACATGCGAGGCCTCCTCGACCGGGTCGCCGGCGAGCGCTCCCGCAGACTCCCCGTGGCGAACGTGGCCGGACTGCTGCCCTGGCTCCAGCTCGCCGGGCTCGACACCACGCACCCCTACGGCCTGTCGGTGCGGCAGAACGTCGTGGAGGAGGTCATCGAGGAGGCCCTCGGCGACCTCGGCGTCAGGGTCGAACGAGGGAACGCCGTGGTGGGCCTGACCGCCCAGCCCGACCGTATACGCCTGAAACTGGAGAACGGCGAGAGCGTCTCCGCGCGCTACGTCGTCGGCTGCGACGGTGCCCACAGCGCGGTGCGCAAGCTCGCCGACATCGGCTTCCCCGGCAGCAGCACCACCGCCACCTACATCCTGTCCGACGTCACGCTCGACGAACCCCCGTCCTGGATGGGCCAGTTGGGCATCAGGCACTTCCCGGCGCCGGACGGCAGCAGGCTCGGCTGGTTCATGGGCGGCATCGTCCCGGACACCGGCCGGCACCGCATCATGGTCTGCGACCGGGAGTCCAGCCGGGTCACCAAGGAAGAGCCCGTCTCCTTCGAGGAACTGCGCGAGGTCCTCCTCCGCCTCACCGGCACCGACTGCGGCGCCCACTCCCCGACCTGGCTCTCCCGCGTCGGCAACCCCGCCCGTGTCGCCGCCCGGTACCGCACCGGCCGGGTACTGCTGGCCGGGGACGCCGCGCACGTGCACTCCCCGTTCGGCGGCCAGGGACTCAACACGGGCCTCCAGGACGCCACCAACCTGGGCTGGAAGCTCGCCGCGGTGGTACGCGGCGACGCCGGCGAGGACTTCCTGGACACGTACCACGACGAACGCCACCCCGTCGGTGAGGCCGTCATCGCCAACACCCTGGCGCAGACGACCATGGTCTTCGACTTCACCCCGGGCGGTCAGCACCTGCGCGACCTCTTCTCCCGCCTCCTCGAGTTTCCCCAGGTCAACCAGTACCTGGCCGGGCAGATCACGGCGCTCGACTACGCCTACCCGCCGCCCTCCGACGCCGAGGCCCACCCGCTCGTCGGCACCCGCGTCCCCGACCTCACCCTGAGGCTGGAGGGGGACGGCACGAGCCGTCTGTTCGACCACCTCAGGGACGCCGCCCACGTACTGCTCGTCCGCACGGGCGACGGGGACGACGGGGACGCCGAGAGCGTGTCGTCCGTGTCGGCCACGGCTCCGGGAGCCGTGCACGTCGTACGCGGCTGGCCGGCCGAGGAGCGGGACGGATGGGAGGACGTCCGGTCCGTGCTGATCCGCCCCGACGGGCACGTGGCGGGAGTGGGCTGATCCCTCTTCGGGGCATGTGACGGACGAACGACGGAGGCCGCCGGATCACATCCGGCGGCCTCCGTTCGTGGAGCGGCCCTGTCGGTCAGAGACCGAGCTCGTTGTCGATGAACTCGAAGATCTCGTCGTCCGAGGCCTCACCGATGCGCGCGGCCGTGGCACCGCCGCCGTCGGTCAGCCCCAGCAGCAGCGACTGAAGCCGCGCCGCCAGCTCCTCACGGACGGTGTCGTCGGGCTCCGCGGACAGCAGGGCCGCCTCCAGCGAGGCGACACCGTCCAGCAACGACCGCGGCGAACCGCTCCCGGCCTCCTCGTCGAGGGCGAGTTGCCCGAGCAGATACGACGCGATGCCCTGCGCGGTCGGATGGTCGAAGACGAGTGTCGTCGGCAGCCGCAGCCCGGCCGCCCGGCCGAGCCGGTTGCGCAACTCCACGGCCGTCAGCGAGTCGAACCCGAGATCCAGCAGCCCGCGGTGCGGTACGACCGCCTCGACGCCGTCGAGCCCGAGGATCGACGCTGCCTGCTCCCGTACGAAGTCGAGGAGCACCGGCAGCCGTTCCTCGGCCGGCACCTGGGCGAGTCGCTGCGGCAGGAGTGCCGAGAGTTCCTCGGAGGAGTCCGCGGCGGTCGCGGCCGTCCGCAGCCGAGGGCGCACCTTCACGAGCCCCTGGAGCAGCGGCGACACGGCATCGCCGGCCTCCAGACGGGCCCGCACCTGGCTCGTGTTGATCGGCGCCGGCACCACGACCGGTTCACCCGAGGCGATGGCCTGGTCGAAGAGGGCGAGCCCTTCTTCCTCGGACATCGGCAGCACGCCGTTGCGGGCCAGGACGAGGGCGTCCGTCGCGCTCATGTGCTGGGTCATTTCGCTGGTGGTGTGCCAGAGGCCCCAGGCGAGGCTGGTGGCGGGTTGGTTGTGGGTGTGGCGGTGGGTGGCGAGGGCGTCGAGGAAGGTGTTGGCG